>NZ_CP084622.1:3888348-4194275 GCF_020422885.1 Mesobacillus sp. S13 | reverse complement strand
GAACCCGATTCAATCAAACGTTTGATTAGCAACCATTCGACTTCCTATTACAATCATATTAAAAACAAAGATATAAATTCGAATGTTTGTTCGCTTTTTGTTGGTTTGTTTTACCCTCTTTGTGGTAGAATGAGGATATGACTTTTGACAGCTATGTAAGGCTTTTATAGATGAAGCTCTTTTCGATATAGTTACTGATTCAATGAATCTGAATTGTTTACGAAAAGAGCCTAGAAATTTCAAATTACAGGAGGCTTTTCTGTGAAGGACCAATTTGAATTAGTCTCGAAGTATTCTCCGCAGGGAGACCAGCCTGCCGCCATTAAAGAACTGGTGCAGGGAATCCGCGATAACAAGAAGCACCAGACGTTGCTTGGCGCGACAGGAACGGGCAAGACATTCACGATTTCCAATGTGATCAAGGAAGTGAACAAGCCGACGCTTGTCATTGCCCACAACAAGACATTGGCCGGGCAGCTATACAGCGAGTTCAAGGAATTTTTCCCGAACAATGCGGTTGAGTATTTCGTCAGTTACTATGATTATTATCAGCCAGAGGCATATGTGCCCCAGACGGATACATTCATTGAGAAGGATGCGAGCATCAATGATGAGATTGACAAGCTGCGTCACTCTGCTACATCTTCTTTATTTGAGCGTAAAGATGTCATCATCATTGCCAGTGTATCCTGTATATACGGCCTCGGTAATCCAGATGAATACCGTGACATGGTCGTGTCACTCCGGACAGGGATGGAAATTGAGCGGAACAAGCTGCTCCACAAGCTGGTCGATATCCAGTATGAACGCAATGACATTGACTTCAAGCGCGGGACGTTCCGAGTCCGTGGCGATGTTGTCGAGATCTTTCCGGCATCCCGTGATGAACACTGCATGAGGGTCGAGTTTTTTGGGGATGAGATTGACCGGATTCGCGAGGTCGATGCGCTGACTGGCGAGATCATTGGTGAACGTGATCATGTAGCGATTTTCCCGGCGTCCCACTTCGTTACACGTGAAGAAAAAATGCGGGTTGCGATTGAGAATATCGAAAAGGAATTGGAAGAACGCCTGGAGGTACTTCGTGCCGAGGAAAAACTTCTTGAGGCGCAAAGGCTCGAGCAGCGGACAAGATATGATCTTGAGATGATGCGTGAGATGGGCTTCTGCTCCGGCATCGAAAACTATTCACGCCACCTGACGTTGAGACCGGCCGGTGCGACTCCATATACTTTACTAGATTACTTCCCGGACGATTTTATGATCGTTGTTGATGAGTCACATGTTACATTGCCGCAAATACGGGGAATGTTTAATGGTGACCAGGCACGTAAACAGGTGCTGGTTGACCACGGTTTCCGCCTGCCGTCAGCGATGGATAACCGCCCGCTGACATTTGCAGAATTCGAGAAACATGTCAAACAGGCCGTGTTCGTATCGGCGACTCCAGGTCCGTATGAACTGGAGCATACTCCAGAGATGGTCCAGCAGATCATCCGCCCGACAGGATTGCTTGACCCGACAATCGATGTAAGGCCGATTGAGGGCCAAATAGATGACCTGATCGGCGAAATCCAGGAGCGGACGAAACGGAATGAGCGTGTCCTCGTAACGACGTTGACGAAAAAGATGTCCGAAGACCTGACGGATTACCTGAAGGAAATCGGTATCAAGGTCCAGTACCTGCACTCTGAGGTCAAGACGCTCGAGCGGATCGAGATCATCCGTGAGCTCCGTCTTGGGAAATATGATGTGCTTATCGGGATTAACCTTTTAAGGGAAGGGCTGGATATTCCGGAGGTATCCCTTGTTACCATTCTCGATGCTGATAAGGAAGGGTTCCTACGTTCCGAAAGGTCGCTGATCCAGACGATTGGCCGTGCGGCGAGGAATTCAAATGGTCATGTCATCATGTATGCAGACAAAATGACCGATTCGATGGAAAAGGCGATCAGCGAGACGAAGCGCCGCCGTGCCATCCAGGAAGAATATAATGAAAAGCATGGCATTACGCCGCAGACGATCCAAAAGGCTATCCGCGATGTGATCCGCGCGACGATTGCTGCTGAGGAGCAGGAAGAGTACAGCCCGGCAGAAGGCCTGAAGAAATTGACGAAGAAAGATCGCGAACAAGTGATTTTAAATATGGAAAAAGAAATGAAGGAAGCGGCAAAGGCTCTCAATTTCGAGCGGGCAGCCGAGCTGCGTGACCTCATTCTTGAGTTAAAAGCGGAAGGATGACGATAATATGGCTATGGATAAACTGATTGTCAAAGGCGCCAGGGCCCATAATTTGAAAAATATAGATGTCACCATTCCGAGAGACAAGCTTGTTGTACTGACAGGACTTTCCGGTTCAGGAAAGTCCTCGCTTGCATTCGATACCATCTATGCTGAAGGACAGCGCCGCTATGTGGAATCTTTGTCTGCCTACGCGCGCCAGTTCCTGGGCCAAATGGACAAGCCGGATGTTGACTCGATCGAAGGATTATCCCCCGCGATTTCCATCGACCAGAAAACAACAAGCCGTAATCCGCGTTCGACAGTTGGAACGGTCACAGAGATATATGATTATTTACGATTGTTATTTGCAAGGGTGGGAAGACCAACCTGTCCTGTGCATAATATAGAAATCTCTTCCCAAACTATCGAGCAGATGGTCGACCGTGTGCTTGAATATCCGGAGAGAACGAAGCTGCAAATCCTGGCTCCGCTTGTTTCCGGGAGGAAGGGCACACACGCCAAAGTTCTTGAGGATGTGAAAAAACAAGGCTATGTCCGTGTCAGGATTGACGGAGAGATGCATGATTTGGGCGATGAAATCGAACTGGAGAAAAACAAGAAACATTCGATTGAAGTCGTCATCGACCGGATTGTCGTCAAGGAAGGCATTGCTGCACGTCTGGCGGACTCTATGGAAGCTGCGCTTAAGCTAGGCGAAGGAAATGTTCTCATCGACGTAATCGGAGAAGAAGAGCTGATGTTCAGCGAGAACCATGCCTGTCCGATCTGCGGATTTTCAATCGGCGAGCTGGAGCCACGCATGTTCTCATTCAACAGTCCGTTTGGCGCCTGTCCTGAATGTGACGGTCTTGGTGCAAAACTCGAAGTCGACGTTGATTTGGTCGTCCCAAACAAGGAGCTAACATTGAAGCAGCATGCGATCGCTCCGTGGGAACCAACAAGTTCTCAGTATTATCCGCAGCTGCTTGAAGCAGTCTGCAATCATTATGGCATTGATATGGATGTACCAGTGAAAGACCTGCCTGACCATGAGATGGACAAGATTCTTTATGGCTCAGATAAGGATCGTATCTATTTCCGCTATGAAAATGACTGGGGCCAGGTCCGTGAGAACTATATTGTTTTTGAAGGCGTGTTGAAAAATATCGAGCGCCGCTATAAGGAAACAGGCTCTGATTATATCCGTGAACAGATGGAAAAGTATATGGGCGAGCATGCCTGCCCGACTTGTAAAGGGTACAGGCTGAAGCGTGAAACGCTGGCTGTTCTTGTGGACGGCCGCCATATCGGTGAAGTAACCGCGTTATCGGTTGAAGATGCCCATCAATTTTTCCAGAACCTTGAGCTTTCAGAAAAAGAAATGAAGATTGCTAATATGATTTTTCGCGAGATTACGGAACGTCTTGGCTTCCTGATCAATGTCGGATTGGATTACCTCACAATGAGCCGTTCTGCTGGGACTCTTTCAGGAGGGGAAGCCCAGCGTATCAGACTTGCAACCCAGATTGGCTCTCGTCTCACAGGTGTCCTGTATATTCTTGATGAGCCTTCCATCGGTTTGCATCAGCGCGACAATGACAGACTGATCGATACGCTGAAAAACATGCGCGATATCGGCAATACGCTGATTGTCGTCGAGCACGATGAAGACACGATGCTCGCAGCGGACCATCTGATCGATATCGGTCCTGGAGCGGGTGTCCATGGCGGTGAAATCATTTCGCAGGGAACGCCTGCAGAAGTCATGGATGATCCAAGTTCACTGACAGGGAAGTACCTTTCTGGTAAAAAGTTCATCCCGCTGCCGATTGAGCGCCGTAAACCAGATGGCCGCTATATCGAAATCAAGGGTGCAAAGGAAAACAACCTGAAAAACGTCAGCGTGAAGTTCCCGCTTGGAACCTTCATGGCCGTGACAGGCGTTTCCGGTTCCGGTAAAAGTACGCTAATCAATGAAATCCTGCACAAATCGCTGGCAATGCAGCTGCACCGAGCAAAAAGCAAACCAGGCGAATTCAGGGAAATCAAAGGTGTTGAGCATCTCGATAAGGTCATCGATATTGACCAATCGCCAATCGGCCGGACACCAAGGTCGAACCCGGCTACCTACACCGGCGTGTTCGATGATATCCGTGATGTGTTTGCAACAACGAATGAAGCGAAGGTCCGCGGCTATAAAAAAGGCCGTTTCAGCTTCAATGTAAAAGGCGGACGCTGTGAAGCCTGCCGAGGCGATGGCATCATCAAGATCGAAATGCACTTCCTTCCAGACGTTTACGTGCCATGTGAAGTCTGCCACGGCAAACGATACAACCGCGAGACATTGGAAGTGAAGTATAAAGGGAAGAATATTTCCGATATCCTTGATATGACCGTTGAAGCAGCGGTTGAATTCTTCGCGAACATTCCGAAGATCGCCCGCAAACTGCAGACGATATATGATGTCGGACTAGGCTATATCACTCTCGGCCAGCCGGCGACGACTCTTTCCGGAGGGGAAGCGCAGCGCGTCAAGTTGGCTTCTGAGCTTCATCGCCGTTCCACCGGCCGTTCGCTGTATATCCTGGATGAGCCAACAACAGGCTTGCATGTCGATGACATTTCCCGCCTGCTTGTTGTCCTCCAGCGTCTTGTCGAAAATGGCGACACGGTGCTTGTGATCGAGCACAACCTCGATGTCATTAAAGCTGCGGACTATATTGTCGACCTCGGACCTGAAGGAGGAGACCGCGGCGGTACAATCCTTGCCACCGGAACACCAGAAAAGATTGCCGAAGTGGAAGAATCCTATACCGGCAGATACCTCAAACCTATTCTGGAACGCGACAGGCTGAGGATGAAAGAGCAAATTGAGGAAAAAGAAAAAAGCACAAGCAATGCATAATAGAATTTTTCGCCCTTCTCTTAGAGGAAGGGTTTTTTCTTTTATAAAAAGACTTAAATTTTCCAAAATTAGGATGATGGTGCAATTATGCATGATTTCCGTGCAATTATGGCCTGTAAGCGCGCAATTATCACCGATCACCGTGCAATTACGATGAGTATCCGCGCAATTAAGCATGTCGAGTAAGAGAATAATTTTTCCAGTTAAAGAAATCAGCGAAATATCCTGTAAAAAACTACTCAAGTAGCACGAAATCTACAAGGAAATCCCCTATAAAAGGCATTCACACAACTTTCACGAGTCGATATGCATCTAAAACAAGGGATAAATCACAATTTGTCGAACTATTTTCATAAAGATATGAAACTTCCAGGATTCCAGAGCGTATTAATTTCTAAGGAGATGAAGAGGATGGATACGAAAAGGATTCTGTCTGCTTTGTGCTATTTCAGTGTTATGTTTGCCGGGATATTGTTTCCGCTCGTTGCTTATTTGGCATCCGAGGATGAGGATGTAAAGTTTCATGCGAAGAAGGCATTGCTATCGCATCTCATTCCATTGATCCCGCTGCCGCTTATTGTGGTAGCAGCCTTAATCGATTTTACAGGAGGGACAGGGGAATTCCCTGTGTTCATGTTCAGCAGCGCTATTTTAATGGTCATACTGGGTCTGATCGTGTTGATCTGGAATCTGGTCAAAGGGATAAAAGTGCTTAATATAAATTGAGGAGGATGGAAATGATGAAGGAAGAACGTAAACGGATTCTCAAGTTAGTTGAGGAAGGGAAAATGACAGTTGAGGAAGCTTTATTCCTGATTGAGCAAATGGAACAGGGGAACGCACAAAGCCAATCAACGGCACTATCTACCAATGTAAAGGTTGATGAAAGCAAGAAGGATGAGTTCAAGAAGGAAGACTACACTACTTATAAATTCAATACGGTGAAAGACAAAGTGCTCGACTTTGTCGATTCAGCATTCAAAAAAATAAAAGACTTCGATTTGGATCTTAATTTCGGCCAGTCTATCGATATCACGCATATTTTTCAGCAGGGCGATGCCTATCTGAATCAGGTGGATATTGATATGGCAAATGGATCTGTAAAGGTTGTGCCATGGGAGCAAAAAGATGTGCGCATCGAGTGCAGCGCAAAAGTGTACCGAGTGGAAAACCAGGATGAGGCGCGCAGGAAGTTTTTAGAGGACGCGATTTTCACGATTGAAAACCAGAAGCTCCGTTTCTCGGTCCAGCAGAAGTGGATGAAGGTTGATGCAGTCGTCCATATCCCAAAAGAAGAGTATGAAACTGTTCGAATTCGTTTGTTTAATGGATCCATCGAAGGTGAAAACTTAGCAATAAAGGATTTTCGCGCAAAAACTGCGAACGGAAAAGTTTTGCTTGGCAATCTTGAGTGCGGCAAGCTCGAGACAGAGACAGCAAATGGACAAATCAACGTATCCAGAAGCGCAATTAAAGAGCTTGAAGCTGAAACGATCAATGGCGCGATCAAGGCAGATGGCTTTTTTGACCAAGTTGATCTTCAATCTTTCAATGGCAATGTCACATGTACGGTGAAAAACCAGGATTGCGAAAGCGTGGAAGTGAAGGCGACTACCGGAAGCATCGATGTATTCTTGCCAGAGAAAACGCCAGCCAGCGGGGAGTTGAAATCAAATCTTGGCGGTTTTACAATTGAACTCGACGGCATTCAAGTCGTTGAGGAGAAAAGCGATATGGTCCAGAAGAACCTGCGTTTCAAGCCTGCCGACAGTGGACAGAAAGCTGTCAGGCTCTATGCGGATACAAAAACCGGCTCCATCGCAGTGAAGAAATTAATTCAATAGTTTTTTGTGAACAGGAAGGGTGAACGAAATGAAATTAACCCGCTCACGGAAAAATCGAATGCTGGCAGGGGTGCTCGGAGGCATGGCTGAGTCCTTTGGGATGAGTGCGGCACTCATACGGATATTATTTGTAATCTTGACATTCAGTACTGCGTTTTTTCCAATGGCTATGATCTATCTTGTGCTAGTGTTCGTATTGCCAAACAAGGAAGGTTATTAAAAGATGAGATGGCTGTTAGGAATTGTCATTAACGCTGTTCTCTTTATGGCTCTTGCTGGCTACTTCGAGGATGCCATTTATCTTTCAGGATTTGGTGCCGCTTTGGGAGCAAGCTTCATTCTATCGATCCTGAATGTACTTGTTAAGCCAATCTTGATTCTGCTGACGCTCCCTGTGACAGTGCTCAGCCTAGGGCTTTTCTTGTTTGTCATCAATGCCATCACGCTGATGCTGACGGATAGTTTGATGGGAAGCTCCTTCGAAATTTCCAGCTTTGGCATGGCGCTGCTCACGGCCATAATTATGTCGATTGCAAACCTGATTATCCAGAATACGTTCTTAAGTAAATCAAAAGAGTAGAGAAAAGGCCGGCACCAATGTGTCGGCCTTTTAGTTATTCTTTGTCGATATAGACATCAAAGCCCGCTTTTCTTAATCGCTCAGCAAGCTCTTTGGCATTTTGTTCATTATCGAATGCGCCTGCCTGTACTTTGAACAGCCCGTCTTTCTTGGCAGGGGCATTGGCTTTTGTGGGAGGCGAAGCTGGCACTGGTGTAGGAGCATTGGCTTTGCGCTGCAGCTTGAACTGCTCAGCCAATGCCTTCACGATGCCTTCTGCAATCGTTCTGCGGTATGTTTCCGAACGCAGTAATTGTATTTCATTGCGGTTTGTCATGAAGCCGCACTCCACTAGCACGGCGTCCATTTCTGTTTCCCTCAGGACATGGAAGTCGGCTGTTTTTACACCGCGGTTTTCGAGACCCGTCGAGACCACAAGGATACGTTGAATTTTTTGGGCCAGTTGATAAGCCACAGGCGGCCTTGTTGGATAGATAAATGTTTCGATTCCGCCAACATTGCTCCAGCCGCCGGTGCCAAAAGCATTGGCATGTATTGAAACAAAAATATCTACATTCAAGTTGTTTGCCTTATCTGTCCTAGCCTTCAATGATACATCCTGCTGATCAGAATGAGAAAAATACACGGTGACATTCTTATAGTCTGCCAGCAGCTGTCTGGCGTAATTCGCCACAGCTCTGTTGAACTCGTATTCTCTCATGCCATCAGGACTTCGCTTACCCGGGGTGTTGTAGCCATGCCCAGCATCAAGCATGATTTTCAAAATGATCACACCTTCCGATAAAAGATTTCCTCATCAGTATATATATGACCAAAGGATGAAAAAGGACATAGTGACACAGGATAAAACTGGACTCAAAGTGAATGTGGCTCTTTTAGTCTCGTCCGGAGGCTTGCAACTTCCTCATAACAGTCACTATTTATTCAATTCAAAAATGTCCTCAACCCTCTGTGAGATAAATTCATGGGCGTCCTGGATTCCGATGTTATAAAAGTGGGGGGCAAGCTTATCGGCAACGAACTCTAGGATCAGCAAGGCAGCCAAATCGCCTAGTTCCTCTCCGCGTTCTTCTAGGAAATATCTCTTGATTTCGTCCGTCATCTGGGTCTTCGCGTGATCATCGACCTTGAAATTCTTCAACATATTATCTACTCCTTGTTTTATGTATTACCCTAATTGTAAGCGAGTCAGACAAATATTTCGACAGAAGGGTTCGATTATTTCCGTGGAAATAAGCATTCTTTTTTCGACATTCTATAAAAATAAGCTTTCGTTAAAATATAAGGCTGTTTTCGTAAACTCTGCTGTCCTGGATGAAAAGCAGGTTTAATTTCCAAAAAGACTTATAGAGGGCAGCCTTTTGAAAGAGTAAAAAATATAAGGGGAAGTTTTCCGGTTATTTTTAAAATAGAGCTATTTTAAGCTGAAATAAGCGGAGTTTTCCGTCTATTCAATTAAAAGTCCTCAATTTCTGTTGTTTAAAATCCAATAGGCGGAATTTCTCCGTCTATTCCCGCTAATTTTTAACTAGTTTCCTAAATAGGCGGAATTCCTCCGGCTATTTGTTCAGAACAAATCTTTAAAAGGTAGAAATAAATAACAGTGCCTCAGGAAAGAGTCAAATAAAAAGAGACCCAAATTGGATCTCTGAATATCACCCACGCTGCATGGTGTGGACGAATTTATATCGGTCGGCACGATAGGCAGACTTAACGAATTCGAATGGTGTGCCATCTTTCAAATGTGAAGTCCTGAGGATCAGCAGGACAGGGGAGCCTTTTTCGATTTCGAGGAGGCGCAGTTCCTGTTCCTTCGCGATCGAGGCTTCTATCTGCTGTGTGGCTTCGTGGATGGTCAGTGATAGTTTTTCTTCGATATGCTGGTAAAGCGACTGGTTGATAATGTCCTCTGTCAATCCTTTGACCAGATTGGCCGGCAGATAGGTGGTCTCAAGGGCCATTGGTACATTGTCTGCTAGCCTGACACGTTTGATTTCATATACAGGAGTGTTTTCACTTACCTTGAGGCGCTCAGCAATTTCCCGTCCGGATGGAATGATTTCAAACGAAACGAGTTTGCTTCCCGGAGTGAAGCCTCGTTCTTTCATGTCTTCCGTGAAACTTGTCAATCCCTGCAGGCGTTGTTCGACCTTCTTTTTATTCACGAATGTGCCTTTGCCTTTTTGTCGGTATAAATATCCGTCATTTACAAGATTCGTCAACGCCTGCCTGATGGTCATCCTGCTGATTTGGAACATATCTGCATAAACCCGTTCAGAAGGAATCGTTTCATCTGGCTGGAGTTCGCCGCTGTCAATCTGGGCTTTGATATATTCCTCTAACTGGTGGTAAATAGGTATGGGTGAACTTTTATCAATCATAAGTCATTCTCCTGACTGCTTGCATTTTTCCGGCTTCTTTTTCCGGAATAATCGCCTATCTTCAGAGGCTATTTCTGCTTTGATTGCATTTTTTAGACGCTGTTCCTGTTTGTCTTTTTTTAACATACTTCTATAAGCGACGCTGCTCATTTCGAACGAAGGGTCACGGCTATGAAAAGTGCTTTCTTTTAAAAAAGCTTTAAAGCAATGCTGTCGCTTCTTTATCGGCGAATATCGTGACATTAGGATGATTTTGAAGCACCGAAGCAGGGAATTGCTCGCTAACATCGCCATTCATCAAACGGGCGAGCGCTTTTGCCTTGGAGGAACCCGACACAAGCAGGAAGATTTCTTTGCTATCCATGATCGAATCAATTCCCATCGTGATCGCTTGCTTAGGGACGTCCTCCAATGATTCAAAGAATCTTGAGTTTGCTTTGCGCGTGCTTTCTGATAGATCAATGATATGCGTCCTGCTATCAAAGGGAGTTCCAGGTTCGTTAAAACCAATATGGCCGTTCTGCCCGATTCCAAGGATCTGCAGGTCAATGCCGCCATGCTCTTCAATGAACTGTTCATAGCGCCTGCATTCCTCATTGAGATCCATCGCTGTACCATCCGGGATATGAGTTTGATCCAGCGGGATATCGATGTGCTCAAATAAATGTTCACACATAAAGTAGTGATAGCTGTTACGATCTTTCTTCGGAATGCCCATGTACTCGTCCAGATTGAATGTATTGATTTCCTTGTAGGAAGTCTGGTTCTGCTTATGATCTTTGATGAGCTCCTGATAAAGACCAGTTGGCGTACTCCCGGTAGCAAGTCCAAGGTTCAGCGATGGGTTTCTCTGGATTCGTGAGATGATTTCCCCTGCAGCTTTCTGGCTAAGCTCCTCGTAATTTGAAGTTGTAATCAGTTTCAATGTCATCACCTCTTTCATAGCTGTTTTAACGAGTGTAGCTGGCGACTCCACGACAAAATGTCATGGCGACCTCATGGTTATTGTCCAGGACGACAAGATCGGCGTCCTTGCCTGGAGCAATGCTGCCTTTCCGGTCAAAAATATTCAGCTGCCTGGCAGGGTTTTCGCTTGCAAGCTTGACGGCTTCTTCGAGGCTGATCCCGGTGAATTGCATCATGTTTTGCAATGAATCTTTCATTTTTAAAATACTGCCAGCAAGTGTGCCATCCGCTAGTAGTGCTTTTCCGTCGGCGACGTTAACTTCCTGTCCGCCAAGGTCATAACTGCCGTTTTTGAGGCATTTCGCTCTCATTGAATCGGTGATTAGGATGACTCCATCCGTACCTTTGGCGCGAATCGATAGATCGAGCATTTCGGGAACGACATGGATGCCGTCTGCAATCATTTCAATCTTTAACTCTTCAAAAAGAAGGGCAGCACCTGCAACACCTGGATCCCGGTGGTGCATGCCGCGCATGCCGTTGAACAAGTGTGTCACGTGCGTAGCTCCAGCTTTCACGGCTTCCGCCATCTGTGCGTAGGTGGCATCCGAATGGCCAACCGATGCTATGACACCATTTTCAGCCAGATAGGCAATAAGAAGATTGCCGTTTTCTTTTTCGGGAGCGAGTGTCACAAGCCTGATATTGTTTCCGGAAGCCTCCTGCATTTTCGCGAATAGCTCGATATCCGGTGTGATGATATGCTGTGAAGGCTGTGCTCCTTTCCGAGCTTCATTGATGAAAGGTCCTTCCAGATGAAGCCCAAGCACCTCCGCTTTACCTGGATGGTTATGATGGCTGATATATTCAGCGGCATTTTCCAATGCTTTCATAATGGCGTTTTGATCCTGGGTGATGGTCGTCGCCAGGAAGCTGGTTGTGCCTTCCTCAGGCAAAACCGATGCCATCGTCGTGATTGCTTCGTGGGTTCCATCCATCGTATCGGCTCCGCCAGCACCGTGGATGTGCACATCGATGAACCCCGGTACAATCGTGCTGTCCTCAGGAAGTTCGATGACCTCGGCTTGATGTTGGGGGAGGGAGGTTATCGGGCCTGTATCGGCAATCTTTCCGTCCTTTATAGAAATGAATCCTTTTTCAATCACGCCATCTTGTGTCAGCACAGAGGCATTGATAAGCAATAAATCTTTCATTTTATATCACCTGAGAGTTATGTCCTGTTCTTCTTTCCTTACCCTTTGTCACTCTTATTATACAAATATACGCTAGTGGTTGTCTATACCACGTTATAGTTATAGTGAAAAAATAATAGTGGTATAGACAAGTCTATCTATCACTGTTTTTATAAAAATCGCTGATGGCGTTCCTCAGGTAGCCTTCATGCTTTTCCAAAAGTTCTTTCGCTTCCGTGCCACGAAGCCCAGTCGTGACTTGGAGGATGGCCGCTTTCGTATGATAGTTTTGCTCCTTGATAGCCACTCTTGCTTCTTCATCAGAAGCACCTGTTGCCATTTTCACGATATTGACAGCGCGGTTATGTAGTTTTTCATTCGTCATCTGGACATCGACCATCAGGTTGCCATAAACTTTGCCCAGTTTGATCATCGAAGCGGTTGAGAGCATGTTCAAAACCAGTTTTTGGGCAGTACCTGCTTTCATCCTCGTGGAACCTGTGATCACTTCCGGTCCGACAACTGCGGCTATCGTGTGGTCGGAGATTCTCTCCATTTCGGAATCCTTGCTGCATACGACAGATACTGTAGTTGCGCCAATCTCTTTAGCGTATTCCAAAGCTCCAATCGTATAAGGTGTGCGTCCACTGGCAGCAATCCCGACAACAATATCATCAGGTGTCAGGTTGATGCTTACCAAATCAGCTTTGCCCTGGTCTTTGTCATCCTCGACACCTTCGAGCGCTTCAGTCATTGCTTCCTTGCCGCCGGCGATGATTCCGATGACAAGTCCCGAGTCCGTTCCGAAAGTCGGAGGGCATTCGGAAGCATCGATGATTCCGAGTCGTCCGGAAGTCCCGGCACCAATATAGATCAGTCGGCCACCGTTTTTAAAGGCAACGACAATTTTGTCGACGACTTCCGAAATGTTCGGAACCTGCCTTGCGAGCACATTCGGAACGAGTGTGTCCTCCTGGTTAATGACGGTGATGATTTCCTCTGTTGACATCAAGTCGATATTCATTGTTTTCGGGTTCTGCTGTTCTGTATTAAGCTTTGCGATTTCCATGTCCATCCCTCACAATAAATTGAAATTTGTGACCTGCCTTGATCTCATCAAGCAAGGAGAGGTCTTCATGTATTACTTTACCAATGCAATTCACTTTTTCATCCTGTGGCAGGTCATTGATGGCGATTTGCAATTCGCCTGCATACCGGTCGTAAAGCTCATTATCGATGGTGATCGTTCCGCGAGGCCTTTCGAGCTGATTTGAAGGTGGAATCAGTTTTTCTCCTATTGAGGCAAAGGAGCGTGATTCAACCGCCCTGATGACATCGCGGGCAGGATCCATACGGTTCGTCAGCGGCTTGCTCAATAGTTCGGAATGATCCTGACTTCCGCTATCAATCCTGAGCGGAATGATTTTTTTATCCAGGAGTGTCAGTAACTCCAGTTGTTCGTCTGTTACAGAGTGATCCCCAACCAAGACTTTATCGGTGAATAAAGAACCCATAAGCTCTGCAGCAGCTATGTGCGGCAGTTGACCACGATGTTTTTCAAGGGTAGGGAGCCCGGAATAAACAGGTCCGCGTAAATCCTTGTCCCCAGGAACGAAAGCCATCGTCGTAATGCCGAAAGAACGGAACATTAGATTCCTTTCCAACAGGAAGTCCTTGTCCAATCCCGTTTCAGGCCTTGGGTAAAAATTATGCCATGCCTCGACGTTCCCGGTATTCAAACCGGCATCCTGCCATGCAACCAGTTCCTCTCTCGATACCGTGCTGGCGTTGATTCCTATCTTCATTTTATGCGAAAGCTCCACAATTTGCTGTGTTGTAAATCCATAATCAGCCCTGATTCCCGATAGCCCCCAATGAAGCAGTTCATCATAATGCTCCCAGTCAAGCCCAAGGTAATCCAATGAGCGTGGGGACACATCGGCCATCAGCTCCATTTGGTACTTTTTCGCCAATGAGCCAAGCTCTTGTAAAAGCTCTTTATACTCAGCTGGATTATCTTCAGGTATATGTAAGGAAGTGAAAATGGAGTTCAGTCCGTATCGAGCTGCTTTTTCGATCCAGGCAGCATTTTGCTCCATCATATCCTTTTTCAGATATACGGAAATGCCAAGCATGGCAATCACTCCAATCAAGATAAATTAATAGAATATTTCTTGCTATCTAATATGAACTTTAGGCGATAGTTCTTTTCGATTTAACAACTAAACTGAACAAAGAAAAGGCCACTAGAAAAGAAGAAAGGAGGAAAAATGCTCTCCTCCTTTACAGTATTGTTAGACGGTTATCTTAATCCAGCTTCAGCGCCTAGCCAGTTTCATCTCTGCTAGTGCTTCTTCGAGTATCTTGCGAGAAGCGTTAGCTTTGAGCAGCTCGAGACGCATGTCTAGCTGCGGCTCCTAACTCCTCGAGACGTTTCGGTCCTGCCAATGAAGCCAAAGACCGACTTCACTGTCAGGCCCTCCAACGCTTGTCGGAGTTGGGCAGTCGCCTCCGCTTTTCGATTTCGGTCCTGCCAATGAAGTCAAAGAACGAGGCCCTCCAGCGCTTGTCGGGGCTGAACGAGGCGCTTGCGCTTTTTGTTTTTAGATGCCTTTAGCCATTTCTTCCTTGAAGCCAAACGTCCAGGTGAAGATGAATCCGAATACGTAGGCAAGCAGAAGTCCAACCAAGTAGAGCAGAATTTGATTAGTATGGACAAGGAATGCAAGCGGGATACCGGAAACGCCGATAGCAATCGTTGCGATCTTAAAGAATGCCTGGAATGCTCCGCCGACTGCTGCGCCAAGACAGGCAGTGATGAATGGACGGCCAAGCGGCAGGGTGACACCGAAAATCAGCGGTTCGCCAATGCCTAGCATACCGACAGGCAGTCCGCCCTTGATGACCTTTTTAAGTCTCTCATTCTTCGTTTTAAAGTAAATCGCGAATGCTGCACCAACCTGGCCTGCACCACCCATTGCGAGGATTGGCAGCAACGGGTCGTCACCGATCGTGTTGATTAATTCCATATGCACAGGAGTCAAGCCCTGGTGCAAACCTGTAACAACAAGAGGAAGGAAGGTTCCTGCAAGGACAAGTCCTGCAAGGATGCCGCCGACATCAAGAAGGCCAAGCAAGCCCTTTGTGATCAAATCGGAAATCCATCCGCCAACAGGCTGGAGCACGAATAATGTAGCAACACCAGTAATCAATAATGATAGAGTAGGAGTAATGATGATATCCAAAGAAGACGGAACGAATTTGCGGATCCGTTTTTCAAGCAAGGCAATGAAAGCTGCAGCAAGCATAACGCCGATCAGTCCGCCACGGCCTGGAACTAGTGCTTCACCAAACAAAGTGATGTTCGCAAGACCCGGGTTGATGATCAAGATACCAGCAGCACCGCCAAGTGCTGGCGAGCCCCCAAATTCACGAGCCGTGTTGATACCGACAAATACACCGAGGTAACTGAAGATACCCCAGCCAATCAGGTTAAGAAACTGAATAAGCGTCGATTCAGGATCAGCACCGGAGCGGATGATGACATTTGTCAGTCCTGCAATCAAACCGGATGCGACAATTGCCGGAATCAGCGGAATGAAGATGCTGGCGATCCTTCTTAGGAATAGCTTGAATGGAGTCGCGTTTTTCTTGTTAAGTTCATCCTTCGTACGTCCGGCAAGTCCCTCAAAAGGATCCGGGTCGGACTCGTCTACTGAACTGGCAGTCTTGCCGGTGATTTCTGAAACCTCATTCGCTACCTTAGTGACAATTCCAGGTCCAAGGATAATTTGCAATGTCTCTGCTTCCACGACACCGAGCACGCCATCTACTTTCTTGATGCCGTCAAGATTGACTTTGCTGTAGTCCGCCGGCTTGACACGCAGGCGGGTCATGCACGAGGCAACATCAGCAATATTATCCGCGCCGCCAAGCTGTGCAAGTATTTCCCTTGCCAGGCGTTCTTCATTACGCATGGTATTTCCCCCTCTTAATGTAAATTAATAAAAAATAATGAATTCGCTTACAAAATGATGATAACAAGTCTACTGTATAGTTGTCTATACCTTTTTTTAAAAAAATGAGTAGTTGGTATTAACATGAAGGGGTGGATAATACCAATTTGGAAGTTTCCCTGCGTCGATGGTGTTTTTTGTCTGCTTATATTTGGTTCTTCATGAAAAAGTGCTAAAATAAAAGGTATTGTGATCATGTGGGAATTTACACTCATATAAAGGAGGAACTTCTTTGCCGAAAGTCCGTACGAAAGACCTCATCAAGAAATTCGACATGGAATTGATAAGTGGAGAGGAAGGAATCAACCGTCCGATTACCACTACTGACATTTCAAGACCAGGGCTAGAAATAGCTGGCTATTTTGAATATTATCCTGCAGAGCGCCTGCAGCTTCTTGGAAAAACAGAACTGACTTTCTTTGAAAAATTGGCTCCCCGTGAAAGGGAGGAGCGGATGCAAAAGCTTTGTACCGATATTACTCCGTGTATTATTGTCACAAGAGACATGGAGGTTCCTGCCGAACTGGTCGAGGCGGCTGAACGAGAATCGGTTCCGCTTTTGCGTTCAAAGCAAAAAACTACAAGGCTCTCCAGTCACCTGACAAACTATCTGGAAAGCAAGCTGGCACCGACGACTGCTGTCCACGGTGTACTGGTCGATTTGTATGGAATCGGCGTCCTGATCACTGGGAAAAGCGGTGTAGGTAAAAGTGAGACAGCGCTTGAATTGGTCAAAAGGGGACACCGTCTCGTAGCTGATGATTGCGTTGAAATCCGCCAGGAGGATATCGGGACACTTGTCGGGAACTCACCCGATTTGATTGAGCATCTTCTCGAAATCCGCGGCGTAGGGATCATCAATGTGATGACGCTGTTCGGTGCTGGTGCCGTGCGTTCGCATAAACGGATTTCACTGATTATTGACCTCGAGATCTGGGATCAGAAAAAATCCTATGACAGATTGGGCCTTGATGAAGAGAAGCTGAAAATTCTCGACACTGATATAACGAAGTTGACGATCCCAGTTCGCCCAGGACGAAACCTTGCTGTCATCATCGAGGTAGCAGCGATGAACTTCAGGCTGAAGCGTATGGGTGTCAATGCGGCAGAACAATTCACCAACAGGCTGTCTGACGTCATTGAAGACGGCGACCATGATGAGCAGTAATCAGGGACTTTTCCTTGGTGTGAAAGCGGAAAAAAGCTTTAATCAAACGTTTGATTAAGAACGGCCAAAGTGCTGGTAGAAGTGATTTTAAAAATTATTAGTATATATAATTCCATTCGAGAATTGTCTAGCTTCAGCGCCTAGCCCTTCGAGTCGCTTCGGTCCGCCCAATGAAGTCAAAGAACGACTTCACCGTGCGGCCCTCCAGCGCTTGTCAGGGCTGGACAAGGCGCTTGCGCTTTTCTTGTGAAAAAGAGGGGAAAAAACATGGAGAAAAATATTCAGCCGATCGACCCGATCGCCTTTTCGCTCGGACCGATCCAGGTGCACTGGTATGGCGTCATCATCGGACTAGGAATTGCGCTTGCGTTATGGATTGCCATGCGCGAAGGTGAACGCCGCGGCTTGCACAAAGATACTTTTGCAGATTTGATGCTCTGGGCGATTCCGATCGCGATCCTATCGGCAAGGCTTTACTATGTAATCTTCCAGTGGGATTATTACGCACAGTATCCAGGCGAAATTTTCAAGGTTTGGAATGGCGGAATCGCGATTCACGGTGCATTGATCGGATCTGTTGCCACAGCGTATTTCTTTACGAAGTCACGTAATGTTTCGTTTTGGAAGCTGGCGGACATCGCAGCACCAAGCATCATCCTTGGACAGGCAATCGGCCGCTGGGGAAACTTCATGAACCAGGAAGCGCATGGCGGGGAAGTGACGAGGGCATTTTTAGAAAACCTCCACCTGCCTGAATTCATCATCAACCAGATGTATATCAATGGAACATATTATCATCCAACGTTCCTGTATGAATCGATCTGGAATTTGCTCGGTTTCATCCTGCTGATGTCTTTACGCAGAGTGAACCTGGGACGCGGGGAAATTTTCCTCAGTTATGTTATCTGGTACTCGATCGGCCGCTTCTTTGTTGAAGGAATGCGAACGGACAGCTTGATGCTGACGGAATCATTAAGGATTGCCCAGACCATTTCGATCGCATTGATTTTATTGGCAATCGGCTTATGGATTTTCAGAAGAGTAAAGGGTTATTCAAAAGTGCGTTATTCAGAGAACTAGAATTTTCGGATTACTAAAAATGAGAAACAATAAATAAAATGAATCAAGGCATAAAAATGGGAGAGATGATTCAATGGGTTCTACATTAAAAAGAGGGTTGATGGTTGGTTTGAACACAACATGGGCGCTCGGGAAGGTCATCTTTCCCGTCACCTTGATTGTGTCGATCCTACAATACACCCCGATCCTGCCTTGGGTAATCAAACTGATCACGCCAGTGATGTCGTTGCTCGGATTGTCAGGGGATGCGGCAATTCCGCTCGTCATTGGGAATTTCCTTAATTTATACGCCGCGATTGGAGCCATCCTGACGCTTGATTTGACGGTAAAAGAAGTTTTTATCATTGCAGTGATGCTGAGCTTTTCACATAATATGCTGGTTGAATCGAGTGTCGCCCTCAAGGTTGGCGTCAAGCTGTGGGTCATTGTTCTGGTCCGTCTCGGACTCGCATTCATATCAGCTGTGGTCATCAATCTTGTTTGGAATGGCGGATCTGAAATCGCGAAATATGGAATGGTCCCTGCAAAAAGTGAAGAAGTTTCAGGATGGGGAGCGATCCTGCTTGAAGGCATTACGAAGGCGGGAGTCGGCATATTCCAGCTGGCCATCATCGTCATCCCTCTGATGGTCGTCGTGCAAATTATGAAGGAAAAGCAATGGCTTGCTGTTTTTTCAAGATGGATGGCACCTGCAACAAGAGCGCTCGGCATGAAGGAGAATACCTCGACGACAATGGCAGCCGGCCTGCTGATCGGGCTCGCGTATGGCGCGGGTGTGATGATCCAGGCAGTCCAGGAGGATGGAGTCAGCAAAAAGGATGTCACGCTGGCGTTCATTTTCCTCGTTGCCTGCCATGCCGTCGTTGAAGATACATTAATTTTTGTTCCGCTCGGAATTCCGGTTCTGCCGCTGCTGCTGATCCGCCTTGGTGTGGCGATTTTATTGACAATCACAGTCGCGATCATTTGGAACCGCGCAGACCTCGCAAAAAGAAAGGAAGCAGTATATGAGCAATAAAATAGACACAGTCCTGTTCGATCTTGACGGGACCTTAATTGATACGAACGAACTGATTATCTCATCTTTCCTACACACAATGGAAACCTATTATCCAGGGCAATACAAACGGGAGGATGTCCTTCCGTTTTTAGGGCCTTCTTTAAAAGAATCATTCGAGAAGCTGGATCCTGAAGGCTATGAGGAAATGATCACTACTTACCGGACTTACAACCTGGCAAATCACGATCTCTTGGTAAAAGAATTCGATGGAGTATATGAAACAGTCAGGACATTGAAGGAAAACGGCTTCCATTTAGGAATCGTCACAACGAAGCGTTCGGATGTAGTTAAGATGGGCTTAAAGCTGACAGGATTGGATGAATTTTTCGAAGTCGTCGTCGCGCTTGACCATGTTGAAAAAGCGAAGCCAGATCCGGAGCCACTTTTAAAAGCATTGGACATGCTCGGCTCATCACCTGACCGTGCAATCATGGTCGGAGATAACCATCATGATATCCTTGGCGGCAAGAACGCCGGCACAAAAACAGTCGGTGTCGCATGGTCCATCAAGGGAAGAGCACATCTAGAGGAATACAAGCCAGATTATATCTTGGAAAATATGGCTGAAATCCTGCCAATCCTCGGGGTGTAAAATGAGACGGACGACTCGTTACCGAGTAGAAGGAGCAAACTCACTCTGGCATGTGTATAAAACCGTCCCGTTCTGGAAGGTCGTCAAAAATTTCGTCGTCATCCAGGTAGCGCGCTACACGCCATTTCTCGGTATGAAAAACTGGCTGTACCGCACCTTTCTGCGAATGAAAGTCGGCGATCAGACCTCCTTTGCGCTGATGGTCATGCTTGATGTCATGTTCCCGGAAAAAATCTCTGTTGGCCGCAATACGGTCATTGGTTATAACACAACGATCCTGGCCCACGAATACCTGATCAAGGAATTTCGCCTCGGCGACGTCGAAATTGGCAGTGAAGTCATGATCGGCGCCAATTCCACGCTCATGCCTGGCATCACGATTGGTGACGGCGCCATCGTCTCCGCCGGAACACTCGTCCACAAAGACGTCCCGGCCGGAGCCTTCGTCGGCGGCAACCCAATGCGCGTAATCTACACAAAGGAAGAACTCGCAGAGCGCTGGGCGGATGATGAAATCTATGGGACAAGCACCAAATAACAAAAAGCGAAACGGACATTGCTCCGCTTCGCTTTTTTTATTTTTGGGAAAATTAGGATGTGGTCGATATTTTGCAAATAGTGGTCGATAAAATTAAAAATCCGCTGATATATTTTTAAAAGTGGTCGATAAAATCAAAAATCCGCTGATATATCTTGAAAAGTGGTCGATATAATCTGTTCTTCCTCAATAAATTTTTCTTTTAGCTAAAAAAGGCGGTCGACAACACTCCATCAATCTACTTATAAGGAAATTCCGAATAACAATAGATGGTTTTGTCTGCAAACTCGTTTGTTTCTCGGAAGGAGCAGGTCTGCACGCCGAGTTTTCTGCCGGGAATCAGGTCTGTGCTCTGGTCGCCGACTACAAGATCCAAGCCATATCTGTCATGCAGGTACTTATACGCATGAATATCCGGCTTTAACGAATAACCGTCCTCCGCAGGGCAAATGACTTCCTTGAAAAATTGCCCTAGATGCCAGTGTTCCAGCAGCTCTTCTGTTGAGCGCCGATTGCGATGGGTCACGAGGACATTTGCATCTGCGTTTGCAAGCACATCTTTCACATATGGAAAAAGCGGCTTCCTGTCATTTGGCAAAGTGCGCTCAATCTCACGGAATTCAGTTACCTTGTTTTTATCGACACCGTAAAAGTCATAAGCTGTCCCATATTTCAGGTGCGGAAGGACTTCTTCATACTTCAGGTCTTTTTTTGCCACCACCGTAAATGCCTCGACAAGTGTCGGCCACGTATCAAGGATTGTCCCGTCCAAGTCCCAGAGGATTTTCACTGCTAAGCCCTCCCTTTTTGTTTGCCCCCATTTTAACAGTCCAATTTTTAAAAAGCCAACATGAATAGCTTATGGTTGACGGATAATAAAATGAACGATAAAATACATATAACTTCATCTTGTTACCATATTAGCGAACTAAAGGATTTAGAAAATTTATATATCAAGCACCAGCAACGAAGAGGGTGAAAATCAATGAGCAGATTATTCATGTTTGAAAAGCCGCTTGGCATGCGGGATACACTTCCGGAATTGCATGAAGCGAAAGAAAAAGTCCGAAGCTCGATTCAAAAAGAAATGAAGCAATGGGGTTTCCAATTCATCGAGACACCAGCGCTTGAATATTACGAAACAGTTGGCAGTGCTTCTGCGATCCTTGATCAGCAGCTGTTCAAACTGTTGGACCAGCAGGGGCATACGCTTGTGCTGCGGCCAGATATGACCGCACCGATCGCGAGGGTTGCGGCTTCAAAATTATTCAAGGATCAGGTTCCGTTAAGGCTGGCCTATTCTGAGAATGTCTACCGCGCCCAGCAGCGAGAAGGCGGCCGGCCGGCTGAATTTGAGCAGATTGGCGTCGAGTGTATCGGCGACGGTTCGGTTAGCGCGGATGGTGAAATGATCTCACTTGCGATTTCCTCTCTGAAAAAAGCAGGGCTGGAACAGTTTCAGCTGTCCGTCGGGCATGTTGGCTTCGTCAATGAATTGTTCGTCCAGATCCTTGGCACGGAAGAAAGAGCCAGGGAACTGACGAAATTCTTATATGAGAAAAATTATGTTGGGTATCGAGAGCATGTCAAAGCATTGCCGCTGTCATCAATTGATTCACAAAGGCTTCTCGCATTCCTAGAGCTGCGAGGCGGTCCTGAAGTGATTGACAGGGCATCTGAATTGGTTGAGAACGGAAAAGGAAAGGCAGCACTGGATGAACTAAAGTTGCTTTTTAACGTCATCAAAGACTTTGGCGGAAGCGACCGAATTAAATTTGACTTAACGATTGTCAGCCATATGAGCTATTATACTGGCATTTTATTTGAGGTTTACGCTGGAATGGTAGGCTTCCCAATCGGCAATGGCGGCCGCTATGACAAGCTGCTCGAGAAATTTGGCAAATCGACTGGGGCCACTGGATTCGCAATCAGGCTCGACCGCCTGCTTGAAAGCCTCGGCAATCTTAGTGAACCTGAGCCTGTTACTTGCATTCTTTTCAGCCACGAACGGAGAAAGGAAGCATACCAGCTTGCCGCCCAGCGCAGGGAGGACGGGGAACGTGTCATCCTCCAGGACATCAGTGCCGTAGGAAATCTTGATGCTTGTTCCGCTGCTTTTGCTGATGTCGTTTATCTAGTAGGGAAGGAGGGAGCGCAATGAATGAACAGCTGACCATCGCGATGCCGAAGGGCAGAATTTTTACCGAAGCGGTTGAACTGCTGCGGAACGCCGGTTTTGATTTGCCTCCTGAATTTGATGATTCCCGCAAGTTGATTATTGATGTGGAAGAAGAAAATTTCCGCTTCATACTCGCGAAGCCGATGGATGTCGCTACATACGTCGAACATGGTGTCGCCGATCTCGGAATTGCCGGAAAGGATGTCCTGCTCGAAGAAGAACGGGACGTGTACGAACTGCTCGATTTAAAAATAAGCGGCTGCTATCTTGCCGTTGCGGGATTACCAGATACAAAAATGAATGATGTTGCCCCGAAAATAGCGACGAAATACCCTAACATCGCAGCAGCCTATTTCCGTGAGCAGGGCGAGCAAGTTGAAATCATCAAATTGAACGGATCAATCGAGCTTGCGCCATTAATCGGGCTCGCCGACAGGATCGTCGACATCGTCTCAACCGGAAGGACATTAAAGGAAAATGGCCTGGTCGAGTATGAAACAATCACAAGCGTAACCTCAAGGCTTATTGTTAATCCAGTCAGCTACCGGATAAAGGATGAGCGGATCAGCGAGCTGATCAAACGCTTGGATAAAGTCATCTGACTTGTAGGTTGAATGAAGTCAACTAGATTGAAAGCGAATGATGTCATCTCGATTATAAGCCATACGGATTATCTTAGTTAAAGGCCCGAAAATGCTGAAGAAACTCAATCGAGATGTAATAGATCGTGAATCTGAAAGGATTTGAATTCCATGGAGATTTTACAAATAGATGGAAGTTTGTCACTCAAACGGACGGTAGATGGCGGAACCGAAGAGCAGAGAAAAGCGGTACAGAGCATTATCGCAGAGGTACGTGCTTCAGGTGACCAGGCGCTCAGGACTTTTACAAAAAAGTTTGATCAAGTGGCGCTCGATGATTTTATGGTGACAGACGATGAAATTTCAGAAGCCTATAAATCGGTCAGCAGCCAGCTCGTGGACATTATAAAAGAGGCAGCTGATAATATCCGTAACTATCATGAAAAGCAGCTGCGTCCGTCATGGATGACAACGGAGGAAAATGGAACGATGCTCGGCCAGAAAGTAACGCCGCTCGATTCTGTCGGTGTATATGTGCCGGGCGGGACGGCGGCTTATCCTTCATCGGTGTTAATGAATGTCATCCCGGCAAAAACCGCGGGTGTTCAGCGAATCGTGATGGTGTCACCACCAGGGCAGGATGGAAAGCTTCCGGCAGGCGTACTCGTTGCCGCGGATATTGCCGGGGTAAAAGAAATCTATAAAATCGGCGGAGCACAGGCGATTGCAGCACTCGCATACGGCACTGAAACGATCAAGCCGGTCGATAAAATCACAGGTCCAGGAAACATCTATGTCGCCCTGGCAAAACGTGAGGTGTTCGGCGACGTCGCAATAGATATGATTGCTGGACCAAGCGAGATTGGTATCCTCGCCGACGACACCGCCCGAGCCAACGAAATTGCAGCAGACCTGCTTTCCCAGGCAGAGCATGACCCGCGGGCATGTGCCGTTTTAGTGACAACATCCCGTACTCTTGCAGAAGATGTTCAAAATGAAGTGTACAAACAGCTTTCACAATTGCCTAGAAAGGAAATCGCTGCACAGGCAATCGAAAACTTTGGAGCGATTTATGTTGCAGCAGATATGGATGAAGCAGTCAGTGCCATCAACCAGCTGGCACCGGAGCACCTCGAAATCGTCACGGAGAATCCGATGGAGCTTCTCGGTAAAATCAAGCATGCCGGCGCGATTTTCCTGGGAAGATATAGCTCGGAGCCTGTAGGTGATTATTTTGCCGGACCGAACCATGTCCTGCCAACAAACGGCACAGCTCGCTTTTCAAGTCCTTTGAGTGTCGAAGATTTTCAAAAGAAATCGAGCATTATCCTTTACAGCGAGAAAGCGATGGTTGACAACGGATCAAAGATTGCAGAGTTCGCCAGGCTAGAAGGTTTGGAAGCCCATGCAAGGGCCGTCGAAGCAAGACTTAAATCGTAATGAAAGTAGATGGAGGGAACGCTGATGGAACGCATAGCAACGGTGAATCGATATACAAATGAAACAAAAATAGATTTGGATTTCAGCATCGATGGTGAAGGGAAAACGAAACTTGATACAGGAGTGCCCTTTCTTTCCCATATGCTTGATTTATTCGCAAAGCATGGCCAATTCGATTTGAAAGTGGATGCCAAGGGTGATGTGGAGGTAGATGGCCACCATACAACCGAGGATATTGGCATCTGTATCGGACAAGCGCTCCGCGAAGCACTAGGCGATAAAAAAGGCATCAAACGATATGGCAACGCCTTTGTTCCAATGGATGAAGCCCTGGCGCAGGTGGTCATCGACCTCAGCAACCGCCCGCACCTCGAGATGCGCGCAGAATTCCCAGCTCAGCAGGTCGGCACTTTTGATGTCGAGCTGGTACATGAATTCCTGTGGAAGCTGGCGCTTGAAGCAAGAATGAACCTGCATGTTATCGTCCATTACGGTAAAAACACTCACCACATGATTGAAGCGGTGTTCAAAGCCCTTGGCCGCGCGCTTGATGAAGCAACGACCATCGACCCGCGGGTAAAAGGAGTGCCTTCATCGAAGGGGATGCTGTAACAACGCAGTTCCCCCAGGAGAAAAAACGAACTCGCTAATAGGAAGGAAGTTATCTCATGATTGGCATCGTCGATTACGGCATGGGCAATCTGTTCAGCGTCAGCAAAGCGCTTGAACGGCTGGATGCGCCATATTTCATATCACAACATAAAGGCAATTTAATGGAAGCAGATGCACTGCTCGTCCCTGGCGTCGGATCATTCCGTGATGCAATGGATATATTGGACCGAACTGGACTGACCCAAATGATTCGTGATTTTGCCGCAACTGGCAAGCCCGTGCTCGGAATCTGCCTCGGCATGCAGCTGTTGTTTGAAGAAAGCACGGAAAATGGGCTGACAAAGGGTTTGAGCCTGCTTCCTGGTAAAGTGGAACGTTTTTCAGGTGAGACAGCAGTCGGGGAAAACTATAAGGTTCCGCATATGGGCTGGAACAAGCTCCGTTTTATCGGGGATTCTCCATTGTTAGCCTCTCTTGAAGAAGGTTATGTTTACTTTGTCCATTCTTATTATATAAAAACGAAAAATCCTGACGTCCTGGTGGCGGTCGGCGATTATTATGATGTTGAAGTGCCGGCCATCGTTGGCAGGGAAAATATCTTCGGGATGCAATTCCATCCGGAAAAAAGCAGTGATATGGGAATGGCGCTGCTCCGCAATTTTGCGAACCTTGCAACAGAAAGGAAGACAGACTCATGAAATTCACAATCTACCCGGCGATCGACATGCGCGGCGGAAAATGTGTAAGACTGCTGCAAGGCGATTATGACAAAGAAACGGTTTATGGAGATTCTCCTTTTGAAATGGCGAAGAAATTCGCAGATGAAGGGGCAAAATGGATTCATATGGTCGACCTTGATGGCGCAAGGGATGGCAAGCGTGTGAACGATCAATTCGTCATCCAGGCAGCAAAAGAGCTGGGCGTGAACGTCCAAATAGGCGGCGGCATTCGGAGTGAAGATGATATTAACCACTATCTTGAAAATGGCGTCAGTCGTGTCATCATCGGCAGCATTGCCGTGTCAAATCCTGAATTCGCTGAGGAGATGGTCAGGAAGTATGGAGCAAAAATTGCCATCGGCCTAGATGCGAAAAATGGCTTCGTCGCGACACATGGCTGGCTGAATACTTCAGAGGTAAGTGCTGTGGACCTTGGCAAAAGATTTGCAGACGCCGGAGCAGAGACCTTCATTTTTACCGATATCGCCACGGACGGTACGTTAGCCGGACCGAATCTGGAGGCAACCCGCCAGCTTGCTATGGAGACAGGCAAAAGTGTCATCGCTTCCGGAGGGGTCAGCTCGCTTGACGATTTAGGTGCGCTTCGGCAGCTAAGGGCAGATGGCGTCAGCGGCGCGATCGTCGGCAAAGCGATTTATGAAGGGCGCTTTTCGGTAAAATCTGCGCTTGAATTGGGGGAGTCCTGATGCTGAGCAAACGGATCATACCCTGCCTTGATGTGAAAGAAGGCCGCGTCGTAAAAGGAGTGCAATTTGTGCAGCTCCGCGATGCCGGCGACCCTGTGGAACTGGCTCGATTTTACGATGAGCAAGGAGCCGATGAACTTGTTTTCCTTGATATATCTGCTTCCGTTGAAGGGAGGAAGACGATGGTCGAGGTGGTCCGGGAAGTCGCTTCAGAGCTGGCCATCCCGTTCACCGTCGGCGGCGGCATCAACACACTTGATGATATGAAAAAGATGCTTCGTTCTGGGGCTGACAAAGTGTCCTTGAACACCGCAGCTGTCAAAAATCCGAAACTAATCTCAGAAGGCTCTGATTTCTTCGGAGCCCAGTGCATTGTCGTCGCCATCGATGCGAAATACGACCCAGAGCTCGGCTCATGGCGAGTGTATACTCATGGCGGCCGGACACCGACAGAGTGGGAAGTGATTGACTGGGCAAAAGAAGCTGTCCGCCTTGGAGCAGGGGAAATCCTGCTGACAAGCATGGACAGTGATGGCGAAAAGAAAGGCTTTGACCTCGCATTGACTAGAGCCGTGAGTGAAGCGGTGACTGTTCCGGTGATTGCCTCTGGCGGTGCAGGAAACGCCGACCATTTCGTTGACGCTTTTACCGAAGGAAAAGCCGATGCCGCACTGGCTGCATCAATCTTTCACTATCGCGAAACCTCTGTAAAAGAAGTAAAATCCCATCTCCGCGAAAAAGGAGTGACCGTACGATGAATCTAGATGAATTGAAGTTTGATGCCAATGGCCTGATACCCGCAGTCGTCCAGGATGAAACGACACGTGAAGTCCTGACTGTTGCCTATATGAATGAAGAATCTCTCAGGAAGTCGCTCGAAACACGAGAAACCTGGTTTTACAGCCGTTCCCGCCAGGAGCTTTGGCATAAAGGCGCAACGAGCGGTAACACCCAGAAAATCGTCGAGATGAGATATGACTGTGACGGAGATTCCCTTGTAGTGCTAGTCGACCCCGCCGGACCGGCATGCCACACAGGAGCAGTCAGCTGTTTTTCGGAAAATCTGTTGGAGCGTTCTGTTGAGCGTGATTCAGCGGAACTCTCAGATAGCAGGATGGATCCCTCCGCCGACCAACTTGCTTCACTAAGCAATTCAGAAAGCTCGCTGAATCGAACTGCGGACCAATTTGCTTCCCTGAGCGATTTCGCCGTCATGCTCCAGCTGGAAAAAACGATCTCCAAGCGCGAACAGGAAATGCCAGAAGGCGCCTACACTACCTATCTATTTGAAAAAGGTGTCGACAAGATTTTGAAAAAAGTCGGCGAAGAAGCATCGGAAGTCATCATTGCCGCCAAAAACCGTGACCCAGAAGAACTGAAATGGGAAGCCGCCGACCTGCTTTACCATCTGATGGTCCTGCTGCAGGAACAAAAGCTGCCGCTGAAAGAGGTACTGGCAGTATTGAATAAAAGAAAAAAGCCCAGCGCAGAAGAATAGATTGCGCTGGGTTTTACTTAATCAAAGAAGTTTTTTCCCGGAGAGTAGGTCCGTCCTTTATTCGTGCCGAGAGAGGTCAAATCCACAAGCTAAGAGTCGTTTTGCGGTTGAGGTAGATTCTAGTTTCATATAATCACGAAATTGCTTGTTAGTAATAGAAGGGCCGTAAAGAAGGAAATAATCCCTCAATGCCTGTAAGTGGGCGGCCGCAGCTTTATGTCCACAGCCTTGGCAAGTCCATTTCCCCTGATGGTAATCCATACCGAATGCCTCGCATGCAGGACACTGAACACCCTTAGCCATATTATCAAATGGAAGGTTCATCGACTTTGGGTCTGGAACCAATGGCACATGTGCCTTTACTAATTGTTTGGAGATTTTTTTCATTTCAGTTTTGGATAAGAGTGACTGGGGATGCTTTCTGTAAAATGGCGGGATTTTGAAAGTGACATTTGCAGACCTGAAGACTCTATAACTGACTTCCTTGTCATTGGTTGGATTTTTAATGAGGGCCTGCGTATTGCTTATGGCAACAAGGTATTCAATCGGCGGAGGCGTCAAATGGTGCTTTTCTAGAAATGCTCGTAATTGAGATGCCTGTATTTTAGTCTGGAGGATCGGGTCGGGAAAAACTTCTTCTATTTCATTTTGTATCCGTATCAATTGATTGAATTCTGGAAGGAAAATAAGTGTACCTGCTAAATTTTTGGAATCGATGATGAGGAGAAAGTGTGGGGTAATGATGAGGGTGTCGATTTGGAAGTGAGTACTGTTAATCGGAATCCTGAAATCGTGCAAAATCACCATATTAGAGTGATCAATTTGCTCTAAAAAGTAATCCAGCGTCTTTTCTCCTTTATAACCTGCACGTTTCCGATAAAGTTTCTTTTCGAAATCTGCTTTTTTGAAGTCATCAGGAGGAAAACGCCTTACTATCGCTTCTAAAATCATGATTTCTTTAGGATATTCTCTTTTTTTTTCAATCAAATTCTATCACTCCTTAATATTGGTACTGTAATATTCGATGGCATCACTGAAAATACCTTCTTATAACATATAGATTAACGACTAGTGAATTATATCGACCACATTTTGGAATATATCAGCGGATTTTTGATTTTATCGACCACATTTGGCAATATATCAGCGGATTTTTAATTATATCGACCACTTTTCGCAATATATCGACCAACTCCCCGAAATCGCCCTCTCCAATTACAAATTCAAATCCACACCTTCTCGAACACTCTGTCCGTATGTTATACTACATTAGTTAAAGTTGCTTCGATAAAACACTGTATGTGTGTTCTTATACAATTCAAAGGTTCAAAGGATATGGATTTACTAAAATACAAATGGAGGATCATATGGGAAAAGACTCTAAAGCAATGAAGCAAAAAGGCCAATTGCTGTCATTCGTTCCGACTGGTGAGTATTATTTCACCAAAGGGGTCAAGGCTTTTCACAGGCGGGACCTTAAAAAGGCTGAGAAGTATTTCCGGCGTGCGATGCATCTTGAGCCTGGCGAGCCGATGATCGTTTGCCAGCTGGCGATTGTGCTGTCGGAGATGGGTGAATACCAGCAGTCTAACCGCCTATTGCACTTGGTCCTCGAAGAACTCGATGAAAACATGGCAGAGTGCCATTATTTCTTAGCGAATAACTATGCTCACCTGGGATTGTTCCGCGATGCGTTCAGGCATGCCAATCTTTATTTGGAATTGAATGAAGACGGTGAGTTTGCCGAGGATGCGAACGACCTGCTTGATCTTCTGACGATGGAAGCGGAAGAAATGGATGAGGATTATTATGAAGAGGATGACCTGATCGTCAAGCAGGAGGAAGCGCGCAATCATTTGGAATCGGGAGAGTTTCCGAAGGCGATTGAGATCTTCCAGGAGGTCATCGAGGAGTATCCGGAATACTGGTCAGCTTACAATAATCTGGCGCTGGCGTATTTTTACCTCGGCGAGACGACGAAGGCGCGTGACATCCTGAATGATGTGCTTGAGCGGAACCCAGGCAACCTGCATGCATTGTGCAATGCCCTTGTGTTTGCGCATTATCAGGGACAGGAGAAGGAAGGCCAGGACCTTAAGAATTCCCTGGAAAAAATCCACCCGATCCACGTTGAACATCAGTTCAAGCTTGGCGCTACATTTGCGCTTGTCGGCGAGTACGAGCTGGCATACCGCTGGCTGAAGAAGTTGCAAAAAACCGGTTTTGAAGGTGACGGTGCATTCTATTACTGGTTGGCGCATGCTTCCTATTTTACCGGCAGGGAAAATACAGCAGTATCAGCCTGGAAAAAGGTGCTCGAGTTCAGTCCTGAAAAAGAGGGAATGGAGCCTTGGGCTGACAAACCGGATGTAAAGTTCGAAACGCAGGTTTCAGCAATCCTTAACCAGCTGAACAGCGATTATCCGGAGGAACGGCTTTTTGCGCTATTCCTTACATCGCTATCCGCTAAAAAGAAGGAGATTCTCTCGGCGGAGACATCAACGGATAAAATGACCGAAATGGAAAAATCATACCTTGCGTATGTGAGTTCCGGTAAACTGAACAGTAAGGAAGAAGAAGTGAAGGGCGCGCATGAAACGGCGAAGCTCCTTTATGACCACCACCAGCCGATCGGTAAAAATGAAGCGGGTGTCTACATCATGTGGTTCTCGGTTTTTGAGCAGGCAGCTGAAGCTGGCTATGACTTCAAGAACCAAAAGGCTTGGGCCGCAGCGGTTGATTATCTGTGGGATAAACTAAGAGACATCAAGACCTCAAAAGCAGCAGTCGCAAAGAAATACGGATTGTCCGTATCAACTCTGACCAAATATATAAATTTGGCAAACGAGTTTCTTCACGAGGAAGACAGCATTTAATTTTAAAGCTAACCCATCTATCTAATAGAAGGGTTAGCTTTTTTTATGTAAAAAGTGTCATTGCCCGATATGGCAATGACACTGCATTCTGAGTTATGTTTATTAGCCTAGGAAACGATGGTAAAGTGTTTTTGCTTCGGAAATGTCTTTGATTCCATGGACGAACACCCTTCCATCCTTGAAAACAACCAATCTCGCTGAATCGACTGGAAAAGACAGCAGAAACGGATTGCGCTGCGTCTTGATTCCTTGTGCGGCCAGCGTCCTCTCCAAATGGTCGAGATTCCTTACCTGATTGGCCCCTGGCCTGATTTGGACCGTGTCCCTTCCGCAGAGGACGGCAGCCTTTGTCTGGTTGTCATAAGAGAGGAACGGGTATGTTTGGTCTTCCCCGCACGAAGGGCAGGATGCCTTTTTCAGGGAAGAGACGTTGATTGTTCGATACTGATTGTTCCATACATCGAATGAGACAAGTTTATTTCGCAGAGAATCGAAGTCACCTGTCAGGATTTTGAGCGCTTCCGCTGATTGGTGCGCGACAACCATCTGAATGGCAGGCTGGATCACACCGGCTGTATCACAGGTGGCTCCTCCCAATGGAATTGTCTCCAATAAACAGTTGAGGCATGGGGTCGTCCCGGGCAGAATCGTGAAGCTCAAGCCATAGCTCCCGACACAGCCTCCATAAATCCAGGGAATCTTATACTTTTGCGATATATCATTGATCAACAGGCGGATATCAAAGTTATCCGTCGCATCGATGATTAAATCCACACCATCGGTCAATTGTTCCAGCTCCTGGACGCCGACATCCACTACATGGGGGATGATTTCAACATCCGAATTAATGGCCCTTAGCCTTCTGGCTGATGCCACTGCTTTTGGCATTCTATCCAGTGCATCTTCTTCACAATAAAGCTGCTGCCGTTGAAGGTTGCTCCATTCCACATAATCCCTGTCGGCAATTGTCAGTTTGCCAATTCCTGCCCTGGTGAGGAGTTCGGCGTTTGCCGCGCCTAGAGCGCCTGCGCCGATCATTAAGACATGCTTGCTCCGAAGTCTTTCCTGGCCTTCTTTGCCGATTGGCGCAAATAATTCCTGGCGGGAGTACCTGCTGGTCAACTAAAGATCATCCCTTCAGCAGGGCTGCTGGCGGAAGCGTAATGCTTTTTCGGCATTCTTCCGGCCTCGAAACCAAATCTGCCCGCTTCTACTGCTAGCTTCATAGCTTTAGCCATTTTTACCGGATCATTCGCTGAAGAGACGGCAGTATTCAGCAAGACACCATCCGCTCCGAGTTCCATGGAAGCAGCAGCATCTGCCGGACTGCCAATCCCGGCGTCGACAATCACCGGTACGGTTGCCTGCTCAATGATGAATTTCAGATAAAGAGGGTTGATGATTCCCTGTCCAGAGCCGATTGGCGAGGCGCAAGGCATGACGGCATGGCAGCCGAGCTCCTGCAGCTTCCTTGCCAGAACAACATCGTCTGACGTGTAAGGCAGAACGATGAATCCTTCATTTAATAGAATTTCTGAAGCTCTTAGTGTCTCGACCGGGTCAGGGAGGAGGGTTTTGTCACAGCCGATGACTTCAACCTTCACCATATCACAGAGACCCGAGGCCTTGGAAAGTCTCGCAATCCGGACAGCTTCCTCTGCGGTCTTAGCTCCTGCTGTGTTTGGAAGGAGCTTGTATTTCTTTAAATCTAGCTGTTCGAGAAAATTGGGCTGGTTTGCCTCGAAGATATTCATGCGCCGAACAGCAAAAGTAAGCACCTCTGTGCCGGATTCCTCTACAGCTTTCCTTTGGATATCAAAGTCTGGGTATTTCCCGGTCCCGAGCAATAAACGGGAGTTGAATTCGTATGGTCCAATTTTTAGCATGATCATCCGCCTCCTACAAAATGTACAATTTCAATTCGGTCACCATCGGACAGCCTGGTATCCTGATGGGCACTTTTTTCTAAAATAGCTTCATTTAATTCGACGATTAAAACTTTTTCTTCAAGCTGAAAATAGTTTAATAGTTCTGAAGCAGTTTTAATTTGGCTGGGAATGTTCATCCTTTCCCCGTTTATAATCAGCTCCATGACTAATTCTCCTTTCATGCTCTTACGCTCTCAGTAATCCGTGACAGCCGGAAGGGTCCAGAATCCTTCGTTTTCCCATCCAGCAAATCCGCCATCAGTTCCCCGGTTGCAGGGGACAACAAAATCCCATTCCGAAAATGCCCGGCTGCAATAAATAAATTACGGCATGATGGATGCTCCCCCAAAAAAGGCAAGCCGTCTTCGGAAAGGGGCCGAATCCCGGTCCACGCCCGCTCCATTTCGGAATCGGCAATGCCGGGCACAAGGAGCTTTGCTTTTTCCATAAGGGTGGAGATTCCATCTACTGTGACTCTTTCATCAAAGGTATTCGGCTTTACTGTTGCACCGACAATAAGCCTCCCGGATTTCTTTGGGACGATATAGCATCCATGAGAAAAAATAGTTCCCTTGATGAGCGGCTTATCTGTAAGCACGGAAAAGCACTCTCCTTTTACAGGAGAAATTGGCAGGGAAAGACCGGTTTTCTCTGTTAAAAAGGGGCTCCATGCGCCTGTTGCGACCACGACTGAATCTGCATAAACAGGACCATGGTCGGTTTTTACGCCCAATATTTTTTCATTCTCAATGATCAAATCATTAACACTCGTAAACTCGTAAAACTCTACGCCGTTCACCATCGCTGCTTTTGCGAAGGCAATGGTCAACTCACGCGCATCCACCTGGCCGTCTTCCGGGATGAACATGGCTCCAAGCAGGCTGCTTGAAACATTTGGCTCCCATTCCATTAATTCTTCAATGGCCAGCCATTCTGCTTTCTCACCAGATCTTGTCTGAAACTCTATTAATGCTTTTAAGTCAAAGGCTTCCTTTTCGGTTGCAGCCACCCTGTACATGCCTTTATTCTGTAAGCCGACATGGACACCCGAAAGCTCTTCAAGCTCTCTTGCCAATACAGGGAACATGGCTCGGCTTTTTCTGGCGAATTGGAATAAGGGCCCATCATCGGTAAGCTCTGTTTGAGCTCCCAAAATCCCGGCTGCTGCGCCGGATGCTTTGCCAGCCAGCCGTCCTTTTTCTATGACGGCGACACTTCGTCCTCGTTTTGATAATTGATAGGCAATCGAACTGCCATTGATGCCGCCGCCAATTATGATGGCATCATAAGTCTTTTTCATGCAGAGTACCTCCTTGCTTGATTTTTTGTGAATAGCACCAAGCGGCATGAACGGGATCATTGGATTGAAGGATTCCTGACATCACAGCTGCTCCGTCTGCCCCGGCCGATATTGCCGACTCGACGTTTCTAGGCTTAATGCCGCCAATGACAATAACGGGAATATCCACAATTTCTTTTATCGCTGTCAGTTCGTGAAGGCCTTTCCCCGGCAGGCCCTCTTTTGACTGAGTCTCAAAAATATGGCCATAAAGAAGAAAGTCTGCACCTTCTCTTACTGCCTCAAGGGCATCACTGTATGAATGAACGGAACAGCCAGCCCTGATTCCCGGGAATTGTTGTTTGACAAGGGCGATTGGAAGGCTATGATAGGCGAGCTGGACGCAGGTGTTATATGACCAGGCGACATCGGCTCGATCATTGACAACGATTTTTTCGGAAGGTATTCCTTTATTAAGAAGCATTTCGACTCCCGCGGCGATTTCCTTTGCAGTGAGCTTTTTTTCACGCAAATGAAATCTGTCAATGAATGGGTTGATTTTCCCGGCAATGTCGGCAAATGCTTTTAATGTGAGCTTTCCGTCTGATATGACATGCAGTTGTTTTTTCATTATTCACCTTTCTCAAGGCCAGCATTGGTGTTCATGGAACCTGCAGCATTCGGAGGCTGGCTTGTTTTTTTAGTAATTAAAGCAGCATGACGGGAAACTTATCATGGTGTCATAATGACCGGACATCGACTGCAGGGAAAAGCGGATAATGTCCGGAAATGTAAAAGACAAGCGACAGAATTATGGCGAAGTAAGCTATGAAAAGCAGGTCGTACCTGGAAAAGCCTATTTCATAGTAATAGGTGCGCTTTCTGCTTTGTGTGAACCGTTTTGATTCCATTGCCACCGCGATTCTGTATGCGCGGCGTATGCTTTGGGAAAGCAGGGGAATGGAATAGCCTTTGATGGATGATAAAATTCCTCCAACCGTATAGGTATTCTGGATTCCTCTGACCGTCCTTGCATATCTGATGGTGGCTACCTCTTCAATCATGATTGGGATCAACCGGATGCCTGCCATGAAGCTGTATGCATATTTTGGGTTCAGCTTCAGCTGCTGCATCAAGGAGTAGAACAGCAGGACCGGACTGGTCGTCAGCGCGAAGGTGAGTCCAAGCATCGCATAGACGAGTGCCCTGAAACCCAGGTGTATTCCCCTAAAAAGACTTTCCTGTGTGATATGGATCAAGCCCCATTTAAATAGGGTCAATTCTCCCTTCCCGAACAAGATCATCGACGAAGAAGTCGATAGGAAAATCAGCAGAAATGGAATAGAGAAAAGCAGAATCCGCTTAAAAGGATGACCTGTAAAAAAGAGAAACAATAGTGCAGGTCCCAAAGTGAAGAGGATCATCACGTTCAGGTTATGGATGAACAGGACAGCAAAAAACAGGCATGCGACTCCCAATAGTTTCACGCTGGGGTTGATTTTATGAAGCCAGGTCACTTTATTGTCAAATTGAATATGCATGGCTGGCCTCCGCTGAAATTGCCATTTCTTCTTCTATCTTTTTGTTATTAACCATCACTTCACCGTCAATGACATCCCATACCTTTGTGGCAAAGTGCTCGATTATGTGCTTATCATGGGTGGCCATGATAATGATGTGCCCGCTTTTTCGGTAACTTTCTAAAAGTTCAAGCAGGGCAAATGTATTTTTTGAATCCTGGCCAAAAGTCGGTTCATCAAGAAGAAGGATGGCAGGATTCTGGGCAAGAGCTGTCGCAACGCTAAGGCGGCGCTTTTGACCCATCGATAACTGGTACGGATGAAGAATTTTTTGGTCTGAGAGATTGAACAGCATCAACAGCTCGGTAACCTTTTTCTCAATGGTTTCTTGTTCATCATGTTTTTGCCGGAAAGTTAACGCGAGCTCCTCAAAAACTGTATTCGCAACGAATTGAAGTTCAGGATTTTGAAAAACAAAACCAGCCTCGCTCGAAATGTCCTTATTCCGCCGAATATTCCGTCCGTTTACTTGATAGGTCCCGTCCGTTTTCAGCAGTTGGATGAGCGACAAAAGCAATGTACTTTTGCCGGCTCCGTTTTTGCCAGCTACCGCAATCCAGTCGCCAGACTTCGCTTCAGCATGCTTGATCTTGATTTTGGTTTCTTTATGCCGGAAACTTATAAAGTTTTTTAAAAATACTTCCTTCTTAAGTTGGAAATCTGGCTTGCTTGAAATGGATGAAGGTGCTCTGTACTGATCCCATACTCCCGGGAACCAGATTCCATTTTTAAGGAATTCATTTCTGCAGGAAATAAAAACGGACTCGGGGTTGCCATCGGCAATAATGGTTCCTGCTGCATCAAACACAATGATCCGGTCAATAAAGTCGATAACGTGTTCAATCTTATGCTCTACGATGATCACTGTCTTATCAGTGGATATGGTTTTTACCGTTTCCCAGATCATCTTTGTCCCTTCTGGATCGAGCATCGCGGTAGGCTCGTCAAAGAACAGGACCTCTGGATCAAGGGCAAGAACAGATGCAATGGCCAACCGCTGTTTCATACCCCCGGAAAAGGTATTGATCCTGGAATGGTGGTCCTTAAGATCAAGACCTACAAGCGACAAAAGTTCGTCAATCCTTTTGGGCATTTGTTTTCTGGGAACATTCATGTTTTCCAATACAAAAGCAATTTCCTCATCCGCATATGGCATACAAAACTGGGTGTCTGGATCCTGGAAGACAAACCCCCAGGATTCAGGATGAATACTGCTTTCGAATTTAATCGGCACATCAACGGAATTTGGGATCAGCCCCGAAAGTGCCTGTAACAGAGTCGACTTGCCACATCCTGAAGGACCAAGCAGGAGCACTTTTTCTCCTTTTTCAAATGATATGGATAGGTCCTTGAAGAGAAGGTCTTTCGTGCCAGGAAACTTCAATCTCAGCTTCTTAAATGAAGATATTATTGGCATCCAATCACCCCTGTTTATTGGTTCAATGAATCGAAGTCATCTTGAGAAGCTGGTCTAAGGATATTTGCAACTCCTGTCCGCTCCAGCGCTTTTGCAATCCCCAGTGCCAGCAGGCCGGAGAACAGAATGGACCCTGCAGTCCTCATGGCAATTAATAATGCGAGGTTCCACGCGGCCAGGTCTTCGATATACCCTTTGTAAAAGTCCATCATCAATGAGCCTGCGCATGCTGCAATACTGGCAAGGCTGACAACAATCACTCCAGAACGTTTATAGCCAAAAGCCATCAAAACCAACTCCGCAAACAATCCCTGGACAAAGCCGTAGATCAATACCTCAAGTCCAAATTCAGAACCCATCAGGAATTCCCCGGATGAAGCGGCTACCTCGGCAAGAAGAGCAACGCCAGGTTTTCGGATAACCAGAAAAGCGACTATTGCAGCGATGAACCACATTCCATAGATGAATTGATCTAGATGGAGCCCTAGCGGCTTGAGCGCGTAGTACAGTGGCCCCCAAATTTTATAGATAATCCCGAACGCAATTGAAATCACGACAGTAACTAAAATATCTGTCAGTTTTAATCCTTTTGACATTTTTCATCTCCCCTTCTGATCTCCAGCTTACTGGACGATTGTTTTTTCGTTGTTTACCGACCAGCCTTCAAGTGTCCAGGCCATTTCCCAGAACCTAAGCTCGTAATGGCTGCTGTAGATAAAATGCTGCTTCATTCTTTCTCTTTCTTTATCGGAAGCACTTTCGGCAATGGCATCAAGGAGGGTGAGCTGCTCGTTTACAAGCTCGCTGAACCAATCGCTTCCATACGCAGCGATCCATTCCTGGTAAATAGGAGTTGCAGGCGATGCATGCTTCAGCTGTTCTCCAATTTCGTAATAAATCCAGTAGCAGGGAAGGATGGCGGCAATGATTTCCCCAAGGCTGCCGGAAGCAGCTACACGGTAAAGATGGGAGGTATACGCATAGGCTGTAGGCGCTGGTCTGAAGTTTTCAAGTTCTTCCTTAGTGACACCGAGCTGACCTATGAATTGTTCATGCAAGCCAAGCTCAGCCTGGTATGTACCCTGCGCATGGGCCGCCATTTTTGCTGTAGTTGATAATTCCTCGGCTCTTGAGGCGGCAATGGCCTGGATGCGCGCAAAATGTGAAAGGTAATAAGAATCCTGCAAGACATAATAACGGAAGTTTTCAAGCGGTAAAGTTCCCTTTGCGATTCCTTGCACGAATGGATGGTCCAAGTTTGCTTCCCAAATTTCCCTTGCTTCTTGACGGATCAACTGTGTAAAAGTAGACATAACAACCTCCTGATAAGTAATTTTTCAACATCCTTATGGTGAAGAATGCTGTTTTTTCCAATAAAAAAGCCACTTTCTGCAGGCAGAAAGTGGCTGTATTGGCAGCAAGATAAAAGCATGATGCTCCAGATACTCCACTTCCCTACGCTGGTATGATCCAGATCAGGTTCAAAGGGTCTTAAAGTTTCACTTTAATCTCAGCCTTAACGAAAGGCTCCCCTAGCGGTAAAACAATTCTATTATTAATCTTATTTTCTGTAAATTATCATATCATCCTTCACAAAATTGTCAATATTGAAGCTGGCATCAAAATTCACAAATAAGCTCTTGCATAACAAGAAGGGATGATTCGTTGGATTTTTGGGTTGAAGTTTGTACTATTTAGCAATAAGACGGGATTTATGAATTTTGTATACATTAAAGGGTATAAGAATAAGTGTATGTCAATTCCGTGAACTTAAGCATATTTTTGGACTATGATACAGTTGTTTTATAGGATATGTTTAGGCAGGAAATACTAATTATGGTATGAAACCGAAATTTAACGGATTATGATATTCAAAGGAGTTGTACACCATGTCAGAAGAGAAAATTTATGACGTCATTATCATCGGAGCTGGACCAGCTGGGATGACGGCAGCTGTTTATACATCACGTGCGAACTTGTCTACATTGATGCTAGAGCGCGGGGTGCCAGGCGGACAAATGGCCAATACAGAAGAAGTGGAAAACTACCCGGGATTTGACCACATTCTTGGACCTGAGCTATCGACTAAAATGTTCGACCACGCGAAAAAGTTCGGTGCGGAATATGCTTACGGCGATGTAAAAGAAGTCATCGACGGCAAAGAATATAAAACAATCAAGGCTGGCAACAAGGAATACAAAGCGCGCTCCATCATCATCTCTGCAGGAGCGGAGTACAAAAAGCTTGGCGTTCCTGGCGAGCAGGAGTTAGGCGGCCGCGGTGTATCTTACTGTGCGGTTTGTGATGGCGCATTTTTCAAAAATAAAGAACTTGTTGTGGTCGGCGGCGGAGACTCAGCGGTAGAAGAAGGCGTGTACTTGACTCGCTTCGCTTCAAAAGTGACAATCGTTCACCGCCGTGACGAGCTTCGTGCCCAAAAAATCCTTCAGGACCGTGCATTTGCCAATGACAAAATTGATTTTATTTGGAATCATACAGTCAAGCAGATCAACGATAAAGATGGCAAGGTCGGCAGCGTGACCCTTGTTTCAACACAGGACGGCGCTGAGCAGGAATTCGTGGCAGATGGCGTATTCATCTACATCGGAATGGTTCCTTTGACAAAGCCGTTCGAAAGCCTCGGCATCACGAACAGCAATGGCTATATCGAAACGAACGAGCGTATGGAAACGAAAGTGCCTGGCATCTTCGCAGCTGGCGACATCCGTGAAAAAACGCTACGCCAGATCGTTACAGCTACAGGCGATGGCAGTATCGCGGCGCAAAACGCACAGCACTATGTAGAAGAATTGGTTGAAGAATTGAAAGCAAACGCATAATATAGACGCCAAGCCCGCTGGATCACATCAGCGGGTTTTTTTCAAGCTTATGGTAAAAACAGCATGTCTCGGCATAAATTAACAAAACGTAATTATTTATTAATTCTACTGTAACAGTAGTGAAACAATCATGGGGTATTATAGGAATAGAAATTGACCCCCTTTTAAAAATATAATCCTTTGACGGCACAGGTTATCCTGTGCTCTTTTTTTTGCAAAAAAGTGAAACAGGCTTTTTCAAAGGATTATAACACCATATCCATGCTAAAATTCTTATTCAATGTTCCTCATCATTCTTTAACAAAAATATCATCTTTGTATTCATTGTGGCGAAAAACTAAAAATAGTATAATGGAAAGAATAAAAGTTCGGCTATCTTACATGATTGTTTTTTCGTAAAAGCTGATTTTGGATGTTGTTTGGACTCTGAAACAGCTTGGATCATGAAAACGTTAACGTGCCTATTGCACGCACATATAAAGAGGTGGATTGGATGCAGCGAGTGACGAATTGTGTTTTAGTAAAAGATGAAAAAATTTTACTGCTGCAAAAGCCGCGCCGAAATTGGTGGGTGGCTCCAGGCGGAAAAATGGAACCAGGAGAAACCGTGAAGGATTCGTGTGTCAGGGAATTCCGTGAAGAAACAGGGATCTATCTTCGCAATCCTCAAATCAAAGGGATTTTTACATTTGTCATCAAGGAAGATGATCAAGTCGTATCGGAATGGATGATGTTCACGTTTTACGCTACTGAGGCAGATGGAATCAACCTGGATGAATGTGAGGAAGGAACCCTTGAATGGCATGGGTTTGATGACATCAAAGACCTGCCAATGGCAGCGGGAGACCATCACATATTGGAATACATGGTCCATGGACAAGGAATTATCTATGGCACCTTTACTTATACACCGGATTTTGAGCTGATCAACTACAGGCTCGATCCAAACTGATCATATAATAATTTGCAGGGGGAAAGAGAAATGAGTACCGGTTCAAGCACTGATACCCAGCTCGTCATTATAACAGGTATGTCTGGCGCAGGTAAGACCGTCGCGATCCAGAGTTTTGAAGACCTAGGATTCTTCTGCGTCGACAATCTGCCGCCGACATTGCTCCCGAAATTCCTGGAGTTAATGAAGGAATCTGGCACAAAAATGAACAAAGTGGCGCTTGTCATGGATTTGCGAGGACGTGAATTTTTTGACTCTTTATTCAAAGCGCTTGATGATTTGGCGGAAACTTCATGGGTGACACCGCAAGTATTGTTCCTTGATGCGGAGGATTCCACACTAGTACGCCGCTATAAAGAAACAAGGCGTTCACATCCGTTAGCTCCATCAGGACTGCCGCTTGAAGGCATCCAGCTTGAGCGCGAGCTTTTGGAAGAGCTGAAGGGAAGGGCGCAGCTTATTTATAAAACAACGGGCATGAAGCCGAAGGATCTCCGCGAAAAAATTCTTGAAGAGTTTTCCGTGAATAAAAAGACAATTTTCACCGTGAATGTCATGTCTTTTGGTTTCAAGCACGGAATACCGATTGATGCCGACCTGGTTTTTGACGTCCGCTTTTTGCCGAATCCGCATTATATAGAGCATATGCGTCCGAAAACTGGTCTTGATGAAGACGTGTCGACATATGTTTTAAAATGGAATGAGACGTCCAAGTTCCTGGAAAAAGTGACGGATCTGCTTAGTTTCATGCTTCCACACTATAAGCGGGAAGGAAAGGCGCAACTAATCATCGCCATTGGCTGCACAGGCGGACAGCATCGTTCCGTTGCATTGGCTGAACATATCGCCAAGTTTTTCGAAAAAGACTATCATACCCGTGTGACTCACCGTGATATCGATAAAAGGCAGGGACTTCTAAAATGATGAATGATGGTTTGCCGAGAATCGTCATCATCGGGGGTGGAACCGGACTCCCTGTCCTGCTGCGCGGATTGAAAAAGCACCCTGTCGATATTACGGCGATTGTCACAGTCGCAGATGATGGCGGCAGCTCCGGCCGATTGCGGGAGGATATGCATATTCCTCCGCCCGGTGATATCCGGAATGTCCTGGCAGCACTATCAGATGTGGAGCCGCTGATTGAAGAGATGTTCCAGCATCGGTTCAATACAGCCAATGAATTGTCTGGCCACTCGCTCGGAAACCTGATCCTTGCTGCGATGACATCAATCACCGGAAACTTTGTGCATGCGATTCAGGAAATGAGCAAGGTTTTGAATGTCCGCGGAAAAGTACTGCCGGCAGCAAACAGGAGTGTCATGCTGAATGCAGTGATGGAGGATGACAGCATTGTCAGGGGCGAGTCCAAGATTCCTTACTCTGGAAAAAGGATCAAAAGGGTCTTCCTGAATCCGGAAGGCGTAAAGCCTTTGCCTGAAACGCTCCAGGCCATCAGGGAAGCTGACTTGATTGTGATCGGTCCTGGCAGTTTGTATACGAGTATTCTGCCGAACTTGCTCGTAAAGAGGCTTGGCAAGGAAGTGTGCAAAGCGACAGCGCGCAAGGTGTATATCTGCAATCTGATGACACAGGCAGGTGAGACGCATGATTTTGCCGCCAGTGATCATATCAAGGCGATCTATGACCATATGGACTGTGCTTTTATTGATACGATTCTTGTGAACAGCGAGACCATCCCGCCGGATGTCGAGCTGCGCTATAAAGAGGAGTTAGCACAGCCTGTCCATTTTGACCTTGACCGGCTGACGGCACTTGGAATTGAAGTCGTCCAGGATGAAATCGCAGAACTCGACGGCAATGTCATCAGGCATGATACAAAAAAAGTTTCAGAAATTTTATATTCTATGATAATAGATGAAACCAAAAAGAGATATAACGCGTAAATATAGGATGCAAGCGTTTGTCTCTCTTTTGGGGTAGGTGCACTGGTATTCTTCAGGCGCCTAAGAGAAAAAGACAAAATCAGCTGCTGTGCTTAAGCCGGCGCTATATAACCAGGGGGGTGAGAAGGTGTCGTTCGCTTCGGAAACAAAAAAGGAACTCACGAATATCGACGTGAAGGGCTGCTGCGCTGACGCGGAACTGTCCGCTTTAATCCGGATGAATGGTTCCCTTTCCTTCTCAAATCGCAAACTCATCGTAGACATACAGACGGAAAATGCCGCGATTGCCAGACGCATCTATACCTTGATCAAAAAAAGTTATCAGGTTCAGGTCGAGCTGCTGGTGCGTAAAAAAATGCGGCTGAAAAAGAATAATGTTTATATTGTCCGCCTTAAGGAATCAGCCAGGGAAATTCTGGAGGATTTAAAGATTTTAGGAGAAGGCTTTGAAATAATCCACGAAATTTCGCCGGAACTCGTGAAAAAGAAATGTTGTAAGCGTTCTTATTTAAGAGGCGCATTTCTCGCAGGAGGCTCTGTGAACAATCCGGAGACATCTTCCTATCATTTGGAGATTGCCTCCATGTACCAGGAGCATAATGACTCATTATGTGAACTGATGAATACATTCGGCCTGAACAGCAAAACGCTTGAGCGCAAAAAAGGGTTCATCACCTATTTGAAGGAAGCAGAAAAAATCACAGAGTTTCTGAACATCGTTGGCGCCCATAATGCACTGCTGCGATTTGAGGATATCCGGATTGTCCGCGATATGAGAAACTCAGTTAATCGTCTCGTGAATTGTGAAACAGCTAACTTGAATAAAACGATTGGTGCTGCATTAAGACAGGTGGAAAATATCCGCTACATACGGGATACCGTCGGCCTGCAAATTTTGCCGGATAAACTGAGGGAAATCGCTCAGCTCCGTGTTGACTACCAGGATGTAACCCTTAAAGAGTTGGGTGAAATGGTCAGCGGTGGATCAATCAGCAAATCAGGAATCAATCACCGGCTGCGAAAGATCGATGAAATAGCCGATAAACTGCGTGCCGGGCAAATTACAAATAAATAGAGGGCTAGAGGAGGAAAAAGCAATGGTTGAAAAACAGGTGGAAGTGAAGTTGAAAACGGGTTTACAGGCGCGTCCTGCGGCATTGTTCGTGCAGGAAGCAAACAGGTTCTCATCCGATATTTTTCTCGAGAAAGACGGTAAAAAAGTGAACGCGAAAAGCATCATGGGATTGATGAGCTTAGCTGTAAGCGCTGGCGCATCCGTGAATCTGATCGCTGAAGGCAATGATGAAGAAGAGGCAGTGGAGAAGCTTGCTGAATACATCCAAAAGGAAAACTAAAAATAAACCCTAAAAAACTCGCTTCCTATTTAAAGGAAGCGAGTTTTTGATTGAGCTTACTTGTCTTTCTTTTCCTCTAGTACGTTGCGAGTGATAATCTGGTCAACCAGACCATATTCCTTCGCGCGCTCAGCAGTCATGAAGTTGTCGCGGTCCGTATCTTTCGCGATGACTTCAAGCGGCTGGCCAGTGCGCTCGGAAAGAATCGTATTCAGCTTTTCGCGAAGGAAAAGGATGCGCTTCGCAGCGATTTCAATTTCTGTCGCCTGTCCCTGAGCACCGCCAAGTGGCTGGTGGATCATGACTTCTGCATTTGGCAGGGCGTAACGCTTGCCTTTCGTACCAGCAGCAAGAAGGAATGCACCCATTGAAGCAGCCATACCGATACAGATTGTCTGTACATCCGGCTTGATGAACTGCATTGTATCGTAGATTGCCATGCCGGCAGTAATGCTGCCGCCCGGGCTATTGATGTAGATAGAAATGTCCTTTTCCGGATTCTCAGCTTCCAGGAAAAGCAGCTGGGCTACGATGGAATTGGCAACATTGTCATCAATTCCGCTTCCAAGCATAATGATGCGATCCTTCAAAAGGCGGGAATAAATATCATATGCCCTTTCGCCCCGATTCGTTTGTTCAATAACTGTAGGAATCAAGTTCATGTTTGTTTTCCTCCTTTAACGTAAGATCATTTCACTGCATTTACTAAAGGCATAACAGTCTTTATAATAAAAGCAGGGTACTGCCCTAAAAAGGCAGATTGCAGGCTGGCATAAACTGGTTCGCTTGCCAGAACACCTATGTAGTTTAATGATACACGCATGGTCAATAAAGGTCAAACGAATCGCTTGTAAAGCCTGCATAAACTGTTCGACAATAATGTATATTCCAATTTGCTGTACCGTATCCATCTTACCCAAGATTGTTATTTTTAAACAAATAGCAGTCCTGAGCTTCCAAAAAAACCTGCTTGCAAAGGGACTGAACATATCCTATAATAGGTAAGCGTAACGCCAACTATTAACATGCCCTCGTGGTGCAACGGATAGCACGTAAGATTCCGGTTCTTGAGATGTGGGTTCGATTCCTGCCGAGGGCGTAGAATAAGTATTTAAGTGGCTTTTGAGAGTGATCAGATAAAACTGTCCAAGTTTTGTCTGGTCTCCTCGAAAGCCTTTTTTATTTTCTTTTCCCCTAAAATTAGGGATACGGTGCAATTATTGAGGATGAAGGTGCAATTCTGGACTGCTTTGGTGCAATTATCGTGTTAGATAGCGCAATTCTAGCCGCTGAAGGTGCAATTATTGCGGCTCTATTAGAGAAAAATATTCGCAGTTACTTTTTCACAGGTAATACCTTGCTCATTTCAGGGCATTTCCTGTGAGTTTGATAAGTTAATAGACAAGTATTCAATTGGATGAGCGAAATAGTAATTGAAAACAGAGCGCTTATATTGCCAATGCCAAATTCTTTCCATACACCAAACCCTGTTTATCATGTAAAATGAGTGCAGGGGTGATTGAGATGGATTTAAAGGCTGGTTTATGGCAAAAGCAGACATTAAAATTGGCGATGACTCAGGAACTGACCCAGGCGATTGCGCTTTTGCAATACTCTGCGCAGGAGCTGGCAGCGTTTCTTGAAGCTAAATCAATGGAAAATCCCCTGATGCAAGTGGACTTTAAAAACATCTCCAATTTTGATGCCAGTATGGACCGTACGCGAAAAACAAGAAAGAAAACGTTTGAACGGGACCAGAAGAACTTGATCGAACAGATTGGCGCGGGTACGAGTGATACCCTCGAAGACTATCTCCTATCTCAATTAAATATGTTAAAAGTAACACCTGAAGAAAAATTGATTTTACATGAATTGATTGAAAACATAGATGAAAACGGTTACTTGAATTTGCGAAGAGAAGACCTCGTCAGAAGGTTTTCTGTTGATGAAGAAATTGTCGATTGCGCTTTCTTTAAGCTTCAGGCCCTTGAACCGGCAGGCATCGGTGCGAATGATCTCAAGGAATGCCTGCTGCTTCAATTGACAAGGCAAAAGCGCACACCTGAAAATGAACTGGCAAGAACTATCATGCGTGACCATTTCCTGCTTTTTGCCGAGAAAAAGTGGAAAGCATTGGCGAAGATGCTGAATATCGATGTGAGGGAAATCCAAAAGGTCCATGATGATATCCAGCAGCTGAACCCTAAACCTGGGGCAGCGTTCCAGCGCGAGAAGCCTGCCTACATTGTCCCGGATGTGGTCGTCAAACGGGAAGGGAATGAACTCTCGGTTAGTGTGTTCGATGCACTGATTCCTAAAATTTCTTTTAATGAAGGATATTTTCAGCAGCTGTCTGGACACAAGGATCCGGAAGTCAATAAATTCCTGCAGGAAAAGCAGGGGGACTACCAGTGGATTCATCGCAGCCTTGAGCAAAGGAAGGAAACTCTGCTGAAGGTATCGATGAAAATCATTGAAAAACAAAAGGAATTCTTTTTGATCGGGCCAGAACATCTGAAACCGATGACGATGAGAGAAGTGGCCGACGAACTCGAAATCCACGAGTCGACAGTCAGCCGAACTGTCCGCGAAAAATACATGCAGACTCCGACCGGCACTCATGAATTGAAATCCTTTTTTACAAGCGCGATCGCGACCACAGAGAACGACCAGGCTTCTTCCCAAAAAGTAAAAGCGGCCATCGAAAGGTTCATAAAAGAAGAAGATAAAAAGAAACCTATATCCGACCAAAAACTAGTACAAATGCTCGAAGACGAAGAAGGCATGGTCGTCTCAAGAAGAACCGTCGCCAAATACCGCGACCAGCTCGGCATACCATCGTCCTCCAAGCGGAAGAGATTTGATTAGTACACTGATGTTCAAGTGTTTAAATTAAATATTTACTTTAAGTTGATGGTTTTAACACAAAACATTATTAATAAGTTGAATGGAACGGAAGGTGCGAGACTCCTTCGGGATCAGCGGGCTAGGTGAGACCCCGCAGGCGCTTCAGCACTGAGGAGGCTCACCGCACGCCCCGAGGAAAGCGAAGCATCCTGGAGTGGAAATCAACTTATTAGCAAAATATTGATATTCAAATCACTTTAAGGAGCCCAAAATGCAAAAAACAGTCAAACTATATTCCCGACCACGCTGCCATTTGTGTGAAACAGCGCGTGAGATCCTCGAAGACTTACAAACAAAATGGAATATTACAATAGAAGAAATCAATATCGACCTCGATGATGAGCTCGTCGAAAAGTACGGAATCATGATTCCAGTCATCGAATTGGACGGCGAAGAGCTGCAATACGGAATTATTAACAAAAAGTTCATAAATGAAGCGTTTTCACGAAAAAACATTGAGTTTATAAGTTGATTAAGGGTTTCACTCCTGTTAGAATGAGTTTTGTAGCAGGGGTGATTTTTTTTACCGCGAGTGGGACATAATATGTCTTAGCGGGACACTTTAAGTCCAACGCTGGAAAAGGAGAATATCAACATGGACTTTTCGCTCATTGATATTCAAAAAAGAATATTGCCCGATTTATTGCAAGTTATGCAAAAACGATACCTCATCCTCCAATACATAAATGTGATGCAGCCAGTTGGCAGGAGAAACCTTTCGATCAGCCTAAACTTGACTGAACGGATTTTGCGTTCTGAGGTGGAGTTTTTGAAAGACCAGAATCTGATTTCGATGTCAGTTCAGGGAATGACACTGACCAAAGCGGGAAAAGATATACTGGAAAGTCTTGAAAGAGTAATGCGGGACATAATGGGTATAGACTCATTAGAGCGCAAGCTTCAGGAGCACATGGGCATCCGGAGGGTAATTGTAGTCCCGGGTGACAGCGACCAGTCTCCCTGGGTGAAAAGTGAGCTGGGACGCGCGACAGCCAACAGTATGAAAGAGCTTCTCCACAGCAAGAATATTATTGCTGTAACAGGAGGATCGACGATGGCGGCCGTAGCGGATAGCTTGACTCCTGACTTTGGCAAAAAGGATTTGCTGTTCGTGCCGGCAAGGGGCGGAATCGGCGAGGACGTCAAGAATCAGGCAAACACAGTTTGTGCGATCATGGCGGACAATACGAATTCACGCAACCGAGTCTTTTATGTACCCGACCAGGTCAGCACAGAGGTTTACAAATCCTTCATCAAAGAACCGTTGATTTACGAGGTCTGGAATTTAGTCAAATCAGCTAGCATGGTTTTACATGGTATTGGAGACGCTATTACAATGGCGGAACGCCGCAATACCAGTCCGGAGGATTTACATAAGATCCTCGATGGAAAAGCAGTAGGCGAGGCTTTTGGTTACTATTTTAATGAAGATGGAGAAATCGTCCACAAAGTGCTGACGATTGGCCTTCAGCTTAATGATCTCGCGAATATAGGCGATATCATCGCGGTTGCCGGTGGAGAGTCCAAGGCAAAAGCGATCAGAGCTTATATGAAACAGGCACCTTCCTCTACCATCCTGATTACGGATGAAGGAGCCGCTAAAACATTGTTACAAGGGTAACACCTTAATATAAACAACACCTTTTATAGGAATCAAAGGAGGAAATACTCATGGCAGTAAAAGTAGGTATTAATGGATTTGGACGTATTGGACGCGTAGTTTTCCGCGCGGCTTTGAAAAACCCTAATGTAGAAGTAGTAGCAGTTAACGATTTAACAGATGCAAACATGCTTGCTCACCTTTTAAAATATGATACAGTTCACGGAACATTGAACGAAGAAATTACAGTTGACGGTGACTACCTAGTAGTTGACGGCCACAAAGTGAAAGTACTTGCTGAAAGAGATCCAGCTCAACTTGGCTGGGGCGACCTTGGCGTAGAAGTAGTAGTTGAATCTACTGGACGTTTCACTAAGCGTGCAGACGCTGCGAAGCACCTTGAAGCAGGAGCTAAGAAGGTTATCATCTCAGCACCGGCATCTGACGAAGATATCACAATCGTTATGGGTGTAAACGATGATAAGTACGATGCAGCTAACCACCACGTAATCTCTAACGCATCTTGTACAACAAACTGCCTGGCTCCATTCGCAAAAGTTCTGAACGACAACTTCGGAATCAAGCGCGGTATGATGACAACTGTTCACTCATACACAAATGACCAGCAAATCCTTGACCTTCCGCACAAAGACTACCGTCGTGCACGTGCTGCTGCGGAAAACATCATCCCAACAACAACTGGTGCTGCAAAAGCAGTTTCTCTAGTGTTGCCTGAACTTAAAGGCAAATTAAACGGTGGAGCAATGCGTGTACCAACTCCAAACGTTTCATTGGTTGACCTTGTTGCTGAGCTTGACAAAGATGTAACAGTTGAAGAAATCAATGCTGCATTTAAGAAAGCTTCTGAAAACGAACTTAAAGGTATCCTTGGATACAGCGAAGAGCCACTAGTATCTAGCGACTATAATGGCTGTGCAAACTCTTCTACCATCGATGCACTATCAACAATGGTTATGGAAGGCAGCATGGTAAAAGTTATCTCTTGGTATGACAACGAGTCTGGTTACTCTAACCGTGTAGTTGACCTTGTAGACTTCATCGCGAAAAAAGGTCTGTAAGCTAAGATTGGATAACTAATCCAATATTGACTATAATGTAGTAGGATGAAAAGGGGAGCGGGGTAATTCCCTCTCCTCTTTTTCTGCTTAATCGCGCATTGGCGCTATTTTAAAGGAGGTCTCTAGCCTTGAACAAAAAGACAGTAAAAGATGTGGATGTTAAAGGAAAAAGAGTTTTTTGCCGCGTTGATTTCAACGTGCCGATGAAGGATGGACAGGTTACGGATGAAACACGGATCCGTGCAGCACTGCCAACGATCCAGTACCTTGTTGAACAGGGCGCGAAAGTCCTTCTTGCAAGCCACCTTGGCCGTCCGAAGGGGCAGGCTGTTGAAGAATTGCGTTTGACTCCAGTTGCGAAGCGTTTGTCTGAGCTTCTTGGCAAGGATGTGAAGAAGACAGATGAAGCTTACGGGGACTCTGTAAAATCCGAAATCGACAGCATGAACGAGGGCGATGTCCTGCTTCTTGAAAATGTCCGTTTCTATCCAGGCGAAGAGAAGAATGATCCTGAACTTGCAAAGGCATTTGCAGAGCTTGCAGATGTATATGTGAACGATGCATTCGGAGCTGCACACCGTGCGCACGCTTCAACAGAAGGCATCGCCAAGTACATTCCGGCTGTATCAGGCTTCCTGATGGAAAAAGAGCTTGAAGTTCTTGGAAAAGCATTATCAAATCCAGAGCGTCCGTTCACTGCCATCATTGGCGGCGCGAAGGTTAAAGATAAGATTGGCGTCATTGACAACCTATTGGAAAAAGTAGATAACCTGATTATCGGCGGCGGATTGGCTTATACATTTGTAAAAGCACAGGGCCACGAAATCGGAAAATCTCTTTTAGAAGAAGATAAAATTGACTTGGCTAAGAGCTTCATGGAGAAAGCAAAGGCAAAAGGCGTTAACTTCTACATGCCTGTAGACGCCATCGTTGCCGATGATTTTTCTGCAGATGCAAATTCGAAGGTCGTAGCAATCGAAGAAATCCCTTCAGACTGGGAAGCACTCGATATCGGACCCAAAACAGCTGAAACTTACCGCGATGTGATTCAAAAGTCTAAATTGGTCATCTGGAACGGACCAATGGGCGTGTTTGAAATCGACAAATTCGCAGAAGGAACGAAAGCTGTCGCACAAGCTTTAGCCGATGCAAATGATACATACTCAGTCATCGGCGGAGGCGACTCTGCAGCAGCAGTAGAAAAATTCGGCCTAGCAGAAAAAATGAGCCACATCTCAACAGGAGGCGGCGCTTCCCTAGAATTCATGGAAGGCAAGCAACTCCCAGGCGTAGTGGCATTGAACGATAAGTAAGATTTTAGATATATCAGGGGCTATGACAGCGGCAATGTAAGGGTGCGGATCCTGACCATTGGTGTGTGTCGCTCCAAAAAAGTTAGCCCAACATCCAGCGGGTTTAAAAAGCATTACAACGCTGCATACGCAGCAAACATTGAAAGGAAGTGTCAGCATGCGTAAACCGATCATTGCAGGAAACTGGAAAATGCATAAAACGCTGCCTGAAGCCAAAGATTTCATCGAAAAAGTAAGTGGACTTGTTCCGTCAAATGACAAGGTTGAATCAGTAGTCTGTGCTCCGGCATTGTTCCTTGGACAGCTTGTCGAGCTTACACAGAATTCAGACGTTGAAATCGGTGCACAAAACATGCACTTTGAAGAAAGCGGTGCTTTTACAGGCGAAGTCAGCCCTAAAGCATTGCAGGACATTGGCGCGAAATATGTGATCATCGGTCACTCTGAACGCCGTGAAATGTTCAACGAAACAGATGATACTGTCAACAAGAAGACATTATCAGCATTTAAATACAATCTGACTCCGATCGTTTGCTGTGGCGAAACGCTTGAACAGCGCGAAAATGGCGAAACAAACGAATTTGTTGGCGGACAGATCAAGGCAGCTCTTAATGGATTGACAGATGAGCAAGTGAAACAAACGGTCATCGCTTATGAGCCAATCTGGGCGATTGGAACAGGTAAATCTTCTACAGCAGAAGATGCGAATGAAACTTGCGCGCACATCCGTAAAGTGGTTGCAGATCAATTTTCACCAGAAGTGGCTGAAGCAGTCCGTATCCAATACGGCGGCAGCGTAAAGCCAGCTAACATCAAGGAATACATGTCACAATCTGACATCGACGGCGCATTAGTCGGCGGAGCAAGCCTTGAGACAGATTCCTTCTTGCAGCTATTGGAGGCAGGTAAGAATGAGTAAACAGTCACCAACAGCTTTAATCATTCTGGACGGTTTTGCATGCCGTCCAGAAGCAAAAGGTAACGCCGTTGCACAGGCGAAAAAGCCGAATTTTGACCGCTATTGGAAAAGTTTCCCGCATGCGCAATTGATTGCAAGCGGTGAAGCGGTTGGCCTTCCAGAGGGTCAGATGGGCAACTCAGAGGTTGGACACCTGAACATCGGTGCAGGCCGTGTAGTTTACCAGAGTCTTACACGCGTGAATATTTCGATTCGTGAAGGCGAATTTGAAAAAAATGAAACCTTCCTTGCAGCAATCAAGCATGCAAAGGAAAAAGGCACTGCCCTTCATCTGATGGGCTTGCTGTCTGATGGTGGCGTTCACAGCCATATTGAGCATATGTTTGCTCTGTTGAAGCTGGCTGCCAGCGAGGGTCTGAAAAAGGTATACGTACACGGATTCCTAGACGGACGCGATGTTGGGCCAAAAACAGCACCAGGTTACATTGAACAGACATTAGAAAAAATGAATGAGATCGGTGTCGGTGAATTTGCGACGATTTCTGGGCGATACTATTCAATGGACCGCGATAAGCGCTGGGAGCGTGTGGAGAAATCCTACCGTTCAATGGTGTATGGCGACGGACCTACGTATTCAAACCCTATGGAATTGATTGAAGATAACTATAACAATGGAATCTTTGACGAATTCGTTGTCCCGTCGGTTCTTGTACGCAAGGATGGTTCACCGGTTGCGACGATCCAGAACGATGATGCTGTGATTTTCTACAACTTCCGTCCTGACCGAGCAATCCAGATTTCAAACACTTTTACAAATAAAGACTTCCGTTCATTCGACCGAGGCGAAGGTCATCCTGAAAAACTTCACTTCGTGTGCTTGACACACTTCAGTGAAACAGTTGACGGTTACGTGGCATTCGAACCATCAAACCTCGATAATACTGTAGGTGAAGTGATTTCACAGGCTGGCATGACTCAGCTTCGTATTGCTGAAACGGAAAAATATCCGCACGTGACATTTTTCATGAGCGGAGGCCGCGAGCAGGAATTCCCTGGTGAAAAGCGGATCCTGATTAACTCGCCAAAGGTTGCGACGTATGACCTGAAGCCAGAGATGAGCGCTTATGAAGTGACGGATGCATTGATCAAGGAAATCGAAGCCGATAACTTCGACGCGATTCTCTTGAACTTTGCGAATCCTGATATGGTTGGACACTCAGGTATGCTTGAGCCAACAATCCAGGCAATTGAAACAGTTGACGAATGTCTTGGACGGATCGTTGACCTGATTGTTTCAAAAGGTGGAACGGCCATCATCACGGCTGACCATGGAAATGCCGATGAAGTTGTTACCCTTGAAGGCAACCCGATGACCGCTCACACGACAAACCCGGTGCCTGTCATTGTAACGAAAGAGGGCGTGGAGCTTCGTGAAGACGGAATCCTCGGCGACCTTGCACCAACAATGCTTGAATTGCTGGGACTGGACCAGCCGGCAGAAATGACAGGGAAAACATTAATCAAAAAATAAACTTTTAACTATAAGGAGAGATACCTATGCCATTCATTACAGACGTATACGCACGCGAAGTATTAGATTCCCGCGGTAACCCAACAGTTGAGGTAGAAGTATTCACAGAGTCTGGCGCATTCGGACGCGCGCTAGTTCCAAGTGGTGCTTCAACTGGTGAATACGAAGCAGTTGAACTTCGTGACGGCGACAAAAGCCGCTACCTTGGAAAAGGTGTTTTAAAAGCTGTTGATAACGTGAACGAAATCATCGCACCATTCTTGGTAGGCGAAGAGTTCAACGTCCTTGACCAAAACGGTATCGATATGGCGCTAATCGAGTTAGATGGAACTGAAAACAAAGGCAAGCTGGGCGCTAACGCAATTCTAGGCGTATCCATGGCTGTTGCACATGCTGCCGCAGACTACCTTGACCTTCCTTTATACCAATACCTTGGCGGATTCAACTCCAAGCAGCTTCCAGTTCCAATGATGAACATCGTTAACGGCGGCGAGCATGCTGACAACAACGTGGACATCCAGGAATTCATGGTTATGCCTGTTGGCGCTGAGAACTTCCGTGAAGCACTTCGCATGGGTGCGGAAATCTTCCACAGCCTGAAGTCAGTTTTAAAAGAAAAAGGCTTGAACACAGCTGTAGGTGACGAAGGCGGATTCGCTCCGAACCTTGGATCAAACGAAGAAGCGCTTCAAACAATCGTAACGGCTATTGAAAAAGCAGGCTACAAGCCAGGCGAGCAAATCATGCTAGCTATGGATGCTGCATCTTCTGAGTTCTTCAACAAAGAAGACGGCAAGTACCACCTTTCTGGTGAAGGCGTAGTTAAAACGTCTGCAGAAATGGTAGACTGGTACGAAGAAATGGCTTCTAAATACCCAATCATCTCAATCGAAGACGGCTTGGATGAAAACGACTGGGAAGGCCACAAGCTATTGACTGAGCGCCTTGGCGGAAAAGTTCAGCTTGTTGGTGACGACCTGTTCGTAACTAACACGAAGAAGCTTTCACAAGGTATCGAGCAAGGCGTTGGCAACTCAATCCTGATCAAAGTCAACCAAATCGGTACTTTGACAGAAACTTTCGACGCAATCGAAATGGCACAGCGCGCAGGTTACACTGCAGTCATCTCTCACCGTTCTGGTGAAACAGAAGATTCAACAATCGCTGACATTGCTGTTGCAACGAACGCTGGCCAAATCAAGACTGGTGCTCCATCACGTACAGACCGTGTAGCGAAGTACAACCAGCTTCTTCGCATCGAAGACCAGCTTGGCGAAACAGCTCGCTTCAACGGAATCAAATCTTTCTACAACCTTAAGAAGTAATTTTGCGAGGTGGGTCGCTTAATGTGGCGATTGAACCCGTTATATAAAGACACCGGTGGCATGACGATGCTGCCGGTGTTTTTTTTAACATTTACTTTTTCCGGACAAGAAGAAGCTAGAATTAGAAGGAAATGTCCGATACAAGGTCCCTATCGGACAAACAGAAGCGTGAAATTGAAAAAAGTGTCCGATAAAAGGCCCCTATCGGACAAACAGAAGCGTGAAATTGAAAAAAGTGTCCAATAGAAGGACCCTATCGGACAAACAGAAGAGGGAAACGAAGAAAGTGTCCGATAGAATCCCGTTGTTAAAGGAAGGACAGCTTAAACAATGAATCTTCCTATGGTGAAATAAAATCGCTATTAAATCCGCACAATAGTTATAAACTCAAAATTGAAGATTGGAGCGGATCGATATGAAAAGGGTTACCATAGCTGCTATCTTAATGATGTTTTTCACGATGAATACAGTCGGGATTGCATCAGCCACACCTTCCTCAGTAAAACGAGCAAAATTCGAAAAGACTGGCCATGTGTTCTGGGATCTCCCTGTGGAAGAGAAGCTTGTGGCGTTTACGTTCGATGACGGGCCTGATCCGACCTTCACTCCGCAAATCCTTGACGCTCTGAAGAAGTACGATGCGAAGGCTACTTTTTTTATCATTGGCGAAGAGGCAGAAAGATACCCGGAAATCGTTAAACGGCAGGCAGCTGAAGGGCACGAAATCGGAAATCACACCTACAGGCACCGTTTCCGGGATGGCTATTCCCCAGTGTTGCTCAAAAGGGAACTGGATAAAAACGCGGAGGTTATCAAAGAACTCACTGGTATCAAACCCTCTCTGTTCCGCCCAATCGCCGGCTATTATGATAAGGAAATCGTTGATACCGCGATTGAAGGGGGCTACAATGTCATCCTCTGGTCATGGCATCAGGAAACTCGGGACTGGAGCCGGCCGGGAGCCGCTAAGATCACGCAAAATGTCATATCCGATACACGTCCAGGCGACGTGATTATTTTTCATGATGCCGGGGGAGACCGTTCGCAAACAGTGAAGGCGGTGGAAGATATATTGGCCAACTTATATAAAAACGGCTATCAATGCACAACCGTTTCGGACCTGCTTTACAGATCCAATTCACTGCTTCCTGCACCATTGCGTTAAACAGTCGTTAAAAAACAAAGTACCTGCCCAATAAAATTCATAACAATTCGGACAAGTATTGTTTCATTCCTGAAAATGTGATAAATTTAAAATACTGTTAGCAGTTTTATCGGGAGGTACGTCATGCATACATTGTTAGTTGTTCTTTTAGTGATCGTCAGCATTGGTCTTATTGGAGTCGTTCTTCTTCAATCAGGCAAGAGTGCTGGTCTATCCGGCGCGATTTCCGGCGGCGCTGAGCAATTGTTCGGCAAGCAAAAGGCAAGAGGTCTTGACCTTGTGCTGCACCGTGTCACAATCGTGTTGTCTGTTCTGTTTTTTGTTTTGACTATTGCCGTTTCTTATTTCGAACTATAATACACACAATGACCCGGCTTCAATCGAGGCCGGGTTTTATTGTGTTTATTGAAGCAAGATTTTCACATATTTCTGGTGAATATGGGTATTTACATATATAAAGGCTTTTAATTGAATGTTACAAGCATGTTTGTTAAAACTAAGGAAGATATCTGATAGAGGGAGTAGGAAAATGAGAAAGTTAGTGCCAAGACCTTTTACATTTAAAGCTGGAAAAAGAGCGGTATTGCTGTTGCATGGATTCACCGGTAATTCTGCGGATGTCAGGATGCTGGGCCGTTTTTTAGAAGGAAAAGGATATACATGCCATGCACCTGTATTTAAAGGACATGGAGTGCCGCCTGAAGAATTGATACATACAGGCCCTGAAGATTGGTGGCAGGATGCGCTTGAGGGCTACGAATTTCTGAAAAGCGAAGGATATGAGGAGATAGCTGTGGCAGGTTTGTCGCTGGGTGGAGTCCTTTCGCTGAAGCTTGGATATACCAAGCCACTCAAGGGAATCGTGCCAATGTGCGCGCCGATGCATCTTAAGACGGAAGAATTGATGTACCGCGGTGTACTCGAGTATGCACGTGAATATAAGAGAATGGAAGGCAAGCCTGAGGAGCAAATCGAGGCGGAAGTAAAGGAACTCGAACAGAAATCAATGGCTACGCTAAAAGACCTTCAAGAGCTGATCAAGGAGGTCCGTGGCAGCATTGACCTGATTTATACGCCAACCTTTGTGGTTCAGGCAAGGAACGACGTCATCATCGACCCTGATAGTGCGAATATCATTCATGACAATATCGAGTCTGAACATAAGAAACTCAAATGGTATGAAGAGTCAGGCCATGTCATCACACTTGATAAAGAACGTGATCAGCTGCACGAAGATGTTTACGAGTTTCTTGAGTCATTAAATTGGAAAGAATAAAAACATAGAAAATATATTGTGTTGTTTTTTACACCATGAACTTAACAGGATCTCGAAAATAGCATAATAAAGGAGGGATTTATAATGGATGAGAATATTAAAGGCCATATAGACAGGCTATTGCATTATATGAAGGATGAAGCTTACAAGCCGCTTACTGTCCAGGAGCTGGAAAGTGCCTTTGGAATCGAGGACTCCTCGACATTCAAGGATTTCGTCAAGGCGCTGGTGGTGATGGAAGAGAAGGGGCTTGTTGTCAGGACACGCAGTGACCGCTACGGCCTTCCGGAAAAAATGAATCTTGTGCGCGGCCGTTACAGTGCGCATGCGAAGGGATTTGCTTTTGTCATTACTGAGGAACAGGGCATGGATGATATCTTCATTCCGCCGAATGAAACGAGCAATGCGATGAACGGGGATACGGTCCTTGTTCGCGTATCGTCGGACAGCTCAGGCCAGCGCCGCGAAGGGACAGTCGTGCGCATCCTGGAAAGAGGAGTGTCGCAGATTGTCGGCACTTATACCGAGAGTAAGCACTTCGGTTTCGTGATTCCTGATGATAAAAAATTTACGAGTGACATCTTCATTCCAAAAGAAGCTGGAATGGGTGCAGTCGAAGGGCATAAGGTTGTTGTCAAGCTGACGAGCTATCCTGAGGGCCGTAAGAGTGCAGAGGGAGAGGTCGTTGCCATCCTTGGCCATAAAAATGATCCAGGCGTCGATATCCTATCTGTCATTCATAAGCATGGATTGCCGCTGGAATTCCCGCAAGAGGTCATGGAACAGGCGAATAATGCCCCAGACCAGATCAAGGAGAGCGAAATCGCAAACCGCCGAGACCTGCGTGATGAAGTCATTGTCACGATTGATGGCGCAGATGCGAAGGACTTGGATGATGCTGTCCAGGTCACAAGGCTTGAAAACGGCAATTACAAGCTCGGCGTTCATATTGCCGATGTTACTTACTATGTAACTGAAGATTCACCGATTGACCGGGAAGCAGAAGAACGCGGGACGAGTGTCTATCTAGTAGATCGCGTCATCCCAATGATTCCGCACCGCTTATCAAACGGAATCTGTTCCTTGAATCCGAAGGTCGATCGACTCACGCTGTCTTGTAATATGGAGATCTCTCCTGACGGCCAGGTGGTAGACCATGAAATTTACCAGAGTGTCATAAAGACAACGGAGCGAATGACGTATTTTGATGTGAACAGGATTCTCGTTGATCAAGACGAAGAAACCCGCTCACGTTACGAATCTCTTGTTCCGATGTTTGAGATGATGGAAGAGCTTGCTGCTATTCTTCGTAAAAAAAGGATGGAAAGAGGCGCCATCGATTTTGATTTTAAAGAATCAAAGGTACTGGTTGATGAGGAAGGCCACCCAACAGATGTCGTCCTGCGAGAGCGGTCTGTCGCTGAAAAGCTAATCGAGGAATTCATGCTGGCTGCGAACGAAACAGTCGCTGAGCATTTCCACTGGCTGGATGTTCCGTTCATCTACCGTATCCACGAAGATCCAAAAGAAGATAAGCTGCGAAAGTTTTTCGAGTTCATCACGAACTTTGGCTATATCGTGAAAGGGTCGGCCAATTCTGTCCACCCAAGGGCGTTACAGGAAATCATCGAAGAAGTCCAGGGCAAGCCTGAAGAAATGGTTGTCGGGACTGTCATGCTTCGTTCGATGCAGCAGGCAAAATATTATCCAGAAAGCCTCGGACACTTTGGTCTTTCAACAGAGTTCTACACGCACTTCACATCGCCAATCCGACGTTATCCTGACTTGATTGTCCATCGCTTGATCAGGACTTACTTGATCGAAGGCAAGCTGGACCAGGCGACGAAGGAAAAATGGAATGCCATGCTGCCTGATATTGCCGAGCATTCATCGAACATGGAACGCCGCGCGGTTGAAGCAGAACGTGAGACCGACGAGCTGAAAAAAGCGGAATACATGGAAGACAAGGTTGGGACAGAATACGATGGCATCATTAGCTCTGTCACGAACTTTGGGATGTTCGTCGAGCTTCCGAACACAATCGAAGGTCTTGTCCATGTCAGCTACATGACAGATGATTACTACCGCTTCGACGAACGCCAGATGGCAATGATCGGCGAGCGTACGGGGAATGTCTTCAGAATTGGGGACGAAATCACTGTCCGTGTCATCAATGTCAACAAAGATGAGCGCTCCATCGACTTCGAAATCGTCGGCATGAAGGGCACGCCAAGACGAGAACGCCCTGCGGCACCAAAGGTCTTCAAAACTGGCAGCAGCGAGAAGAAGCCGCGCCGCGGAAAAGAAGAAGAAGGCAAACGCGGAGGCAGAGGTTCTGGCGGAAGAGAATCAGGAGGCGGCAGAAACGGCTCCGGTTCAGGTTCAGGTCCAAAACCAAAGAACAAAAAGAAAAAGTTCTTTGAGAATGCCCCCGCTGCAAAGCGTAAATCAAAAAAGAGAAAATAGGCAACTCTTATGAGAGCTCCTGATTAGGGGCTCTCTATTGTCCTCTAGTGCCTGCGCTAATCAGTGCAAGGCACTTACGCTTTTCATATTGTCTGGCTCCAGCGCTTGTCGGGACTGACCAAAGCGCTTACGCTTTTCGTTGTGGGAGCAGGGGATATTTGCTAAAATGATAAACAATAGAAGGGGGAAGTTTTTATGCCAAAAGGAGAGGGAAAAGTCGTCGCGCAAAATAAAAAAGCGAACCATGACTATTTCATCGAAGAAACGTATGAAGCCGGAGTCGTCCTCCAGGGAACAGAGATCAAATCGATCCGTAACGGGCGCGTCCAGCTGAAGGATTCATACGCTAAAGTCCATAATGGTGAACTGTTCTTATATAATCTGCACATCAGTCCATATGAGCAGGGAAACCGTTATAACCATGACCCGCTGCGCACAAGGAAGCTTTTGCTTCACAAGCGTCAAATCGCCCAGCTGATTGGTGAAACGAAGGAAGCTGGTTATGCGCTTGTGCCATTGAAGATTTACCTGAAGAACGGATACGCAAAGGTTTTAATCGGTCTCGGTAAGGGTAAAAAGAACTACGACAAGCGTGAGACGCTGAAGAAGAAGGAAGCAAGCAGAGATATCGAGCGTGCATTCCGTGAGCGCCAGAAAATGTAAGTTTGTCAGCTGAGGAAGAGTGTACCAGTTGAAAAAAGTACTCCGTGTGTTATAATAATAACTGTCACCAGCGAGTGACAACATAACTTTAGCTCGGCTTAACCGAGTTCTCCTAACGTCTGTATCACAGATACAGCAACCTTTTATACGGGGACGTTACGGATTCGACAGGGGTAGTTTGAGCTTAAGTGGCGAGTCGAGGGGATCGGCCTCGTAAAAACGTCAACGCCTATAACTGGCAAAGAAAACAACAACTTCGCTTTCGCAGCTTAATACTGCATAGCGGTTCGCCCCTCCATCGCCCATGTGGTAGGGTAGCGGACTCACTCTAAGTGGGCTACGCCGGATTCCACCGCCTGAGGATGAAGGAAGAGAACAACCAGGCTAGCTGGCCGGCCGCCTGTCGGTAGGCAAAAGGACCAGCGAATTGCCAATATGCCGACTACACTCGTAGAAGCTTAAGTGCCAATATCTTTGGACGTGGGTTCGATTAGTCATTAGTCGCCTTGCGTGGCAACACGCAAGTGAAAATCCGGCTTTATCGGTGAAACCTAAGTCGCATTAGCGATAGGGCAATGCCGAGTGGTATGTGGAGCAATCCAACAGCCATGTATCGACTTATAGGCTGCCAGCGTGGCAGTACTAGGATGCGTGATCTATCCGGGAGTCTGGATAAAACTAAATCTCGCATAATACGCCGGAGGACCTGCTGAAGCAGGTTCAAGATATAGTCAGTGCCATGACGAAAGCATGGAATAGCACGTCCCACCGTCTCCACCAATACATATGTTGGTGGATTTTTATTTTGTTTATAAAACATCAGCTGTTTTTTGGCTGATGTTTTTTATGTAGGATTTATTAATCAATCATAAAGAGTAAACTTAGCGAATAACTAACAATCATAGATTTTTGCTTAAATAGTAAAGAAAAAATTCTCAAATTCCTTTTTAGCTACTAACATTTCTGGTCTATACTTTCCGTTTCGAGGTGTAACCGACTCATAATGCTCCAATATCCATTGGGCACGTAGCCTTTTCCGTTCAATTCTTAAAAAAGGGTGTATGTATCTTAATGTAGATAATACGTCAATTTTATTTTTTACGCTTAATGTGTAAGAATTCTTATGGGTATCTGGTTTATAATTTTTCTTATTATTAATAACTCCTCCAATAATAGAATGGATATACACCAAAAGTTCTTTATCTGTCGATGGAATTGTAATCATCGGTCGGCGATGTTCGTGTTTATGCATTCTTGTTAATGTAATGCTGCCTTCCCCATCTATAATGCCAGCAATATAGCTAGCTTCCCAAATTTTCATTATTCCTCCTCCTTCTAATAGGGAACATATGTTCTTTCTTTATTGTAAGTTATAATTTCAATATTGAAAATTCCTGATTTATCTTTTATTTGGGCTCTCTTCGTAAACTTTGTTGATTTCTCAACCAAAAGTACCTTGATTTGCTTATGTATTTTTCTAAAACGAAATGGGAATGACTGCTGAGGAATGAAGGAGGCAGCCATGAAAGAAGGAATAATATCATCTGAGCATATCGTTATGATCATTACGGCTATTTGTGTTGGGACATTGGCTCGGGTCCTCACGATAAAAGAAGATTTCAGGCAATATCCGAGCTATCCGAATGGATATATGATCCATCTAGTCACTGGGTTCGTTGCTTCTGCCCTTGGTGCAGTTGCCATTCCAGCGCTAATGACCAAAAACTTTGTCGCAGTGACATTTCTGACGCTTGCCATCCAACAGTTCCGGGATGTGAGAAAGTCTGAAAGAGAAAGTTTGAAAGATGTAGAAAACACCGAGTATGCTTATCGTGGAGACGCGTATATCGACGGAATAGCAAAGACATTCGAAGCAAGAAATTATTTTTCTTTGATTGTTTCTTTTTTGACGGCTCTCACGATTCAAATTGTGGATAGTGAATCGAAATTAATCAATATCCTTTCAGGGATAATTGTGGGTGCAATCGGATTTTACATATTAAAAAGATTTTCTAAAGGCAAAACAATAGGAGATATTGCTGAAGTAGAAGAAGGAAAGATTGAAGTGAAAGGGTCGGAATTGTTTGTAGATGGAATTTATGTGACAAACCTGTTAGGTTCTGAGAATGCTGCTAAGATGTTTGAAAAAGAAGGAATGGCTGTGGTGATTTATCCTCATGAGGAACATTTTCGGATCGCTTTGGATAACTTCGGACAAAGGCAGGCTGCGCTTTTTGAAGCTACAAGGGCATTGGGGGTTAAGCGATATCATTTTACAAGGAAGGAATACGAAAAAGGAAGAATTGTTGTTACGCTTGTACCTATCATTAAAGACAAGGATAAGCTGATTGAAGCTGTTAAAAAGACTCCTTTACTTGAAAGTACGAAAAAAAGCCATGCAGTCATGAAAACAAATCTTGTCGGAAAGGAATAAATAAACAATGGGAAGAGAATCTTCAGCCAAACCTAGTTATGAGATACTCGCAGTTGTCACTTTACACAAGGAAAGGATACTGGGAGGCAGCCAGCTTACCCTGTTGGCTGAGAATGAAGAGCAGCAGAAGTTGATGGTTCAGGATGTGGCCAAAGCAATGAAAGCTGATGTCGTTCAGATGAAAAGTGGAGATTATTTAGTGTTGAGAGTTTAATCTTAATGAACTCTTCCTAGCATAAGGTAGCCTTTCTGGATTCAGAAGGGCTTCTTTTTCTGTAATGATACTAGAAAAACTCGCGAGAAAGCCATTCCAAAAGCAAATTTGACAGAGGTTAATTGAGATTATAAGATTTAAAATATGAATACATGAACATATAACGGGTATAAGGTTTTGCTAGGAAATCATCCTTTATATAGTACAAACAGTACCAGGTGTAATACCTGAAAGAGGGTAAAGCTTTGCAAGCTCCAATAAAGGCAAAAGAAGTATTCAATATTGCTTTGAGGAGTGGGTCTCCATAGCTGCAGATAAAGCCCTTCGTGCAGGATTGTTTATTTGGTACCGAAAAAATAGACAGGTTATAAAAGACTTAGTGTGAATAGATGCTATGAAAACAAATCGGGAGTGATATACATGCAATTACTATTAGGTTTTAACTTGATGGAGTTTATTCCAACAATAATGGTGTATTTTATTTTGTCAATTTTGGCTATTGGCGTTATTTATCTTTTAAAGAAAAAGTCAGATAAGGAATTGAAAGAATTGGAAGAAAAAATGGATAAGAATGATAAATATTAAAAAACCTCATGGATTGGTCTAATGGTCAACTCGATTTCTTATTAAATCAATTATTAGATATCTCGTATGTGCTTTTATTTGTACCGACAATACAGTCGAACTTCCTAAGTTTTTCTTCTTCAGTTGATTCCTCTTTTAGGAGCCTGTCTATCTTTCCTTAATCGATGACAGGCACCCGCTTCACCAACCTCCAATATATTAGTACATAACATCTTTGAATCGAGGTTTGGTGTATGGCAATCAGAAGAGCGACTCAGGCAGAGACAAACCAAATTCTCCAGCTGTCCGGGAAAGTGATGAAAGAGAGCTCGATGGGATACGCGGTAAACAGTGTACAAAATGCTTATCAACTTTTTATGCCTGTCCTCCAAAAAGGGGGCTATTTTCTCATCGATTTAGAAAACGGCCTGCTGAGAGGATGGATTTTGCTGGCTGCTGACTATAATACTGTGAAGGGCGAGGTCATGGGTAATCTGCTTAGTGCCTATGTATTTCCAAAGTTCAGAAGGTCGGGTGTCGCCATGGACTTGGCAATTGCGGCGATTAATGAGTTCAAGGGGCTGGGAATCAGGACAATCCAGCTAAATGTGTTCAAGGGTAATCCTTCTAGAATTCTTTGTGAAAAATTAGGGTTTAAACCTGTTTCAACGGTAATGGAATTAGATATCCAATAAAACGAGCATCTGATCAAAGGATATCTTGAATGCCTCTCCTTGTTCCGTCATTGAGTTTTATTAAGCCTGAAGCTGGTTCTGCTTGAAGTAGGGCCCAGACAAAATTGGCGGAACATGCATAAACATGGAGAGAGGAGGTTCTTAAAATATGTATCGACACTTGAATGCTTATCAACGAAATGATTATAGATTTGGCGCTGGTCTTGGCTGGTTGCCGTTTTTGGGTGGTTTAGCGGGCGGTTTTCTTGGCGGTGCTCTGGCAGCTCCTCGCCCATTGCCTTTTGGATATCCGGGAGCAGGCTTCCCAGGAACACCTTATCTTCCTCCTGGCGGCGGTTATCCTGGTGCAGGCTTTGGGGGTTACCCGGGTGGAAATTTAGGCGGTTATCCAGGATATGGGGGAGCAGGATATCCAGGTTCGTTTGGAAGCGGCTACCCAATAGGGCCAGGCGGGGCTGGTTATCAGGAAGACGGCTATCCGTTTTATGGAAATTCAGGATTAGATTCGTTCGGCTCTGCATATCCGACAGCTGCTAATAAAGCCTATCCTAAATTTTAATAAGTGTGAAAAGGCCTCAAAGGAGGTCTTTTTTTCTGCTTGGAGCTAGCAGGACATATAAAAAAAGGAAACCCGCAGTCTGCTGCGGGTTTCCTTTCTAGAGGCTATGCTTTCAACAAGTCATGGTCCACATAACGTTCGCCATTCAGCTCGCTGATGATGTTGATGGCAACAGCTGCTCCATTTCCTGCGGTAACAATAGTGTGGACACTTACACCTGCCACTGTACCAGCTGCCCAAATCCCGTTGATGCTTGTTTTGCCATTTTCGTCAACCTCTACATTATTCTTGATACGAGGTTCCGTTCCTGGCACGAGCTTCAAGCCGATTTTATCGGCAAGGTCAGTTAATGCACCGGTGGCCAATAAAACATGCTTTGCCTGGAATGTTTGGGTTTCAGTTTCAACAGTCAATACGTCATTTTCAGATGAAATGTTAACAACGCTATCTTCTACAATCTCTGCCCCGAATTTACTTGCTTGTTTCTTGCCAGTCTCGACAAGCTCAGGGCCAGCAATTTCATTGATTCCATAGTGGTTTTCTACCCATGCACGCTGGGTCATTCCTTTGCCGCTATCAATCACCAATGTCTTTTTTCCTGCTTTCGCAGCGAAAATTGCTGCGCTCGATCCCGCCGGACCTGCTCCAATAATAGCTATATCGTACATTCTGACTCCTCCAAATTAACAATTTAAAATTTTATAGTTAAAGGAATAACTCATTTTATTATCCTCTAAATATATCAATTGATCGTCTGATTTCTGGATGATATATGCAAATCAGGTAAGGCAAAACGATTGTATTTTATGTAAAGCTATGTTGTAATCTTATTTGTCTACTTTTTATACATTTTAGTATAAAAAATAAAAAATGAAAAGTCTAAACTAAAAGCTATACTAAAAATATTCATTATTGATAACAACTGATAAGGAGAAATAGGAGATGGCACAATCATTCAAGCGTGACGTCAAGGACCAATGGTATGTGAAGTATGATGAGGTAGGTTTTCCTTCAATCCAGAAGGGCTGGATTTTGCCAGTAAACAGATGGAAAGATTTTGACCCTTTCATTTTGATGGCAGAAGACTGGTTTAAACGCGGTACTTTTTCCGACCATCCGCATAGAGGTTTCCAAACCGTTACTTATGTAGTGGATGGAAGGCTTGAGCATATTGATAATGCTGGCGGGAGAGACATCCTGGAACCCGGGGATGTTCAGTATATGAATGCAGGCTGGGCGGCACGGCATGCCGAAGAAGGGGTGGATGATGATATCGCCCACACTCTGCAGCTTTGGCTGAACCTGCCTAAGGATCTTCGGAAGACAGAGGCCTCGTATCAGAATGTGTATTCAGAAGATGCGCCAGTAGTCGAATTTGATGGCGGATCTGTCAAGGTGTTTTCTGGGGAAATTGCGGGGGTGAAGGGGCCGTTGAATTCAATTGTGCCTATTACCCTGTCCGAGATTACTTTGTCAGAGGGAACTGAATACGTTCATGAACTGCCAGAAAACCATAACGCATTCTTATATGTTCTATCAGGTGATCTGGATTTTGGTGAAAGCCAGGTCAATTTAAAGAAGCATGGGGTTGCTACATTAACCTTTAATGAAGATGGAAACGATGATAATACAAGTGAATTGAAAATTAAATCCAACAGCCGACGCTCCAAGCTGCTTGTATATTCCGGAAAGCCGATAAAAGAAGAAATTGTGCCATATGGACCTTTTGTCATGAGCACGATGGATGAAATCAGACAGGCATTCCGGGACTTCCAGCAAGGAAAGTTCGGACCTCCAGCCATATAGTATAGGGATTTAAAGGGAGTTGGATGAGGTGGAAGAAATCGAAGGGATCATCACACTTCAAGAGGAAATAGTGACAGTCAATGAAATGCCGTTATCGAAGATCTTTTTAAATTATAACGGGAAAAAGATCAAACTTTCGATTTGTTGCGGATCTGATGCAGAATATCAGTATGATGGGATTGCCGACATATTTTATTATGAGGGCAACCAGCCATACTATCGGGGAACGAAGTATGTGAATGACTTTTTCATTGACCAGGCTGATATCCTCGAAGTACTGGAGAAGCATACGAATGAATTGGTGAAAATAAAAATGATGTCTTACTGGGAAAATCTAGTTTAGAGTGTTCATTTGCTTGGCGCATTCAATAAAATAGAGAGGATGGGATCTGCATGGGAATTGTAGTAGTGGAAATCTGTGATGCTAGCTTGATTACACTTTTAGATATTGAAGGCATTTTGGAAAACGAATTCCCGGAAGTAGCCGTGTTGGAAAGCAGCTGCCTGTCCTTCTGTGGAATGTGCGCCAAAAAGCCATACGCCATTGTGAACGGCAAACGGATTTTTGCGAAAACACCGGAGGAATGCCTTGAATTAATAAGAGAGCATATCGAAATGGAACTGGCTTTATTCGCTTGAGTTAAACCCTTGATATAGGGGGATTTTAAAGAAAGTTTAAGGTGATAAAAATGAGTCTTAAATATAGAGTATTGCTTTACTACAAGTATGTAACGATCAATGATCCAGAGCAATTTGCGGCGGATCATCTGAAGTTCTGCAAAGAAACCGGCATGAAAGGGAGAATCCTTGTAGCCAATGAAGGCATCAACGGAACAGTATCCGGGACGATCGAACAGACAGAAAAGTATATGGAAACAATGCAAGCAGATCCACGTTTTGCTGATATGGTCTTTAAAATTGATGAATCGGATATGCATGCTTTCAAAAAGATGCATGTAAGGCCCCGGAAGGAGCTTGTCACGCTTCGCCTTGAGGATGATGTTGACCCGAATGCTACGACTGGGAAGTATTTGAGTCCGGAAGAGTTTTACGAGGCCATGAATGATTCAGAAACGATTGTCATCGATGCAAGAAACGATTATGAGTACGACCTGGGCCATTTTCGCGAAGCGGTCAAGCCTGACATAAAGAACTTCCGCGAGCTTCCATCGTGGATCAGGGAAAATCGCGACATGTTCGAAGGCAAAAAAGTCCTGACCTATTGTACAGGAGGAATCAGATGTGAAAAGTTTTCCGGTTGGATGCTGAAAGAAGGCTTCGAGGATGTGTCCCAGCTGCATGGCGGGATTGTGACATATGGGAAAGATGCCAGTGTACAGGGAAAACTGTGGGACGGCCAATGCTATGTGTTTGATGAGCGGATAAGTGTCCCGGTCAACCAGCATGAACATGTCGTGGTAGGAAGAGATATTTTTACTGGTGAGCCGTGCGAGCGGTACGTGAACTGTGCTAATCCAGAGTGCAACAAACAGATTCTTTGCTCAGAGGAGAATGAGCATAAGCATTTGCGCGGATGCACCCATGAATGCCGAGTCCACCCAAGAAACAGATATGTTGCTGAACATGGATTGAGCGAGGAGCAAGTGAAGGAAAGGCTTGCCCAAATCACAGATTCAGAAATAGCCAGGTAAAAAGGAGGAGGACTGACATGTCAAATGTCAGTCCTCCTTTTTATCTTGGAAGATAAACTTACAATGGTCGTCACCATCGGTTTTACAGCAGACACGACGCACCTGATCTGTTTCGAGGATGTTCTTGAACATTTCAGTTTCACATCGGCAGGCAACCTTGAATTCATTCGCTACTGCAAAAATCGGGCAATTGTATTCAACAAGCTCATAGGCATCGTCGTCAATCTTAGTGACGCTCGCCATATAGCCTTTTTCATTTTGAATCCTGGCGATTTCATGTATTTTCTCAGCCATCGATTTTTGCTGCGTCTTCTGTTTATATTCCTCAGTAAGCCGCTGTTCTCTCTTGCTGAATAAAAGCTGTATCGATTCCTCGCCATGCATGTCCTTTATATCCTTCAGGAACTCAACGCTCAGCCCTTCATAATTTTTCGGGAAAAGCAGCTCTCCCTGTTGGGTTAAGGAATATTTTTGAAGCGGCCGTCCCATTGGCTGCTTGACTGAGACGGACTTAATGACCCCTTCTTCTTCCAGGCTGATTAGATGCTTCCTTACTGCCATATGGGTAATATTCAAACGATCGGTAAGATCATTGACTGTCAATGTTACTTCTTTCTTTAACAGGTTCAGGATCAGGTTTCGGGTGTTCTTTTTCGTTTTCACCACTATCAAGCACACCTCAATTCTATCGAAATTGATGAATACCATGCCATGTGATCTGTAAGGCATAATGAATAATTAATTATACCTTAAAGTATAAAATAAGAAAATAAAGACCATCCATAACCCGGAATTCGTTCATTTTTGCCAATGAGTAAAGGGGCGCAAGAAAAATACCAACATAAAATAAGCAAACATATTGATTAATTACTTTAGCTTGTAGTATTCTTAATTTACACTTTATATACTAAAAGGTATAAAAAATATTTAAGTTAATTACTTAGGAGGATTATTATGACTACATATTCTTTACCAACATTGAATTATGATTTTAATGCACTTGAGCCTTATATTGACCAGGCGACTATGGAAATCCATTATGGAAAGCATCATCAGACATATGTAAATAACTTGAATGCTGCTCTCGAAGGAAGTGCGGAACTTCAGGAGAAATCACTGGAAAGCTTATTAAGCAACCTTCAGGACGTGCCGGAGGAGATTCGTACGGCAGTGAGGAACAATGGTGGCGGCCATCTTAATCACTCATTATTCTGGGAAGTGATCGCTCCTGCTACTTCTGGTTCAAACCCAGGCGAAAAACTAGCAGCTGCACTGAATGAACAGTTTGGCAGCTTCGAAGGATTCAAAGAAGAATTTACAAAAGCAGCCACAACTCGCTTCGGTTCTGGCTGGGCATGGCTAGTAGTAAATGAGAATGGAAGTTTGGAAGTAACCAGCACTCCAAACCAGGACAATCCTGTCATGGAAGGAAAAACAGCGATTCTCGGCCTGGATGTTTGGGAGCATGCCTACTACTTGAACTACCAAAACAGACGCCCTGAGTATATTTCAAGCTTCTTCAACATCATTAATTGGGAAGTTGTTTCATCCAAGTTTGAAAATGCGGTGAAATAGAAGGCACCAGTTTTAGTGCGTAGGAGGAAGAACATTGAAGTTAGTCGGCGTTTCGGGGTCACTTATAGGTTCGAAAACATCCAAATCCGTGTTTGAAGTCCTGAATGCAGTGGAAAAAATCAATCCGGCAATTGAAACGGAATTAGTAGATTTAAAGGACTATGATGTGGAGTTTGTTCGTGGAATCCCATTACCAAGCTATAACGGCGATACTGTCACAGTGGTGAATAAAATCTTAACGGCAGATTTGCTTGTATTTGGGACTCCGATTTACCAGGCGTCCATATCGGGTGCCTTAAAGAATCTGTTGGACCACATCCCAACGGACTCATTTAAATCCAAAGTGACAGCCATTGTTTCAACTGGAGGATCTGACAAGCACTTTCTTGTTGCGGAATATCATTTAAAACCGATCCTTAGCTTCCTTAAAGGAGTTGTTCCGAACGGAAGTGTATTTGTCCAGAATGCGGCCTTTAATGAGGACAACGAGATAAGTGATCCTGATGTTTTATCAAGAATACAGTCGTTATCGGAAGAAATGCTGGTTATGCAGGAAAGCATATCAAGCAGATAAAAAAGAGGAGTTCAGAGAGTCATCTCTGAACTCCTTTTGTGTTAATTTTGCAGTTCTTCACTATTCAACCTTCTGGTAAGCCAGAATGGCAAATATAAAATCAAGAAGGTAACTAGAGTAATGGCTTCCAAGGAAAGGATGTACCATGGCCATGGTCCGAGATAATCAATCAAAGATGGATTGACTGGTTTTTCGGAGATGTACATATAGTTTCCTTCAATCAGGAAGTTGACGATGAAGACGATCAGTGTATAGACATTCAGCCAGAGGAATGCTTTCCAAATGGATTTCCCGGTTGGCCTGTATCCGGCCACAAAGACCATGAACAGATTGGCAATCACCGTTCCGCCATGGGAAATGAAGAAATGGACATAACGGTAGTGGGGAAAGGTATACAGGCTGATGTCTGGAGTGATCATCGCCTGCAGCGCGCTGCCGACACCGACAAAGTATGTGAACTCAAACAGTGCATATCTTTTTGTTAAAAGTAAAAGGGCGGAAAGGATGAGTGAGATGCTGCTCAGATGAAGGGGAAGCGAATATTGATAGCTCCAATGCCCGCTCCACCAAAGCCATATCTGCAGGCTGATTTCGGAAAGAATCAGTACTAGAAATAATCCAACCCGTGCCATTCGATTGATACTGGGGTTTCTTAACGTTTTTCGGAAAAAGAAAAGCAAAATGATCAAAAGCAGGAAAGCCGCAAGTGTATACAGATGTACACTGGAAAATAGCTGAAAGACATTTTCTGTACCCGGCTCAAAGAGTTCCCTCATAAGCCCCCTCCAATCGCAACGTCGTTTGATTTTTCCAAATTCACACTCTTACTTTAACATATTCCCAGTTGGTATATATATGGATAGAAAATCATACATTTCAAACGATTATAGTTTTGGGGAGGGTAAGAGTATGCAGTTCTATTATGGACAACAGATGCCCTTGAGGATTTTGGATGAAGCAGAGTTCTGGAAGCACCAGGAGGAAGAGCATACTGTCGTGATCAGAGAGTTGATTCCTGATTTGGAACAGGAATATGTAGATGCCCTGAAGCAATGGGAAAAGGTATTGGGAGAGACCCGCCATCAAGTCTTAAGGTACATTGAGACGGTGACGAGATCGGGCAATTACATACCTGCCCAGCTTCACCAGCATGTCTTGAAGCTGACTTCCTATTATCTGCAGCAAAGCCTCGAGTTCATTCAATTGTGTGAGCAAATCAAGAATGAAAGCGAAGCGGTGAAAAATAATCCAACTGCCAAAGTTGTCCTGGACCATATCATCCGGGAATCTGAATACTTTGTCGGCATTGCCCAGGCACTTTTATATCAGCAGACACCTCAATAATCGACTGGAAATCAGCCTGAGTTGCAGGCTGATTTTTTTGTCTGAAATATCCATCCATTTTGTGAAACTTTCTAAATAAAAAAGCCGTTAAATATATAAATATTTCCAGGAGGCCATGGAATGAAGTTGTTCATGCATTACCTGTTCAGAGGATTGTGTATTTTAGGGGGAGCGGTCCTATTCCTATCCATTCCCCGGCTTTTTTATGTTGAAGAAAAGAGGCTGATGTATGGGCCGGAGTTTTTTCTAGGGTCACTGCAGGAGGTCACAGCGCAAATCCTGCTCTTTAATCCTTCTTCTCTCATTCATCAATGGATGACGACCAGTATTGGCGAACGTTATTTTTATACCCTGCAGCTTCTCGGGCTTTCATTGCTGGCGATGGTCACGGGGGGCATTATCCTGACAGGGGCGTTTATCATCATCCCAAGGAAATTTCAGTCAAAGATGAAGGACATGATCAATTTCAGTGAAGCAGTGCCTGATTTATTGATTATTTTCATTCTGCAGTTTGTGGTGATTTATATGTATAAGGAAACTGGAATCAAGCTGTTCAGGCTTTATGGATTGAGCGAAAAGTCCTATTTGATGCCTGTTTTGGCTGTATCGCTTTTGCCATCCTTTTTTATGGCTCAGTTTCTGATCAAAGAAATCGAGCTGGAATGGGAAAAGGACTATGTCATTTTTGCAAAATCGAAGGGACTCCATAATCTGACCATTTACTTCAAGCATATCCTTCGCAATATCTTGCCGATGGCAATCATCCAGTTAAGGACGTTAATTTGGATTCTTCTTTCCCAGCTGGTGTTAGTCGAATACATATTTGCTCTGCAGGGATTCACAAAAGACATGAATCACATTTTCACAAAAGATGCTCCGTCAGTGATTGTATTTTGCCTCTTACTCGCAATCCCCATTCTTTTCGTAGATGTGCTGGCAAGAATCACTGACCATGTCTATCGCGGAAAGGAAGAGGTACATCTATGAGGAAATACAAAAAAACAATAGCCGGCTCCTTGTTGATACTTGCACTGTTCGTAGTCAGCTTGATGTACCCTATTTATGGTGACCAAGATTATAATGAGGAATTTTATGTATATGATAAAAACGGAAACCTACTCGATAGGGCACCCACCCCGCCGACACTTGATCACCCCCTGGGAACGGACAGGAACGGGCAGGACATGGTCTATATCCATCTGTACGGTGCTAAGTTCACGATTGCGGCTGCGTTCGTTATAACAGCAATGCGGGTTGTATTCGGGCTGGCCACTGGACTGCTGATTGCCCTCTGGCTTCCAAAAATGAAAATCTATTTTAAGGATTTTTTCCTTGTCTTTCGCTATGTGCCGGGGTTAATAATTGTTCTATTCCTAATGAGACCAGTTACAGGCCATTATACTGGAGTGCCAGTATGGACAGCCGCAGCTTATCAAATCGGAGTGCTGACACTGGTCGCCTATCCGGCAATCGTATTGCTCACCATTGAATTCATTGAAGTCATGCAAAAAAAGTCCTTTGTGCTATCTTCCTTACTAATCGGTGGCAGCCGATATCACATACTGACCAAACATATTGGGCCATTTTTAAAGTCAACGGGCCTGCTGATGTTTGTTCAGCAGATGTTAAGTACTTTGATCATGATCATGCATTTGGGTCTTTTTGAATATTTCCTGGGAGGAAGGACGAAGGGGGGCATCTTTACACCTCCAGGGGATCTGCCAGTGGCAGAAACTCTATCAAATGAATGGGGCGGACTGATTGGCCAAAACTTCAGGGTCATGATGCAGTATCCATGGATTGTATTGAGCACTATGATCTTCTTCTTTTTCCTGATTGGAATCATGAATATGATGAAAAAAGAAATTGAAAGAAATTTGGCATATGAAAATATCGACTACATCAGTAAAATAAATAATAGGAAGATAAAACCGCAAACTAATAAAAATAAGAAAATGCCTGACGGGTCATTCCGATTAATCAAAGAACAGAGACAGGCAGATGTGTGAACTGACATGAAATTTATAGCGTTTTCAGTGAAAAGAATTCTGGCTGCTATACCAAGCCTGCTTCTGACTTCAATGGTCGTATTCACTCTATTCATGATGATGCCAGGGGTGATGGGGGCAGACTATGATTTCGGAATAATATGGTCAGAATATAAAAAATGGGTCGTGAATTTCTTAACGGGTGAGCTTGGGGTATCCTCCTACTACCGTGTCCCCGTAACCGTGATTCTTAAAGAGAAAATGAAAAACACTATTATTTTAGGACTTGCATCTTTACTAATCACTTATGTTCTTTCTTTTTTCATGGGAAGATATGCGGGCCGTCATCCTAACACATTAGGTGACAGGTTGATCAGTGGGATCAATTATAGCGGCCTTTCATTTCCGATGATTGTCGTTGCCGTCTATTCGATTTATTTTTTCTCTTTCGAATTGAACTGGTTTCCATCGAATGGATCTGTTGATATCACCGTACCGGAAGGGACTCTGGAATACTGGCTTGATTGGCTTCATCATCTAATTTTGCCGGCAACAGTCCTGGGAATCGTCGCCACAGCGACATATACTCAATTTTTGAGGGATGATATCATCGATAACAGCCGTAAAGAGTATGTGAGGACAGCAAGAGCTATCGGGGTTTCTGAAAAAAGGATCTACAATGTGCATATTCTGAGAAACTCTTTGATTCCGATCGTCACGTTTCTTGGATTTGATATGGTCAATCTAGTTAATGGAGCAATCATTGTTGAAACGGTTTTTACTTATCCGGGTATAGGCCAATTATTCATCAAAGCTATTAATATGAGGGACCATGCGATGGTGATGAACCTGACGATGATTTTCTCGACAATCATGATTGTTGGCAATATGATTGCAGATATCCTGTACGGAGTGGTGGATCCACGGATAAAAGTAGAGTAGTAGAGAACTCATCCTAATGGATGGGTTATTTTTTATGATAAAACTCCTAGGTTTAAAACTTTCGCTTATAGAAAGAAGTTTGTTATGATTATATTGAAATAGAGAAAAGGAGGATTTTTCCTATGTATGATGTAGCAATTATCGGAGCGGGCCCTGCAGGCGGAAGCGCAGCAATTTTCGCGGCAAAGGCTGGCAAAAAAACAATCGTGCTGGACAACAATAAAAGTGTAACGAAGCGTGCCTGGATGGAGAACCACTACGGAGCTCCTGAAATCGCAGGCCCTGACTTAGTTGAAACGGGCATCAAGCAGGCGAAAAAGTTTGGTGCAGAGTTCGTTGAAACGACAGTGACTTCAGTCAGCAAAACAGACGACGGCGTTAAAGTCGTAACTGAAAACGGCGAGTATGAAGCAAAGCATGTCATCATCGCATCAGGCATGATGACGGATGTAGCAGATGCATCAGGTATTGCAACAAAAGATGGCACAGAGCCAAGAATCAAGACGATTTTTGACGTAGATGCTGCCGGAAAAACAAATGTTGAAGGCATTTGGGCTGCAGGCACTTGTGCAGGCGTCAGCATGCACACAATCGTCACAGCTGGAGACGGCGCGAAGGTTGCCATCAACGTCATCAGTGACCTGAATGGCGAGCGTTATGTGGACCACGATGTATTAAAAGCATAATTTATTAAAGCCTTGCAGGGGTCTGCAAGGCTTTAATCTTAGTAACATTCTATTAAAATCATCTGCTGCTGTAATTGACCTGGTCCTCAATCTGCCCGTCTTCATCATGGATGTATGCTATCGTACCGGCTTCTTCAGCCATTCGTTGGGCTTCATTTACAGCCTCGGATTTTGAATCAGTCGTGAGTTCCGGCTCATCCTGTCCTTCTCTTTTGACTGCCCAGCCTTCTTCATCATGGGGCACGGCGTGGAATCTTGCATCATCTGTTCCAGCGCGGTCCTTGAAATAACCTTCGCGTTCCCTTCCGTTATCACTATTCTTTGCCATGTTTATTACCTCCTCGATTGCTGGATTACCTGTATAAAGGTATTATGAATTTACCCTGGGCTGATTTGAAGGAAACAAGAATATTTCTGCTTATGAACCATATTTATCCACAAAATCATTAGTAACCCCGACTGCCTGGATAATGGAACCTATGGCCTGAATCCAGCTTCCAGAGGTGATGATTTTCCCGCCTTCACCGCCGCGCAGGTCAATAATTCCCCCGATTGCCTGCATCGAGTTGCCGATTACTTGCAAGAGTATTCCATATAAAATGTAGAGAGCGTCAATTGAAGATTCCTCAACTAAAATTACTGAGAGGGAAGCACTGCCACCGAGGGCTTGGAGCAGATTACCTTTAATATCTAATTTCAATGTAGTCCCTTCACCGACAGGCAGAATAAAGCCAGCGAGCGTGGTGACATTTCCGGTAGCTTGGATTTGATTTCCGATCTTGTCAATTGTAAAGTTGGTTTCACTGTCTGCAATTAGTGAATTGCCTAAAGCCTGCAGTTCGTTCCCCCACACAATAAAATTTATAAGCTGGCTTTCGGTAAATCTCTTCAGAGGTGTACTGCCAATTGCAGCTAGTGTTGTTCCGGCCGCCTGTACCCACTCACCAAAAAGTTCCTTGGTCTCATTTTTCATCCTAATCTCCGCCTTCATCCTTCTAACATCTTATACAGTACAAAGGGATTTCGTTATCAAATAACAAGAAATCCGTATAGCCCGAGCTCTTGAACAATATGTTTAATAATGCAAGAATGCAGCCTAAGAGAACAGAAGAATTTTTCACCTATGTACTAAGAATCTGTTGGTGGAGGTTTTGCCATGGCAGTTGTAAAGCATACAGAGGCGGATATAGATTTGTTGGCCAGACTTCTGAGGGCAGAAGGTGAGGGGGAAGGCCAGCAGGGGATGCTGATGATAGGGAATGTGGGGATCAATCGGATACGGGGGAATTGTTCTGATTTTAAAGGGTTAAGGACGATTCCGCAGATGATTTATCAGGAGCACGCCTTTGAGGCTACCCAGAAGGGTTATTTTTACCAGAGGGCCAGGGAAGTGGAAAAGAGGCTGGCAAGGCGGGCGGTTAAAGGCGAACGGCTATGGCCATCCAAATTTTCGCTCTGGTATTTCCGGCCGCCGGGTGATTGTCCGCCGACCTGGTACAATCAGCCGCTCGCTGGCCGTTTCAAGCTCCATTGCTTTTACGAACCGACTGGAGAAGAATGTGAAAATATTTATAATACTTTCTAATGGGCTGCCGATTTCATCTGTCAGCCTCTTTTTTATTGACATGATTATTGATTAGGAATAAAGTTAAAATGATTAATAGTTAAACAGTTTAACAGTTAAACAATGGAATAAGTTTTGAGCGGGGTGAATAGACATACATGTGTGAGAAATCAATAAAGGATTTAGTGGACCATTATATTCATGTTTCTTTTTCAGTCAACAAGATTGCCGAGGGGATGATCAAGGAAGAAATCGGATCAGATCTTACGAATGATCAGCACTATACATTGCGCTATATCAATAAGGTCGGTTCATGCACATCGTCCGAGCTGGCAGAAGTTTTTGATGTGAAAAAGAGTGCAATTACCGCAATTATTACGCGCTTATGGGAAAAAGGCTTCATCCAGAGAACGAGGGATGAAAATGACAGGCGTTTGGTATATCTGGCTTTGACGGATAAAGGAAACGAAATGTTCCAAAAAACGGAGGAGCGGATTCACTCCCTTGTTGAATCGTTTATTACACAGTTCGACCAGGAGGAAATCGTCCAGTTCCTTAAGACATACGACAAGCTGAATGATATTTTAGCAGAAAGAAAGAGTAGGGTGGAATAGCGTGAAATTCATAATAAAGCAGAAATGGATTGTTATTATTGCGTGGATTCTTGTAGCTGCAGGTCTGTTCATGGCCGCACCGAATATGGCGGATCTTGTCCGGGAAAAAGGACAAATCACCGTACCTGATGAATATTCATCGACCCTGGCTGGCAAGATCATGGATGAAGTCAGGGAACAGGAAGGCGGAGGCGATGAAACCCAGGTCGCTCTCGTCTTCCACAGTGAGAAAAAATTGACTCAGGCAGAAATCAAGGAGGCGGAAAAAGCAATCCGCGAACTTGAAGCTAACAGGGATGAAATCGGGATTACCGACATCCTGACTCATTTCAATGAGGAGAGCCTGAAGGAACAGCTTGTATCAGAAGATGGAAAATCAATTTTGACATCGGTGACGGTCAGCTGGAATGACCGGGAGCCCTCCGAGGTAAGCAAGCTGCTTTATGGAACGATCGAAGATGTCGAAGTCGACCATTATTACACAAGTCAGTGGCTGATCAATGAAGACTTGATGAACAGCTCTGAAGAAGGTTTGAAAAAGACGGAAGGAATCACGGTCGTCTTTATCCTTGTCGTGCTTTTGCTTGTGTTCAGGTCGGTCATCGCTCCTATCATTCCATTGCTGACAGTTGGAATGGCCTATCTCGTATCACAATCGATTGTAGCGATGCTCGTTGATCGAGTGGATTTCCCGCTCTCGAACTATACGCAGATATTCCTCGTGGCTGTATTGTTCGGAATCGGAACCGATTACTGCATTCTATTGCTCAGCCGATTTAAGGAAGAACTTGCCCACCATGAAAGTGTGGCAGATGCGATTGTCGCTACCTATAAAAATGCAGGGCGTACTGTATTTTTCAGTGGCATAGCGGTTATGATCGGTTTCGCGGCCATCGGATTCTCGCAGTTCATTTTATATCAGTCCGCTGCTGCAGTTGCGATCGGCGTAGCCATGCTTTTGATTGGATTATTCACTATTGTCCCATTTTTTATGGCGGTATTAGGAACAAAGATTTTCTGGCCTTCAAAGCAAAGTGCCGAGCATGGGGAAAGCAAATTATGGGGCACGGTTGGAACCTTCTCGCTGGCACGCCCATTCCTGAGCCTGCTGATTGTGGCAGCTGTGTGTGTGCCGTTCCTTGTAGCTTATGACGGAGAATTAAGCTACAACTCACTGGATGAAATCAGCGGCGATGTAAATTCTATCAAAGCCTTCAATGCGATTGCCGACAGTTTCGGACCTGGTGAATCGATGCCAACCCAGGTCATCTTGAAAAATGATGAAAGAATGGATTCGGCTGAATACATCGAGCTGGCAGAGAAGATCAGTTCCGAGTTGGAAAAGGTCGACCTGGTTGACACAGTGCGCTCGGTGACAAGGCCAACTGGTGAACCAATCGAGGACTTCTTTGTGTCCAAGCAGGCTGAAACACTAGGTTCCGGACTTGGAGAAGGAAAAGACGGCCTGGATAAAATCAGCGAAGGTCTTCAAGAGGCTGAATCTGAACTGTCAAAGTCAGCTCCAGAATTGGAGGGTGCCACTGATGGCATTAATCAGCTGATTAATGGCACAACTGAAATTAAATCAGGTCTTGGAGAAATCCAAGGAAATCTGGCCAAAATCGAAAACGGCATCCGCCAGGGATCTGCCGGTTCTGACCAGATACAGGCCGGTTTGGCAGAAGCCAAGGCCGGAGCCGAAGCTTTGCTGGCTGGGTATAAGGAGCTTCAGGGGAAGTATGTGGAAATGCAAACTGGGCTGGATCAGCTTGAAAAGGGCTATAAACAGGCTGGAGAGGGAATTGCCGGACTATCGGGTGGAATCTCCCAGGCAAATGGCAAGCTTTTTGGCTATTTAGAAAATAGAGATGAAACGTTAAAAGCAGACCAAAACTACCAGGAAATAAAAGGCCAGCTCACTTACATGCAGACTGAACTTGCAACAGCTTCAGCAGGGTTGAATCAACTGAATCAGAAACTACCTTTGATTACAGGAGGCATGTCAAAAGCAAACGAAGCATTTGCAGGTGCACTTACCAAGCAGGCTGAGTTCGGCCCTGGACTTCAACAACTCATCGACGGAATCGAGCAGCAGCAGGCAGGATTGAATCAGCTTGCTGACGGACAGGGGAAGATCGTTGATAATTTTCCTAAGCTCACAAATGGTTTGACTGGAATTAATGCAGGACAGGAGCAGCTGCTTGCTGGTTTTGGCGGTCTTGGAGGCCAGTTGGCACAGCTTACGGATGGACTCAACCAGAGTACGGACGGGTTGAATCAGGTATCGGAAGGTCTTGGCTCTGCGCAAGAATACCTGGATGGGCTGGCTGAATCGGGTTCCAACGGTTTTTATTTGCCTGCTGATGTCCTTGAGAGCGAGGATTTCACCCAGGTATTTGATGTATATATGTCAAACGACCGTAAAGTCATGACAATGGATGTTATTTTCAAGGCTAATCCTTATTCAAATGAGGCAATGGCGAAGGTGGCTGAAATCGAAGAAGCGGTTGAGCGCGCGACAAAAGGAACGAAGCTTGAAAATGCCGATGTAGCCATTGGCGGCATCACCAGCACCAACGCAGACCTCGATACGATGTCCGGCCAGGATTATTCCCGTACGGTCATTTTGATGCTGCTTGGGATCGGCATCATCCTGGTATTCTTGTTCCGTTCCATCATCATGCCGATTTATATCATCGGGTCGCTGATTTTAACGTATTATACGGCAATGGCAGTCAACGAGGTCATTTATGTTGATATACTTGGCTACTCAGGCATCAGCTGGGCGGTTCCGTTCTTCGCCTTTGTCATCCTCGTTGCCCTTGGCGTTGACTACAGTATTTTCCTGATGGACCGTTTCAATGAGTATAAGAATCTATCCATCTCTGAAGCGATGCTGCTTTCGATGAAGAAGATGGGAACAGTCATCATCTCGGCAGCCGTCATCCTGGGCGGAACGTTCGCAGCGATGATGCCATCCGGAATGATGTCATTGCTGCAAATCGCGTCGATCCTCCTCGTAGGATTGTTCCTGTACGCATTCATCATGCTGCCGCTGTTCATCCCGGTATTGGTGAAGAACTTCGGCCAAGCAAACTGGTGGCCTTTTAAAAGAGTATAGATAGAGAAGCGTAAGCACACTATTCAGACCGAAGCGGCTGAGGGGCTGGGTAATTTTCGAAGTTTGATATTTTCTGTGATAACTGAATGGTGTCATCAAATTGTTTAAAAAAAACACGGAAAAATTTCGGTTAAATTAGAAACGACCCTTATTTCTTTAAAAATAAGGGTCGTTTTTCCGTTTATTTCTTTCAAATCATTAAATTTCGCCTTATTTTTTGCAGGTAAACGGAATATCTCCGCTTATTAGCACCTCATATGCGCCCTCTATATACAATAGCCGGAAATTCTCCGCTTACAAATTCTCCTACCTACTAAAACCAATAACATGGTAGCTGCCTCTTCTTGCTGAATTTTTATTGCATAACATGCCCAAAAACCATAAGATGGAAATATCAAACTTAAAGGGGATAGAATATTGCGTAAATATAACTTGTTTTTTTCAGATGAAGAGGTGAAATTAATAATAGAATAGGAGAATAAATAATGACAGTGAATCTTTTTCGCGGACAAACGCTAAAGCTTACAGCAAAAAGGGAAGGGGATACCGACATCATCGCTTCCTGGGATGGAGATCCGGAGTACCTGAGGAATGTGGATACAGACATTGCGGTACCACGCCCTGTTGAGCATTTTGAAGGTGAGGGTAATCCTGGCTCGAACAGCTTTTACTTCCGCTTAAGGACAATTGAGGATGACAGGCTGATCGGATTTATCGTCATTCACAGCATTGAATGGAATAACAGAGCAGGAATGCTTGCGATGGGCATCGGCAATGCCAATGACCGTGGTAAAGGGTATGGTTCTGAAGCGCTGCAGCTCATTCTTCGGTATGCCTTCCATGAACTGAACCTGAACCGTGTCGGTCTGGATGTCATTGAGTATAATGAGCGGGGAATCCGTGCCTATCAAAAAGCCGGCTTTCAGCTTGAAGGAAGGGTGAGGCAAGCAGTCCATCGTGATGGCAAAATTTATGACCGAATCAATATGGGGATTTTACGGTCGGAGTGGGAAGCACTCTTCTTATAAAAACAATAACGGACCGGGCATTCTTCATGCCCGGTCCGCTTTTTTTATTTTACTCTGAAGCAGCCTTTAACCCCTTAGATGGAACCATCCTGTCAAAAGCCCAACCGGCTAGCGCGCCGACAAGTGCAGGCAGAAGCCAGCCGAGTCCCTCTGCATATAGCGGCAATGATGTTAGTAGTGCTCCGAGTGCTTCTGATTCAACTCCGAAGGTCTTGAAACCGTCTACTATGCTTACAAGTGCTGTTGCAAACACTGCTCCAACATAGACTCCGCGTGCTCCCTTGAAGAAACGGTCAAGGAAGCTCAGGATGACAAGCACGATTGTGATTGGATAAAGAACGATCAACACCGGTACTGATATCGAAATAATCTGGTTAAGGCCAAGATTCGCGATTAATAAACTGACCAATGTGACAACGAGTGTGTAAGTCTTATAAGAAGCCTTAGGCATGGTCTTTGCGAAAAATTGGCTTGTCGCCGCTACAAGGCCAACTGCCGTTGTGAAGCAGGCGAGTGTTACAATCAAGCCGAGCAGCAGCATGCCAGGTTCCCCGAACATCTGCTTAGCTGATTCTGTTAAAATCGCACCACCATTTTCGTATTCACCAACCGATGCCATTTTTGCACCAAGAAGGCCGACAGTTACATATACAAAAGCCAATCCGATGCCAGCGATTACGCCAGCTTTCAATGTTTCCCTTACAACCTGCCTGCGTTCCAGCTCTTTTTTCTGCTGGATAGCCCCAACGACAATGATCCCGAAGGCCAATGCGGCAATCGTATCCATCGTCAGGTATCCTTCAAGGAAGCCTGTAGCAAATGGTGCTGCCGCATACTTTTCAGATACCTCCCCAAACGATCCATCCAGTTTGAAAAAGCTTCCAATTACCAGCATGACGATAGCGACAAGCAAAACAGGAGTCAGGATGCTCCCGATCCGTTCAACCATTTTTGAAGGATTTAACGTAACCCAGTAAACAAGTGAGAAAAAGATTAATGTAAACAGTAAAAGCAGCAGGGGATTTGATCCTGATTCCCCAAGGAACGGCTTGACAGACATTTCAAAAGCAACGTTTGCGCTTCTAGGAATACCGAAGAACGGCCCAATCGATAGATAAACAGCAGCGCTGAAAATCACTGCAAATACAGGGTGAACTTTTGACCCGATTTCCTTTATGCCATCCTTAGCCATTGAAATGACAACAACCGTCAGTAATGGCAACCCCACTCCGGTTACAACAAAACCAAGCATCGCTGGCCAAAAGTTCGCTCCAGCTTCCTGTCCTAAAAACGGCGGGAAAATTAGATTCCCTGCTCCAAAAAATAATGCAAATAACATTAGACCGATTGTGAGTGTTTCTTTACTCCTTAAGCTTCCCATCCTTTTTCTCCTCCTAATATAATGTTCTGGCACTGAGAGTATAGGAAATTCGGAACGGAATGTTATACAATGAAAAACAAAAAACTCGCCCCTGAAATAGGGACGAGTTGCGCTCGCGTTACCACCCTGATTCCGCACAAACATGCGGCTCTCATCAACGTACCATCATACGTGTTCCATTTAACGGCGGACAAGCCGGCAAAAGCTTACTGCAACAAAGTTTCAGCTCTGCATCTCGGAGATGATGTTCCTCTATAATCTGAACACCGGCTTGCAGCAAACCACCGGCTCTCTGGGGATCAGGTTCCATAAAGGACGTGTTCTCGTCATCGATTTTTATTATTGTAAAATATATTTACATGAACTATGATAATATTCAGATAATATTATGTCAATACTAATAACAAGGAAATTTTTTCAATAGACATTCTGAAGCTTATCACTCCTCATTATGTCTGGAAAATCCGTTTTATAACCATTTTGAAGCCGTGCACCTGCTGAAATGTCTAAGAACTCCCGTTTAATGGACATTTTAAAGCCGTGCACCTGCTGAAATGTCTAAGAACTCCCGTTTAATGTACATTTTGACTCCGTGCATCTGCTGAATTGTCTAAGAAGTCCCGTTTAATAGACATTTTGAAGCCGTACATCTGCTGAAATGTCTAAGAACCCCCGTTTAATAGACATTTTGAAGCCGTGCATCTGTTGAAATGTCTAAGAACTCCCGTTTAATGGACATTTTAAAGCATGGCTCTCCCTAAAATGTCTATTAAAACCATTTAAAAGGAAAATATATTGTCCAAATCAGTACAGTTCGTATTAATATTGAGTTATATAGGTCTAGAATTGGAGAAATATCATGAATCTAAAAAAGCTAGAGGCATTCATCATGGTTGTCGAAAAGAATAGTTTTTCCGAAGCAGCAGCTGTACTAAAAAGCTCACAGCCTTCTGTCAGCCTGAAAGTCAAAAGCCTGGAAGATGAGCTCGGGTTTGAACTGCTTGACAGGGGCTTGTCAGGAATCAGGCCGACGTCTGCAGGAATGGTGGTTTATACAGCCGCAAAGGACATCGCCAACCGGTGGAGGACATTGGAGGGCGAACTGGGTGAATTCCATGGAACCCTCACTGGGACACTGACGATTGGGGCGAGTACCATACCTGGAACCTATTTGCTTCCCGACTGGATTAAAAAATTCCGCAGACTTTTTCCAAAGGTGGATGTCAAAATCGAAATCGGCGATTCGAAAAAAATACTTGAGAAACTGCAGAACCATCAAATTGATGCTGCAATTATTGGGATGAAGGTCGAATCCCGATTGTTAAGAAGCAAACCGGTTGCCCTGGATTCGTTGGTGTTAGTCACACCTGTTGACCATCCATTAGTTCAAGAGGCATCAGCTGATTTTTCACAAATTCAACAATATGATTTCGTCCTCCGTGAAGAAGGATCGGGAACGCGCAAAATGATGGAGCATTTCTTGGCAGAAAAAGGCCTGTCATTTGAAGATTTGACAGTTGCTGTATCAATCGGAAGCACAGAATCCTTAATCGCTGCGGTTGAAGCAGGACTCGGCATCAGTTTTATTTCCAGGTTGGCAGCTATGCCTGCACAAAAAGCCGGCCGCATTATGATTGTCGATACATTTGAGCCATACGAGCGTGAATTTTGTCTCGTGACTCATTCAGATGCTGAAAATCGGCCGATTATCAGACAGTTTTCAGATATAGTCGATTAAAAGAGAAGAGTTCGGACTGAAAGAGCTAATGACATTTTTCATTTTTCAATTTATTATTAATGTTAGGAGAAAGGGGCGTTTTGGATGCAGGTTAAGGTATTTGCTAATCTCAGGGATATTTGCGGAGGCGTGACAGTCGAAGTGAAGCCTGATGGAGACCGGGTAATGGATGTGCTTGATAAAATGTGCGAAATGTTCCCGGATTTGCACGAAGAAATTTTCACAGAAGAAAAGACGCTCAAGCCATTTGTACACGTTTATATCAATGGCCGTAATATCGTCCATGATCAGGAACTTGAAACGAATGTAAAAGAAACCGACCAGTTCGCGCTGTTCCCACCGGTTGCCGGTGGCTGATATGGTAGATAGAATACTAGAATTCCGCGGAATCAACAGGGACCATCTTGGCATGTATTTTGAAGAGCTGGGCGGCACGCTCGTGACCGACTCCTTCCCGTTCGTCTATGAAGGAGACAGCTGGAGAGCGGAAATTTTAAGCGAGGATGAGCTTGCTTTTACGAAAACATTCATTGTCAATGCCGTACATATCCGGTTTGAAGCGGAAAGCCTGGAAGAACTCGAGCAGCTGATCAAAAATTACCGTTATAAAACAACCCGGGTTGGCGGGTAGCAGAGGTTTCGGCATCTACATGCCGGAACCTTTTATTTTTACTGTAAAAAAATCAGCTGTTTTTTCCAGTTCGCTATAAAAATGAAAAAGTTACTATATAAACAGAAAAGTCGCTATAAAAATGAAAAAGTCGCTATATAAACAGAAAAGTCGCTATAAAAACGAAAAAGTCGCTATAAAAATGAAAACTGGCTATAAAAATAAAATGCTCACTTTAAAAAATGAAATTTCCGCTTAAAAGATTTTCTGGCAACACATTTGCGTCCAATAAAAACGAAAACCAGGCAAATCGCCTGGTTCTCTGCAAGAATATTAAACTTCTTCTGTAGCTGGAGTTGTTTCTTCTCCAATGATACCCAGTTCGCGAAGTTTTTCTTCCGTAACAACGCCATCTTTCCAGCCGCGGACATTATAGTAGTCATCAAGCATGATATCCATGCGAGAAACGAGGCCTTCACTGTTGCCTGATGCGCCTTCTTCAGTAAAGCGTTTTGGCAGGAAGTCGTCCTCACGCTTGTTGAAGCCAGCTAGGTTGTTGTAGTAACGCTCAAGGTTGTAAATTCTTTCCCCTGCAAGCATGACATCATCTGCTGTCATTGGAATGCCTGTCATTGTGCTGTATTGCTCAGCATAATGCTCTGCATTTTCAGAGAAAGAAGAGAATTTACAGATATTCATAGAGTCAGAGAATGAAAGCAGGTTCTGGAATACATTCAGAAGCTCCGCTTTTCCTTCTGCTACTGTACGGTCTGTTGGCTCAGGAATGCCGGCGATTTCAGATGCGATTGTGTAGCCGCGAAGGTGGCAGGCACCACGGTTACTTGTCGCATAGCCAAGGCCGATTCCCTGGATACCACGTGGATCGTAAGCTGGGATAGATTGGCCTTTAACTGACATAGACAGTTCAGGAACGCCCCATGCAGCAGTCGCACGTGCAGGACCTTCAGCAAGGATGCCGCCGAAGCCTTCACGGAATGCGATTTTGCGAGCGATTTCGATCATGCCGTCAGCGTCGCCCCAATCAAGCTTCTCGTCAACGATGCCTTTTTCATAGGCTTCCATTGTGACAGAGATGGCGTGGCCAAGCTCGATTGTATCCATGCCGTATTCGTTACAGATGTCGATTAAGTATGCGATTGCTTCAGAGTCGCTCAATCCGCTGTTTGCACCAAGTGCCCATGCAGATTCGAACTCAAAGCTTTCTACGCGAGTCTTATATTTGCCTTCCTTGACTTCAACTTCAATTTTACAGCCGACCGGGCAAGCGTGGCATGTGTTGTTGGCAACAAGCAGGTGCTCGTTTACCCACTCACCAGAGTGCTTTTCAGCCTCATCCCAGTGTGTCAATTGAGAGTTGCGAGTTGGAAGCGCTCCCACTTCATTGATCAAGTTAGTAAGGACGTTTGTTCCGTATACGGACAATCCGCCTTTGTTAGGAGCAGTCAAGCCGCCTTCAAGAATTGCTTTTACCGCTTTCTTGTTAGCCTGATTGTAATCATCTTTCTGAGCAGGTTCAGGCATATTGCCTTTTTGCGCTGCCTTGATGACGATTGCCTTCAATTTCTTGAAACCTGCAACCGCACCAGTTCCGCCGCGTCCTGCAGAGCGGTCATGCTCGTTCATGAAACCAGCAAAACGTACGCCGTTTTCGCCAGCCTGGCCGATTGTCATGACGCTAAGGTTTTCTTCGCCATGAGCGTCTTTCATAGCCTGCACAGTCGCACGCGTGCTCAATCCCCACAATTGAGAAGCGTCGCGGATCTCTGCCTTGCCATCTTCGATATAAAGGTACACAGGCTTGTCGCTCTTGCCTTTGAAAATCACGTTGTCGATTCCAGCCCACTTCAAACGAGCAGCTGTCCATCCGCCCATGTGTGAGTCAGTAACCGTGCCAGTCAATGGAGACTTCGTCACGACTGCCAGACGTCCGCTCATTGAAGAACGTGAACCTGTTACAGGTCCCGTCATGATGCACAGGATGTTTTCTTCTGACAAAGGCTCTACTTCAGGTCCATTGTCAAGAACGTACTTAACTCCGAGACCGCGGCCGCCGACATACTTTTTCACGTCGTCTTCATTGATGCCTCTGTAATCGACAGTGCCATTTGACAAGTCAACTACGACTTCTTTGTTTTTAAATCCCCCAAAATTCATCTTAACTAATCCACCTCTTTCATTTAGTATGGATAAAAAATAATACAAGAGGCCTAGTTTCCTCTTAATCTTAAGTATAGTGAAAATTCAGCCTAAAAAAAAGCTTTATTTAAAGATATAATAAAATAGAAATGAGGGGATCTGAATGAAAGATATGGAGCGTTATTCAAGGCAGATTTTATTCAAGCCGGTCGGCAGTGAAGGACAAGAGAAACTATTGAACAGCTCGGCCGTCATTGTCGGGATGGGAGCATTGGGGACGGTTATTTCGAATCACTTGGTCCGGTCAGGTGTCGGGCATGTGCGCATCATTGACCGTGACCTTGTAGAGCTTTCCAACCTCCAGCGCCAGACTCTCTATGATGAGGATGATGCTCGTGAAAACCTGCCGAAGGTCATCGCCGCTGAGAAAAAGCTGAAAAAGATCAATTCAGAAGTAAAAGTGGAGGCAGTTATTGCAGATTTAACGCTCGACAACGCCGAGGACCTGCTTGCAGGCTTTGATGTGATTGTCGATGGAACCGATAACTTCATGGCCCGCTATCTAATAAATGATGTTGCCGTCAAGCACGGAATTCCGTGGGTGTATGGGGGTGCTGTCAGCTCAAGAGGGATGTTCGCTGCCATCAAACCGGGGGAAACACCTTGCTACAGATGCTTGTTCCCATCGGTTCCTGCTGGGTTGGGTGAGACATGCGACAGCATCGGGGTCCTTTCGCCGATTACGGATATTATTGGATCCTTTGAAGCGGTCGAAGCACTCAAGCTGCTTGTGGGGGCAGAGTCGAACCCGAATCTTGAGCAGATGGATATTTGGTACAACTCCTTTTTGCAGATGGACGTCAGCCAGGGACGCAATCCAGAATGCCCGGCATGCGTTCACCACAATTACGAATTCTTGGACCGCTCCTCACACCAGCAAATTAACTATGCATCCTTATGCGGACGGAACACCATCCAGATTAACCCGCGGCAAAAAACGAAACAGGACCTGGAGAAGCTCGCCGGCCGCCTGAAAAATAATGGTGAGGTCAAAGGCAATCCATTTTTGCTCCGCTTCATGCCGGATGAAGATATCACCATGGTCATTTTCCAGGATGGGAGGGTGCTCGTCCATGGCACAGATGATACAGTAAAAGCAAAATCCTATTATGCAAGATACCTGGGTTCCTAACGGATGATACAGTAAAAGCAAAATCCTATTATGCAAGATACTTGGTTGCTAATGGCCGATAGTGTAAAAGCAATATCCTGTTGTGCAAGATACCTGGGTTCCTAATGGACGATAGTGTAAAAGCAATATCATATTATGCAAGATTCCTGTGTACCTGACTTATGATCGTGTAAGAGTAAAGCGAGAAACCTGGGTTCATAACATTTTTTTAAAAGGGGAGATTGACTTGGCAGGCTACATAGATGAATTAAAGAGAGTCATAGATGAAGAGCTGGTAACGATTAATGAAACGGTTTTGGAGCTTCACAGCCGGGATGAGTCTTATCATGAACCACGCCTGCCAGATGTCGTGGTTTTTCCCCGGAGCAAAGAAGATGTCAGCAAGGTATTGAAATTTGCGAACGAGCGGAAAATTCCTGTCGTACCCTTTGGCTTGGGGACGAGTCTGGAAGGGCATGTCATTCCGGTGAACGGGGGGATTTCGTTAGACCTTTCGCAAATGAATGCGGTCCTGGAAGTGAAGGAAAGCGACTTCCTAGTAAAAGTACAGCCCGGAGTCACAAGGTCGATCCTGAATAAGGAACTGAAAAAGTATGGCTTGTTTTTTACCGTCGATCCTGGAGCGGATGCGACGCTTGGCGGGATGGCCGCTACGAATGCAAGCGGCACAACTTCAGTGCGGTACGGCATCATGCGCGACCAGGTCAGGGATCTTGAGGTGGTGTTGGCGAACGGTGACATCATCCATACCGGCAGCCTGGCCGCCAAGTCTTCTTCAGGTATCCACCTGAACGGCATGTTTGTCGGCTCGGAAGGTACGCTTGGGGTCATCACGGAGCTTACGCTGAAGGTATATGGCATTCCAGAGGCAGTTACCGCAGCCCGGGCCGTTTTTCCATCTGTGAAAAAGGCTGTTGATGCCGTGGTTGGCATTTTAGCGGGAGGCATACCGGTGGCCCGGATTGAATTCGTTGATGCGCAGTCGGTGAAAAAAGTAAATCAATACATGGAAACGAAGTACGAGGAAAGTACGACGCTGTTCATGGAATTCCACGGCAACGAGGCAGGACTGGCTCAGGATGTGGAGTTTGCTACTGAGATCTTAAAGGATCACGGATGCTACAACTTCCAATTTGAGGCGGACTCAAAAGCACGCAACCAGCTTTGGGAAGCAAGACATAATCTTTTGTACGCCTATAAACACACAGCCGGCAAGAAAAGCATCATGTTGACGGATGTTAGTGTACCGATATCTGAATTAACCGGTGCGATTCTGCATACCCGCGAGCTCATTGATGCATCTTCCATTGAAGGCTCGATCGTTGGCCATGTCGGCGACGGCAACTATCACGTGTTGCTGCTGATCGACAAGGAAAATCCTGAGGAAGTAAAAGATGGCGAACGGATTAATGAAGAAATCGTCCATTATGCCCTGAAGCGAGGCGGCACCTGCACCGGCGAACATGGTGTCGGTCTTGGCAAAGCAAAATACCAGCGACTCGAGCACGGCGCTGCTTATGAAGTCATGAAATCAATCAAGAAAACGCTTGATCCGAACGGAATCCTGAACCCTGGGAAGATTTTTATAGATTAGCAGGATTGAAAGCGGCGGCCAGTGCCCCGCTTTTTATCTTTCTCTACGAAAATTGTTGAAGACTCTCGATTTGGTGAAAAAATACCGATAAAATGGAAAATCTTCAGATAAAACTTTATGAACTAGTGCATTATTTGTACGCTAACGAGCGGGAGGAGCGTCATCCAAACGAGCTTCTCAATATCATCAATGGGATGTTTTATAGGCATTAATGAAGCAGCAAGGCAGCTGCTTTTTTTTAGAGTTAAATGGATGTTCATTAAATTTAATGCTTCTATTGGAAAATAATGTTGAAAAAATAAACGAATAGGTATACTCTTATACATAGTAATCCTATGTACATAGGATTACTTTATATGATGAGGAGCAGTGAAAAGTATATGAGACCTAGAATACTTAGTTTTATTGCAATTACCATTATATTGTTAACAGCATGCGATCCCTTTTCCAAAGACAAAATGGACTTTTACAGCAGCGCGAAAAGTGTTGATCTATCAGAAGAAAATGTTAAATCTATCTCATTAAGTTCTAACGAAAAAGAGATAATGAATATTTTCGGATCACCAAATGAAGTCACAGAAATAGAAAATGCAAAATATCTGACTTACGATGGGATAGAATTTGGAGTCATTAAACAACAGGTTAATCGCTATTATTTCAATCGGAAGTTTCAAACTGCCAAAAAAATAAAAATTGGTGATGCTGCAGAGAATGTGCAACATTCATATGGTGAAGATTACTACGAAAGATTTGAACAAGGTGCCAGGATCATCGGATATTTTGATAAGGAAAAAAACATGAACATAGAATTTATATGTTATGAAAATAAGGTCACAGGAGTAATTTTGGAGAGAGTCAGATGAAAACAGAGTATGCGAGTGGAATAGTTAAAGTCTTGATTGATTTGATAAAAAAATCCTTAAAAAATAGGCCATCAACGGATGGCCTATTTTAAATAGAGGACAACTAGACAAAAATCCGAACTAACAAATACCCAAACAACGAAAGCAGCACAGATCCAGCCAAACCAGCCGACAAGGCCTTTCCGCCCATTTGCTTGAATGATTTAAAGTCGACATTCAACCCGAGTCCTGCCATTGCCATGCCGATCAGCAAATAGGCGAGGCTTACGAGTGCTGAAGCAGCACTATCGCTGACAACTCCTAAAGTATTAAACGCACTAACCGCAAGGAATCCAAGGATGAACCAGGGGATCGGGAGGTTTGCGAGCGTCATTTTTTGACCGGCATCACTGCTTTCCTTCCTTTGGATCAGGTATCCTATTAAGATCGCAACCGGTACCAGCAAGGCAACCCTGGTCAATTTTACAATAATGGCAAGGTCGAGCGCGGCCTGGCCAGCCGGGTCGGCTGCAGCGACGACATGGGCGATTTCATGCAGGGTACCGCCCGCAAAAACACCGTATTCCAGCGCATTAAAGTCAAGATACGAGAAGATCAAAGTATAAAGGATGGTGAAAGTCGTTCCAAGCACAGCAACATTTGCTGCCCCAACGGCCGTCTCTTTTTCATTTGCCTTGATGACCGGTGCTATAGCAACGACAGCTGCCGCTCCGCAAATCGCTGTTCCGCAGGCAGTCAGGATGCCAAGCCTTTTTTCGACCTTGAACATCCGGCTCAGCAAATAGACGACCAGCAAGGCAAAGGTTAGATTCGCGAATGCGATAAAAAATACCGTCGTTCCGGCATTATAAATATCGTAAAGATTCAGCCTGAATCCGAGCAAGATGATTCCAAGGCGAAGCAGTTTTTTGCTGGAATAGGAGGCACCTTCCAAGAGTCCGCTGTTCACTCCAATAGAGGCCCGCCATAGCATTCCGAATATGATGGCGATGACAAGCTGGCCCATAATCGCGAAGAATGGAAGGCCTGCGATCATGCGAGCAGCCAATGCCAGAACCAGGGTTAACGCAATGCCTTTGAAGACTGGCAAGCTATAGCGAGGTAAAAGTTCTTTTATTTTCATGATTACACGTCCTTCAAAAATATCTAACTACCACTTTACCGAATAAAAGAAAAATAGCAAAACCCATGTATGTATTTGACTTGAATTGTCAATATTCACAAAACAGTTATATGTACGCAGAGCAGGGGGTATCGATGGTGCTTATAATTAAGGTAACTATATTCTCCCTAAGCAGGTGGGCAAAATGGGTAAGAGCATGTCGGAGGGAAGGTTTCTTTTTTATATTGTAGCGGCGGTCATGCTTTTGATGCTGATCCATCTCTATCATGCTGACCTTTCCTCTTATTTGAATCCTGAAAACTATCTGGCCATCCATACGATTCTGGAATTTTTCAGTATTGCTGTTTCTTTTTCGATCTTTGCATACGGTTGGAAAGTATTTGGCTTCTCGAAATCGCGAAGAATCCTGTTGCTGAGCTTTTTATTTTTCATTGTCGGGACGCTCGATTTATTGCACACACTGACATTCAAAGGCATGCCCTTTTTCATAACTGAAAGTTCGATCGCGAAGGCAACATGGTTCTGGGTTTCAGCGCGTATCATCGAATCATTGATGATGGTGCTTGTCCTTGTCCTGCCGGAACGCAGGCTGCAGAAGGATCGGAGACGAAGCTGTCTTGCCATTTGCATGGCGATCATAGCTATCCTGATGTTCTTGTTTTTTAAGTATGAACAAAGCCTTCCGCTGCTAGTCATTGAAGGCAAAGGGACCACCATATTGAAAAATCTCATCGAGTACGGTGTCAGTTTCCTTCATTTCATCTCCATTGTCATATCGCTTTACTTTTATAATGAAGGTAAAAACGGCCAGCACTTATACGTAGGTCTGGCATTTACATTCCTGTTCCTGTCCGAGCTTGTGTTCACGATTTACCAGAGCGTCTATGATATCGACAATTTTACTGGTCATCTATACAAGGCGCTTGGCTACTTTTTCATCATGAGGGGCTTCTACTTCTCAACGCTTGCGGATGACAGCTTCCTGAAGGATCCTTCTGAAAAGATATGGAGGCAGACCGAAGAAATGATTCAGAGTCACTATGGGATCATTTTCAAGCTGTCAAAGCAGGGAAATGATTTCATCCACCACATTGTTGGAGGCGGGCTGTTGGATGACCTAGGCTTCACCCCGAATGAAATCAATGGCAAGACGATTGGGGAATTCCTGCCCGAAAAGGCGGGAAGAGTCGAAAAGTACTATGACTGTGTCTGGAAAAATAATGAGAAGATTGTTTTTGAAATCGAAATTGGCGGAAATACATACGCTATTTCCCTCATGCCTGTGATGAACAATGGTGAGGTAGTGGAGATTGCCGGAGCCGTCATGGGTATTGTCAGGTATTCACGGCTGGACCGCTGCTCACGAATTACAAAGGCTTTATAAGAGTAACAATAACCTGCAGGAATGCAGGTTTTTTCATGTCTTCAAAGTCCTCTATCGCTGAATGGAATTTTATAAAAAAAACCGAATAAGCTATATTATCAGTCCTGTCCGATTGTCAGGGCGACAGCTTAAGAAGGGAGCGTCGGTTTTTATAGTCTGAAAAGTAAAAATAGTCAATTTTCAGGATGTTATTTAGATAGTCGAAGTGTTAAACTGGATGTGTTTACAAATTTCTACAAGATTCCCTGAAAAATGTAAGCGCTTATCATTTTAATGGAAGAGGTGTTGACGATGCTAGGATTTTTACAACGAATCGGGAAGGCATTGATGCTTCCCATCGCCGTTCTACCTGCAGCTGCATTATTGCTGCGACTTGGGCAGCCGGACTTATTGGATATTGCTTTTATTTCTGCAGCAGGTGACGCGATTTTTGCCAACCTTGCATTATTATTCGCGATTGGTGTGGCAGTCGGAATTTCGAAGGATGGGCACGGCGCGGCCGGGCTAGCTGGTGCAATTGGTTACTTTGTATTGACCAAGGGGGCAGGCGCTGTCAATGAGGAAATCAATATGGCGGTGCTTGGCGGGATTTTATCCGGGGTCATTGCCGGTTTGCTCTACAATCGTTTTCATGATATTAAGCTGCCGGACTGGCTCGGTTTCTTCGGCGGAAAACGTTTTGTTCCCATCATAACTTCATTGGTGATGATTGTCCTAGCAGGAATTTTCGGTTATGTTTGGCCGCCAATCCAGGCAGGCATCAACAACGTCGGTGAATGGATTGTTGGCGCAGGTGCAGTAGGGGTAGGTGTATTCGGTTTCTTGAATCGTTTATTGATCCCAATGGGCCTTCACCATGTTCTGAACACACTTGTCTGGTTTGAGTTCGGTGAATTCACGAATGCGGCCGGGGAAATTGTAAAAGGGGACTTGAACCGTTTCTTCGCAGGTGATCCGAAAGCCGGAATCTTCATGAATGGTTTCTTCCCAGTCATGATGTTCGGTCTTCCAGCTGCAGCATTCGCAATGATTGCCGCTGCGAAAAAGGAGCGCAAAAAGGCTACTGCCGGAGCGCTTTTAGGATTAGCCTTCACATCATTCCTGACTGGTATTACCGAACCTATTGAATTCTTGTTCATGTTCCTTTCTCCTGTCCTTTATGGAATTCACGCCGTATTGACAGGTTTGGCCATGTCCATTACCTACATGCTTGATATTCACCATGGTTTTGGGTTCTCGGCAGGTGCGATCGATTTTGTGCTGAACTATGGCATCGCCCAAAAGCCATTGCTGCTGCTCGGTGTCGGCCTTGTCTACGCAGTGTTGTATTTCGTGATTTTCTACTTCCTGATCATCAAGCTTGACCTCAAGACTCCAGGTCGTGAAGAAGAGGTAGAGGGAGAATTTTCGGAAAGCGGTGCTTCAAAAGGCAATTACGCAGAGCTTGCAGAACATTACCTTGCAGCATTAGGCGGCAAAGGCAATCTCAAGGACCTCGACAATTGCGTAACACGCCTTCGTTTGAAAGTCGATGATATGGCAAAAGTAAATGAACCAGAACTGAAACGCCTCGGTGCAAAAGGCGTATTGAAACTGAATAAAACAGACCTTCAAGTCATTGTTGGAACCGATGTGGAGTTTTTGGCCAATGAAATGAAGCGGAAATAAGAAAGACAGACTTGGCGGCAATTCACCGCCAGGTCTTTTTTACACAGATAGGTCTTAGAGCAGAAAACGGAGCTTACATAAATGGAGGGATATTTTCATGAAACGACTGCTTGACTGCACGGCATCAGATTTTGAACAAATGACAGGACAGGATTTGAAAAAGGCAATCATTGCTTCGGAGGGAAGAACGATTTTATCTGAGGTGATAGGGGTGTTCTCGCCGCTTTATCCTGCCGTGACGAACGCGGAACTGGCAGCGGCCTTCGGAGCCGACCTGATTCTGCTCAACTTTTTCGATGTGATGAACCCTGCGATTGAAAGCTTGCCAGAAACAGAACCATCGGAAGTGATCACCCAATTAAAAAAGCTGGTCGGCCGTCCTATTGGCTTGAACCTTGAGCCGGTCGACCTCCAGGCGGACAAGCTTGAAGCGCTGCAACAGCTGCCGGCAGGAAGACTTGCTACCGATGCTTCGCTTAAAAGAGCGACGGAACTTGGCTTCGATTTCGTCTGCTTGACAGGCAATCCCAAAACAGGCGTCACCAATACCGAGATTACGAAGTCGATTGAGAAAGCCAGAGCGGCATTCGGTCCTGATGGATTGATTATTGCAGGCAAAATGCATGGAGCTGGGGTCGCAGGAGAGACGGGCAGTTCGATGATGACGGAAGAAACTCTGCAAAGCTTTGTCGAGGCAGGTGCCGACATCATCCTGATTCCATCTCCAGGCACAGTTCCAGGCTTTACGGTAGAAAAGACGGCAAAGCTGGTTGACCTCGTCCACCAAAATGGAGCGCTCGCAATTCTGACGACAGGTACAAGCCAGGAGGGGGCGGATGAACAAACCATCAAACAAATCGCGCTGAACAGCAAGATGGCGGGTGCCGACCTCTACCATATCGGGGACGCCGGGGCAGCGGGCATCGCTTTGCCGGAGAACATCTTGGCCTATTCGATCGTCGTCCGCGGCAAGCGGCATACGTATGTCCGGATGGCAGCCTCTGTCCAAAGATAATTCCTGATTTTTTAAGTTCGATCAGCCATTATCCGGGTAAAAGTAAAGTCCAAGGCTGATACTAACTTCAGGAGGGATGCAACATGGATAAGGATAAGTATGTAAATATTGATTCGCACGCAAAGCCTGCCAGCCCAGTTTCAGAAAAAGAACAACTGGAAACAGCAGAAGCGAACATGAAGCTACAAGAAGCTTTTTACGATGAAAACGAAAGCGATGGAATTGACCCTGCAAACCTGAATAACCAGACAGCCATCCTGACTGAAATGGACTAAAAGCCGGCATTGATTTGCCGGCTTTCCCTTTTGGAGGCTTCTCTTTGCAAAAGCCCATCCTAATGATGTCTGTCTGTTTTATCGCTCTGGTCTTTGTTGCGCTTGTTTCCCTTGCTGTTGTCGCCGCTTGTCAATTCACCGGAAAACTCCGCCATCTGGTTTCCAAGCTTGGGAGAATTTTGGTTGTTGCTGCCTTTATTGAACTTCTTCGTCATTGTAAGCCCTCCTTAAAAGTGAGTACAAAGCTAGTTTTCCCGGTTAAAGGGTGGCAATATGTAAAATTTAAAAACTTTAGAACTCCAAATCCATTTCAGGCCTTTCCACCACTCATTAGGACACTGAATCCCGTTTCCGTTCCCTTTCATCAGAGTACACCATTTGTTTGGGCACTGAAATCCTGTTTGCGTTCCCTTTAAGGCTCTTCCACCATTTGTTCGGGCACTGAAAATTAAAAAAAGGCAGCCCTCAAAAAAAGGCTGCCTTTTGAATCATTTTTCAATTAACACATCAATCTCTTCCTCGCTGACCAATTCAACCTCTGCGAGACTTTTCAGTTCTTGTATTAGTTCGTTTGCTTCTTCATACAACGTGTCGTCGGTGAAGACTTCTGAGTAGTAGAGTGAATTGTCCAGCACTGCTTTCATGTGGAGCCTCGTTCCTGATTCTGTGTCTTCATCACCCAATGTGACTGCGGAGCGCGAGGTTTCGTGCTGATTGAGTAAAATCTTATGATCATTGCTATCTTCCTTTACAGCTTCAACAATTTCCACCAGTGAATTAACTTGTTTCAATGACATCACCCCTCTAGTTATGTATTCCATGTTTCACGATTTTAAAACCAATCAAATAATAATTTCGAAAGTTGTGCCCTTGCCAAGCTTGCTGCTGAGTGTGATTTTTCCGCCATGCGCTTCCACGAGCTCCTTTACAATCGCTAGTCCAAGACCTGAACCCCCTAAAGCACTTGACCGAGATTTGTCCACCCGGTAAAAGCGGTCAAAAACCCAGGACTGGTCCTCTTCAGGGATGCCTTTTCCTTCATCCTTCACGATGATCTGAACTTTGCCGCTTTTTTTGAAAACCGTCATCGAAGTTGCAGTACCTGCTTCAGAATACTTTCTTGCATTGTCCAGCAGATTGATGATGATTTGTTCAAAGCGGGTCGGGTCAGCCTCGATATAGACTTCCCCATGACAGACTAAATTAAGCGCAATATTTTTTTCGTTAAAAGAAGGAGCCAACCTCGAGTGAATGCCACGCATGAACTCACAAAGCTCTACCGTTTCTTTTTGGATGGTAAATGTGTTCTCGTCCATTTTTGCAAGGTCGAATAACCCTTTGACGAGACCCGAAAGCTTCGTTGCCTCTTCATGGATAATTTGCAGATAGTGACTTCTGTCCTCAGATGTTGTTCCTGCTTTCGCCGCGATGTCTGCATATCCTTTTATATAGGTGAGAGGTGTCCGTAATTCATGGGAAATGCTCGCGAGGAACTCATTGCGCTGCCTTTTCATGTGGCTAAGGTCATCGGCCAGTACCTGGATTGACTCTGAAAGCTCGCCCAATTCATCGTTTCCACCTCGAGGCAGCGTAACAGAATAGTCGCCCTGACGAATTTTTGAAGTCGCTTCATTCATTTTAATTACAGGCTTGGTGATGAATCTTGATAGGAAAAGGATGATCACCGCCATTGAAACAAGCAGGAGGATTCCGGCAAGCCAGAAGTGCTTGTTCAGTTTGGTTATCAAGCTTTGGACCCGCTCAGTGTTCTTGAACATATAAACAGCCCCGCTGTTCTCCAAAGGACTGACAGACGCTATATATTGCTTATCCTTCCAGTCATTTTCCAAGACCAAGCCAGTTCGAGGAACATCATCTGGTGTACCCGTGATGATTTCTTGCATTGAATCATCGGTTGGAACCGAAGAAGACACGACCTCACCTGTTTGGTCAGTGATAATGACATGGGTGTCCGTCCGCGATTCCATAGTCGTGATGTGGTGGATGGTTTCCTGACTATAGGAAGTTTCAAGAATATCACGATGGTTATTGCCGCGCGTTTGCAGGGAAGCCAGCTCCTCGTCAATTCTTGAATGGATGATAGAAGAATGAAGGTAATAAAACAGAACACCTTCGACCAGCAGTATCGTTATGAAAAAAACTGTCCCGATCTTAAAAGAAATCCGATCCATTTATGACACTCCCATGATTAATCTTACCTTCATCATACTAAAAAAGTATCCAGAAACAGAGCAGAAGAACAAAAAGGCGAAGGAGGGAACCTTCGCCGTTGTTATCGGACGGTTTTTGCGTGGATAGTTTACGAAAACAGCCTAATCATAATAAGTTATTCACATTATAAATCTTCCCGTTATCGAGATGATCAGCTAATACAAGTTTGACAAGCGCCCCGGCAACAGTATCGGGACTGCGGAGACTGCCGCTTTCTTTGTAGTTCCTGAAAGTATCCACGTCAGCGAATGCCTCCTCCGATGAAGAACGGATTGTTACCTGCATGTCAGTATCCATGATCCCCGGGCTGAAGGCAATGACCTTGTTGCTGCTTCCGCTGTTCTCAAGCTCAAGGCCAGCAGTCTTCGTGAACATATTGACAGCGGCCTTTGTGCTGCAATAAATGCTCCAGCCTTGGATCGGCCGCTCTCCTGCACCGGAAGTTACATTTGCGATGATGACTCTGGCCCCAGTTTCCTTTGCTTTTTGTAAAAATAAATTACTGATCAGGATCGGTGCCGACAAATTCACCTGGATATTTCTCTGAACTAAAGCAGCATCCAGTTCTCCGGCTATATCAATCGGTTCAATCACTCCAGCATTATTGATAACATATACATTTTCAGCATGTTGAAAAACTTCCTCGCAGATGTTTGCGAAGACGCTTTGCACCTGCTGTGCAGAAGAAAGGTCGCAGCTATAGTGTTTATAGCTGACCCCAGCACTCTGTTTCAAATCAATATTTTCACTTCTGGAAACGGATATGACAGAGATTCCTTTTGAGATGAATTCTTGTGCTGCAGATGCTCCAAGTCCCTTTGAGGCACCTGTTACGATTGCGTATTCCATTTTTAATTCTCCTTTATGTAAACTTCTGTTCGTAATCTGGCTTTTACACTGGTATGAATCCTGAGCTGACTGAATGAATATTCTTCAAGAGCCAGCTTCTATTGGCTTCCGTTTCTACCTTTTCAGCAGTTTCAAGCGCGAGATTCATATATCGTTCCTGGTCGGCAGCGTCTCCTGACAGGGCATATGCACGCGCGATCGCCTCATAAGCAAAACCGAGGTCAAATTCGCCAAGGTCATGCTCCCGACAAAGTTTCTCCGATTTCCTCGCATGGTGGAGGGCAGCCTCGCTTCTCCCAAGTATCGCATACACTCTTGAGATCTGCCATTCCCCGCGGGCAAAGTTCAGCGGCGTGCCGACAAGTCCCCAATGGTAGCGTGAAGACATTGCCGCATAAAGCATGGTATCATCATCACTTTCCGTCCGATCCTGTTTCTCGATCAGATCCCAGGTCAGGTTGAACAAATCAATCGCCATTTGCTTGTGAGTTGTAAAATCCGTATTCATTTCCATGTAAGCAGACTCCTTTGAAGGTTTTATAAAGTAGTAATTAGACAAAAGAGAGGGATTTCCTTTTAAAAAAACAGCATGGTTTCTTCAACCATACATCAACCAATTGAAAAGGCTATTCCAACAAAAAAATGATTGGCTTTCAGCCATCCAATGAAAAGGCTATTCCAGCCACGAAAAAACAGCATGGGCGCTTTGCCATGCTGTTTGCAACTAATTGAGAAGACTTTTCCAGTCATTTATAAAAGTGGAAGCAGATGCGTTGGGGGATGACAACACTTCCTCTGTGGGACCGGTTTGTTTGAGCTCGCCATCCATTAGGATCGCCAGCGTTCCGGCAAGGTATTTCAGTTCCATTAAATCGTGGCTGACAAAGACCGTAGTCGTTTTCGTCTGCTCGATGATCGACTTGATGTCCTTCAATAACTGCACCTTCGTGGGGAAGTCAAGTGCAGAGAAGGGTTCATCGAGAAATAGGACTTCGGGTTCCAGAACCATTGCCCTCGCAAGGTTGACACGCTGAGCCTCGCCGCCGGACAGATGGACGGCCTGCTTTTTTGCGAGATGGCTGATCTGGAATTTATCGAGCCAGTATGCAACCTTCTGTTTTACTTCTGTACGTGGAAGATTTCTTAGTTTCAAGCCGATTGCGACGTTTTGAAAAACGGTTGTGTCTAGAAGCAGCGGCTGCTGCATCGCGACAGCGAATTTCCTGCGCATCTCAAGAGTCAAGTCATTAGAGATATCTTGGCCCTTGAAGAAAATCGCTCCTTGAGTTGGCTTTTCCAGAAGCGACAATGCTTTGATGAAAGTACTCTTCCCGGCACCATTCGGACCCATGATTCCAAGGACTTCTCCGACTTGAATTTCAAAGTGGAGGATGGACAGCAGACTTTTCCTGCCTGCTCTTACTTCCAGGTTTTTCACAGTAATCAGTGGGGTCATAGGCTCCGCTTCCTTTGCTGTAAATAAGTCAGAGTAAACGTAATGATAAATGCCAGAGTCATCAGAATGAATGAAAGCGCGAGGGCAATGTCAAAGTTGCCTTTCGATACTTCCATGACAATCGAGGTCGTCAGGATCCTCGTCTCACCGCTGATATTGCCGCCAACCATCATTGCGGCTCCTACTTCTGCGATGACCCTCCCGAACCCGGCGATGATGGCTGCAAGAATCGCAAGCTTTACCTCTTTCATCAAGATCCAGTAAAGCTGCATTTTCGTTGCGCCCAGCGCTTTTACCTGCAAAATCAACTTCGGATTGATCTGCTGGAAGGCCGTACTTGTTAACGCTGTAACGATTGGCAGAGACACTAATATTTGGGCCATGATGATCGCTGTAGGTGTGTAAAGCCAGGCAAAATCGCCTAGCGGACCAGATCGCCATAGGAAAAGAGTGATCCACAGACCAGCGACGACAGGAGGGAGGCCCATGCCAATATTGACCAGGGCAAGGATGAACTTCCTGCCTGGAAAGCGGGCAAGTCCAAGGAACATCCCAGCCGGAATGCCGATCAATGTACTGATCAAAACAGCGTTAATCGAGACTCTCAGGGTAAGCAAAGTAATCTCGAAAATTTCCCGATCTCCCGATAAGATCATCTCTATCGCTTTTTTTAACCCTTCTAGTAAAAGTTCCATAGGCAATCAGGCTTTCTTTCGAATTTAGTCTAATAAACGAATCTAGTATTATTATTCAAAAAGGAAGAACAATGGCTGGCCGTATTCGTCCACACCGAACTCCTTGATGATCTTCTTTGTATCATCTGAAACCATGTACTCAACAAATGCCTTTGCACCTTCTGCATTTACTTTATCATGTTTTTCGTCGTTCACTTGCATAACATGATAAATATTCAGCAGGCTCTCGTCACCTTCTACCAAAATGTCAGTGTCAGGCATATTCTTTTTCTGGGCGAGGTAGGTAGCTCTGTCTGTCAAGGTATAGCCCTTTTTTTCAGAAGCGATCTGCAGTGTCGCACCCATGCCCTGTCCAGCCTCAATGTATGAATCACCCAGGGTTTTCGGATCTAGTGAAGAATCTTTCCATAGAGCAAGTTCTTTTTTATGAGTGCCGGAATCATCACCGCGGGAAACGAATGACGCTTTCGATTCAGTGATTTTTGTCAATGCCTCAGGAACTGATAAGCCTTTTACCTTCGCTGGATCTTCAGCAGGTCCAACAAGGATGAAGTCATTGTACATGACCTTCTGTCGGTTGATGGCATCGCCGCTTTTCACGATTTCTTCTTCCGCTGCAGGAGCATGGACGAGAAGGACATCCGCTTCACCGCGTGTACCCATCTCAAGTGCCTGTCCTGTACCTACTGCAATGATCTTAAGGTTGTAATTATTTTTTTCTTCAAAATCAGGTTTCAGGACATCAAGCAGCCCACTGTCCTGAGTACTTGTAGTGGTAGCAAGGATCAAATCGGTTTTTTCTGTTTTGGTTTCTGGGTCTTTTTCAGCTTCTTTTGTTGCTGAATCAGAACAGCCTGTTACAAAAGCGAACATTAGTACAAGTACAAGTGAGATTAAATGTTTGAGTTTCATGCTTATGCCTCCGATAAGTGATTTCCGTAAATGATTCTTCCGAACTCCTCAGCATCATAGCCATCAAGGTCTGCAATGCTGTCTTTGAAATTGGTGAGCTGGATTAAATCGATCAAATGCTGGAGAGCTTCCCTGTTTCCGGGTGTCCAGCGGAACACTAGATCAAACTGTTCTTTTGTTAGCGGGATGAAGTCGAGACCAAGCTGGCTTGCTGCGCATCTTATTCCGAAGGCAGCATCTGCTGTTCCTCGGGTGATATGGGCTGCTGCCCCTAGGTGAGTCCATTCTTCATTTTCATATCCATTCACTGCTGCGGGCTCCAGTTTTTCACTGGCCAGGAAGGAATCGAGCAGGAAGCGTGTTCCGGCCCCTTTTTGCCGATTGATGATTTTGACATCACTTCTTGCAAGGTCTTTGACTCCGGTGATGTTTTTTGGATTGCCTTTTGCAACAATCAAGCCCTGCTCCCTGGATGCAAGTCTCATTACCGTAATCGGCTCATGGACAAACAGCTGGCGGATGAAGGGAAGATTGTATTGCTGTGATGCGGGATCGAGCAGATGGACAGCTGCAATGTCTGCGCTGCCACGATAGAGCATCATCAATCCCTCAAGACTGCCGATATAGGAGGGGGTGATGGATAGCCCTGTTCCTTCAGACGCTATGTACTTTACTAGTTGTTCTACGAAAAAATCATGGCTTCCTGCCAGCTGTAATGAATGCTGGGCCGCCGCCTTTGATTCCTGCGTTTTCATCGGGTTTGCGGACATGCTAGCTTTATATCTTTCAAACTCACTTTCTTCAATTCGCATTTTATTGCCGACTTTGAAGGCTGCAAGATCGCCGCGCTTAATCATCTCATAGACAGTATTCTTTGAGATTTTCAGCATGGAAGCAATTTCATCTGGAGTGTAGATTTGCAAATGGTTTCCCTCCTTTTCATCCTAAACTAAATATAATAGAATATTCAGTAGATGGGTATGCTTTTTTGTTTGGTTTTGTTAAGTTTTGTTTAGTTTCGTCATGTTTTAATCACAAATCGTTCACAATTAAAGCTGGAGAGACTCATTTTTTCCAATTATAACCTTCACAAAATACTCCGGGCAGTATTGTGTATTTATTATTGATACCATGGTAAACTAAGCACTAGACAGAATTGATGTAGAAAGGAAAAGGGAGAATGCAGATTTCAGATAAAGCGCGCGACATTTTAAAAGAAATCCTCGCTGAGCGTAACGCAGAAGGTATCCGCGTATACTTCGGCGGCTTTGGCTGAGGAGGCCCGCAGATTGGTCTGGCTCTGGAGGAGCCGGAAGAAGATGATCATGTAATCGTAATTAATGAAATCCAAGTCGCAATCGAATCCAATATCGTCGACTATACTCAAGGTATGGCACTTGAATATGACGAGTACCGTGAAGGTCTTGTCCTGATGGGCGGAGACGGCGGCTGCTAATAGAATGGAAAATGCACACCATTTTGTGAATGGTGTGCATTTTTAGTGAGTGCTGAATGAATTCAACTGGAAAAAATCAGCGGAAAATTCCATTTCGCTATAAAAACTGTGAAGTCGCTATAAAAACGGAAAACTCGCTATAAAAAAGAAATAGTCGCTATAAAAAAGAAAAAGTCGCTATAAAAAAGTCAAAGTCGCTATAAAAAAAATAAAACTCGCTATAAAATCCAAATTCCCGCTATTTAGAACTGCCCTGTATACTGAAAATACAGCACAACCAGCCCCATTATCCATACATAAATCGCAAATGGCTTCAAAGAATGATTTTTCAGATAGCCGATCATCCATTTTACTGCGATATAACCGAAAATCGCAGCTGAAATAATGCCAATCAACAGTGCCTGGATTGAAATCGTCTCACTTCCGCCGCTGAAAAGGTCTTTTCCTTGTAACACGATTGCGCCAAGAATCGCAGGTGTTGAAAGCAGGAAAGAGAAGTAGGCAGCAGTCTCGCGATCGAGCTTTCGCCAGAGCGCCGCGACAATCGTCAAGCCCGAACGGGAAATCGCCGGAAAAATCGCCGCTGCCTGGAAGCTGCCAATCACGAGCGCATCTGTATAACTGATATCATCCATCTTTTTACGGCCATTTTTGATCGAGTCCGCAAACCACATCAGAGTCCCAGTAATCAGGAATTCCCAGCCAATCGTCACACCGGTTTTGGAGATCTCATCAAAGTAATCCTCGAAGAGCAAACCGACAACAACAGCCGGCAGCGTACCGACAACTAGGAGGAAGGTCAGCTTCCCAAACGGATTTTTCAAAATCTTGATGAATTCGTATCTATAAAACACAAATACTGCCAGCAGCGTACCTACATGAAGCATCGTATCGAGCAGCAGGCCCGCCTCCTCAAGGCCAAACAAATTTCTGCCCAGATAAAGATGGCCGGTAGAGCTGATCGGCAAAAACTCAGTCAGGCCCTGGATAATCCCAAGGATGAAAGCTTCAATTTTTGATAGCATACAGAATCCCCACTTTTTCAAAGACTTTGTCCCTTACAAAGCTATGAAACATGTCCCATCTCTATGCACGCAATTTATAGCTGACTCCAATGCAAACATTAATCCAAGGAAGAAGAGCCTAGGGGAATCTATAAGATCGAAATAGGAACGACAATCCATATCCATCAAAATCCATTTCCCTCCGCCAAATTGCCTGAATAAAAATTTTTAGATATGTAATAATAACCATTTCATAGTCAGAAGTTGTGATTTATTGTCGAAAAAAATATAATGAAGTATTGAACAGTTCTTCATTTAAGGTTACTTTATAACACCTTTGTTCTCAGTAGGAATCTGCCTTCATTTTAAAAGGGGAATAAAAATGACTTCGAATCCAAAAACGAATTCCCGGCTCGATTACGGGCTGGTAACGATATTGATCTTACTATTTCTGTCAAGCTGCGTGGCCATTTACAGCGCTCAGACGACGGGGCAGTATGGATCGGACAATTTCTTGATTAAGCAAATCATCTGGTACATCATCGGTGCGGGCATCATCGCCGCGGTCATCACGCTCGATTCGGACCAGCTGCAAAAATTGAGCTGGTATGCCTATGGCTTCGGTCTGGTCCTGCTGATAGGTCTGATCATTGCACCTTCCACCATCGCTCCTGTCATCAATGGTGCAAAAAGCTGGTACAGAGTGCCGGCAATGGGTACTCTGCAGCCGTCAGAGCTGGTGAAGGTGTTCATCATCCTGGCACTTGCGAGAGTGATTGTCGACCACCACCAGAAATATCGGCTTAAATCCATTCAAACGGATTTTTGGCTCCTGATTAAAATCGGTATTGTCACGATGGTCCCGCTCTTGCTCGTCATGCAGCAGCCTGACCTGGGAACATCGCTTGTGTATATCGCCATCATGCTGGGGATGATTTTTATCTCAGGCATCACCTGGAAGCTCCTTGTGCCGATTTTCGGAACAGGTATCTCACTGATTTCGATCATCTTTTATTTTGTGATCTGGAAGCCAGAGATTCTTGAAAAATATCTTGGGGTGAAGGAATACCAATTCGGCCGGATTTATTCCTGGCTTGACCCTTATAATTACCAGAGCACCACCGGCTTCCAGCTTACAAGGTCGCTGCTGGCCATCGGCTCAGGTGAAACGATCGGGAAGGGCTATGGCACAAGGGAAGTATACCTGCCCGAAAGCCATACTGACTTCATATTCAGTATCATCGGCGAAGAGTTCGGCTTCGTTGGAGCAAGCATCATCGTTAGCTTGTTTTTCCTGCTGATTTACCAAATCACCAAAATTGGCATGGAAACGAAGAATGATTTTTACACCTATATTTGTGTAGGCGTCATCAGTATGATCACCTTCCACGTATTCCAGAATATCGGAATGACCATCGGCCTTTTGCCAATCACGGGAATCCCGTTGCCATTTATCAGCTACGGAGGAAGCTCTTTGATGGGGAATATGCTCGCAGTGAGCCTCATCTTTTCAATAAGGTACCATTATAAGAAATACATGTTCTCGACATCTGCATAAAAAGAGAGGGTTTCCCGTTATCATCTGGGAAACCCTCTTTCATTTATTCAACAATCCCTACTTCGGTTATAATCACATCTGTTTTAACATTGACCGTTAAATTTTTATATTCATCTTCCCATCTCTTAAAATCGAAGCCTCTTGTTTTGCTTTTTATAAAATGTCCGAATCCTAATGGGTCAATGCCCCGCTCTTGGAAGTCTTTTATCATGGCGGAGGATTCCTGGTTGACCTGATATTCAAATTCTTTTTCGATTTTCTTGATGATGGCTGGGGTCACAATTTCTCCGGTATATTCACGGATCAGGCCCTTAATTTTGAGTTCAATAGTCACAGTGTATGGATCTCGTTTTATCAATTTATATTTGTGTTTGGAATCCAAATCCTTAATGACCACAGTCTCTTTATCCACTTTCAGCTTGAACGCCCCTTCGCTGAACTTATCAGTCAGAAGCTTGAAAAAAAACATTTTCTCGGTAGGAAGTTCAGTTACCATCTTATCTTCTTTGAATAGTGCAATTCCAACTATATCAATGATCTCTGGCTCCACTTTTTTTAGAATTGGGAGATGGGGGTCTTTTCCTTTCTGATAGAGATCAAATAAATAGCGATGCATATTGGTGACTGGAAGATTCCGTGTTTCCATATTATGCTCAATCAGCCGGGACAAGTGGACAGCGTTGCCCCTGTTGCCATATGTTCCTGATAATATACTCTTTGCCGATTCATCGGCTACTGCAAAATATACTCCTGCACCGATACTTGCATCGCGCTGAAAAGCATCAGAAAACTCGCTAATTCCTTTTTTTGCGATTTCTTCACCGAACAAAGCAATTTCCAGTGAACCGGTGACTATTGGCTGGGCAGACTTGCGCTGCACTTCCTGGATGAGGTCCCTGCTGCTTGAAGCCTTGGCGGAGAAAGTGAAATTGCCGATATTTTTATCAGGGTTAAAGATCGGAATCATAATGGTGCCTTCAATTTTATCATCTTCAACCATGTCATATCCCACGCCCATTTCAATATTAACATCGTCAATGATTTCTTTTTCAACACAACCAGAAAGGATGGTTACCGCGGCTATTAACAAACATACTTTATTCATTCTCATTTTTACTTTTCACCTTCTTGGCGATCATTGTGGCGATAAATAAAATCGGAATATAAATATAGGTCATAGCGAAACCGATTTTTGCAGTCCAATCATTAAGAAGATTGATTTTAGCGCGAGTATCAAAAAGGCAAACGGCAACAAGGCAAATCAGTGCCAACACAATGACTCCTTTTCTTTGCCGAAGCTTAAACGCCCTCTTTAAAATCATGCTGCCTCCCCAAAGCGCTATGCAGATATTCGGCAGGATAATCAAGTTCCAGTTGGCAATCCCAATATATTCAAACCTCTCGACGAAGGGCATGGTGACAATTTTCCACATTTCCAGTGTCGCCCAAATGGATTTGGCCAGCTGAGCCTCTGAAAAATATGCGAACGTAACGATCGCCAGGATGGTATAAATGAAAGTAGTCAAAAGTACGCCAAGGTGGGCCCATTTTTGGGATTTTGGTGCGTCTTTGATAAATGGATAGAAAAATAGGGGTATTTCAAATCCAATATAAGTTAGGGACATATGATAGGCACTGGTAGCGAGTTCTTTAATAGAATGATCAAAAATGGGCAAAAGGTTGCTGAACTCCGCGTATTTCAGTGCAAAACCAAAGGTCAGCAACAAGTAACTTGGAAGAACGATACAGAAAAAAGCGATTCCTGTCACTGTTCGGAAACCGCCAAAAACGATATAAATCGCCAGGATCATGAATACAAGGCTATACCAGAACACTTTGATCTCCGGGAACATCCAAACTTGAATGACTTCAATAAATGTGCGCAGAACAGCCATGGCAAAAATAAGCAGGTAAACAATGAACAAAACACTTAAAACATTGCCGATCTTCTTTCCGAAAACGTATGCATTTGCAGCTACAATATCACCTTGTACTGTACCGCAAATTTTATAAATCATCCAAATGATGATATGGATACTCAAGCCGGCAGCAAGAACGGAAATCCAGGCGTCATAGCCAGCAGCCTTTGCGATGATGCGCTGATAACCAAGCACCCCGATACCGATTTGCATGGACATGATTAAATAGAGAACGAGAAACGGTGAAACCTGCAATCTTTCGGGAACTTGCTGCTGCACTAATCAAAACCTCCAATGCTCATTCATCGATGTCCTTCTTTTCCTTAGCTTTCTTCTCGTTGAAACGGACAGGGTTTTCCGTCCTCAAATATTGTGGCCGATTGTATTGCATTGTAAACGGCAGGCGGATGATCGCATCTTTGAAGTCAGTGATTCTTGGAGGATACAAAGGCTCCAAAAAGGGTCTTCCTAGCGATGTCAGTCTGAGCAAGTGAGTCAGCAGGAAGGAAAAAGAGACAACAATTCCAAGCAACCCCCAGAGTTCAGCGAAGAACAGGAAAGGAAAACGCAGTAACCTGATGGTGTTGCCCATCCGGTATACGGGTGTTGTAAAGGATGCCAGTGCGGCAAGGGCAACAATAATCAGCAGGACATTACTAGTCAGTCCAGCTTCAACAGAAGCAGTCCCGATTACGATACCGCCCACGATACCAATTGTCTGGCCGACCTTTGTTGGCAGCCGGGCTCCGGCCTCACGCAATAGCTCGATCGTCAGCTCAAGGAATAACGCTTCAAGTATAGGAGGGAGCGGAATCTCCCTTCTTGATGTAATGAGTGTGCTTAAAAGGTCCTTTGGAATTAATTCGTAGTGATAGGACAAGGTTGCGACATAGATTGGCGTGATCAGGATCGAGAAAGCAACCGCGAATAAACGAATCAGCCGGAAAAAAGAAGACAATAGATAATTCAGGAAATAGTCTTCGAATGAGCCGAAAAATTCTACTAAAGTTGTGGGTCCTATCAATGCGTGTGGTGAACCATCTACAAGGATGGCAACTTTCCCTTCCGCTAATATTGCCGCTACCCGATCCGGTCTTTCTGTATCAAGAAGCTGTGGAAAGGGAGAGTTCTGATTATCAGAAATCAACTGGACGATATAGGAGCTATCGGTGATTTCATCAAACTCAATCTCTTTGACCCGCTGAACAACAGTTTGAACGTTTTCTTGATTGGTAATGCCATCAATGTAAAGGATGGCCACTCCTGATTTGGAAATGGATCCTACTGTGTATTTCTCGATGATTAACTCTTTTACAGGAACCCTTTTCCGGATCATGTTAAGGTTCTGGTCAATGGATTCAACGAATGATTCCTTTGGGCCAATTACACTGAATTCTACTTCAGGCTGTGCAACTGTTCGGACAACCTCTTTTTGAGCTGCAACAAAAGCAAAGTACTTCTCTTCATCCTCAAGGGTCAAAAGGACATATCCATTAAACAATTTAATCTCAATGTCCTCGTTTTTATCTGTAACTTGGACATCCGCAATAGGGATCAGCTTTTTAACATCCTCTATTTCATTGAAATCTCCTTCCAGCAAATAGGGAAGGGCGTTGTTCTGAAGGATGCTCTCATCCACAAGAGTAGACATGAAGGAAAAACAGAATTTTTTTTTCGTCTTCTGATTGACATAAAAAGTCTTTTTGTAATCGTTAGATTTAAAAAGTGTATTTTCCCACTCGTGTTCATTTAAATATTGATCAGGCTTTTGGCCTTCGGTATCCTGTTTAGCAACTTCTTTTTCAATGTCTTCCATCAACTTTTTCTTGAATAGCTTCTTCATTGCAATCTCCGCCAATCTTGATTTACGTTTATCATTTCCGAAAATGGGAGGATTATGAAAACTCTTTCGGAAAATTTGGGATGGATACTAGACTTAACCAGAAGGGCTGATAAAAAGAAGAAAACCCGCAGAATTCTGCGGGTTTTCTCCATTTTATATATATTGGGGAGGTGGATTTATTAAAATAAAATCTTGGGGGGATTTTATTTAAGTCAGCTTTTGTAAAGATTGTTGTTAAAATCTTAAAGCCGATTTTAACGTATACATACACATTGCGCTGGCAAGTATTAAGTTTGCAAGCTCTTTTCTCATTATAAAGAATCAAGTTTGCAAGTCATTCAATCCTATTTGTAATCAAAAGCAACAATGTTTGAGAAAAGAGCTTATTTCAACATATGTTTTTCAAGATCATCAAGCATCAAGTTGGCAGCTTTGACTCCGCCAGCTGTATTCCAGATGGCGTCATCCACTTTGTAGACTTCACCTTTTTTCGCTACCTCGAGGTTTTGGAATAACGGATCCTCAATCCATTCTTTTTCGACTTCAGTTGCTTTGCCGTCGCCTTCATCATATGTGAAGTAGAATAGGATATCCCCGTCCATTGCCGGAATTCTTTCTTTCGTTACACCTTTTTCAGCAAAGTCTTCTTTGTCCTGGCTTTCTGGACGTGCAAGACCAATCTGTTCAAGGATAACGCCTGAGAATGAATCCTTGTGGTAAATACGTACATCGCCGGCCATGAATCGGACCATCGATACTTTTGTATCTATTTTATCTCCAAGCTTTTCTTTCAAATCCTCAATACGCTGGTCATAAGCAGCAAGGACTTCTTTGCCTTTTTCTTCTTTGTTGACAGCTTTTGCGTAAAGCTCGAAGTTGTTCTTCCAGTTTCCGCGAAGGTCCTCAGCAAAAACGGTAGGTGCAATTGCTTTCAACTGCTCATAAATATCTTCCTGGCGCATTTTATTTCCGATGATCAAGTCAGGCTGAAGCGCAGCAATGGCTTCCACATTAACCTGGCTTTCAACACCAACGACTTCTACATCTTTCATATCCTCAGCAATATGGTCATACCAAGGATCGCCAGTCCATGACTGAACGGCACCAACTGGAGTGACTCCTAGAGCAAGAAGTGCTTCTGTTCCTTCATTCGTCAGGATGACGATTTTTTTCGGAGTTTTTTCCAGAGTGGTTTCACCCATTGCATGTTCAACTGTATAGCCTTGTTCTTCCTTTTCCTTTGGTTCGTCAGCTGTATTTTTTGCCTCATCTTCATTATTGCCGCATGCTGCCAAAAGCAGGATGGTGAAGATGCTGATCAGAGCCAGTAAATGTTTTGAGACTTTCATATGTACTTCCTCCTAGATTGGTATTGATAATCGTTTTCAATTACTGCATCCTTATGATAAAATGCAAGAGAGTGAGATGTCAATACTAATTGATAATGATTTTCATCATCATTGACGATTTTGTGAACTTGTTAGGCGAACTGGTGAAAAGAACCCTTTTTTCACGTAAAGTTAAATTAACAACATAATCAACTTTTTAAAATACTTTTATCAGCTGTGATCAATGCTATTTGAAGAATAGATAACAGTATTCCCGGCAGAAAGATAGGTAATCAAAATGCTTCTGAAAACCAACGGTCAAAGATGGATTGGATTAATGGCGGCCATCTTCTTCATTTTATTTTTAATATGCGCAAGTATCGTTTACGGTTATACCGATACATCTTGGGGAACAGCTTTCAACGCGTTCACCGATTATGATGGATCCAACGAACATATCATCATTCAATCTGTCCGGCTTCCGCGTGCGCTGATTGCGGCTGCTGTCGGGGCGAGCCTGGCGATTGCCGGGGTTCTGATGCAAACGTTAACGAAAAATCCTCTTGCTTCACCAGGGATTTTTGGCGTGAATGCCGGAGCTGGATTTGCTGTAGTCGTTGCTGTGACCGTTTTTTCAGTTGGCAGCCTCCAGGCGTTTGCGTGGATCTCCTTTATGGGTGCGGCTATTGCAGCCGTTAGCGTTTATGTGATTGGCTCTGCTGGTCGTGAAGGATTGACACCTATGAAGTTGACTCTTGCCGGCGCAGCGATGACAGCAATGTTTTCCTCCTTCACTCAGGGACTGCTTGTTCTTGATGAGGCGGCTCTTGAGCAAGTACTGTACTGGCTTGCGGGCTCTGTGCAGGGGCGCAAGCTGGAAACACTCGGCACTGTTCTCCCATATTTAGCGTTCGGCTGGCTGGCAGCTATCCTGATTTCTACGAAAATGAACGTGCTGTCCATGGGGGAGGATGTCGCGAAAGGCCTCGGTTTGAACACTGGTTTTGTAAAGCTAGGTGCAGGCGTGATCATCGTCCTTTTATCTGGAGGTGCAGTGGCTGTAGCCGGACCAATTGGATTTATTGGAATCGTGATTCCGCATTTGACAAGGGCGGTGGTTGGCATAGACCACCGCTGGGTGATTCCTTTCTCGGCAATTTTTGGAGGAATGCTGCTGCTGGCGGCAGATATCGCTGCCCGATACGTACTGATGCCGCAGGAAATCCCTGTTGGTGTCATGACCGCTATGATCGGGACTCCATTTTTCATTTATATAGCGAGAAAGGGGTTCAACGGAAAATGAGCCAATATAGAACTCTAAGGATTTTTAAAGATAAAGTATCTTTCTTGATTGATAAAAAGGCAGCCGGAATTTTTGTCGGTCTGCTGATTGTGGCATTGGCCGTGTTTGTCTTCAGTACCGGCATGGGCGATATGGCGATAAGTCCACTAAGCGTCATTTCAGTATTTTTTGGCGGAGGAAGCGATATGGAGAGATTGGTCGTGCAATCGTTCCGCTTACCAAGGATTATCGTGGCTCTGATGGTGGGCATCAGCTTGGCTGTAGCCGGAGGGATCCTGCAGGGAATGATCAGGAACCCGCTTGCTTCACCTGACATTCTCGGAATCACCGGTGGTGCGGCAGTGGCAGTTGTCGGATTTCTCGCCGTTTTCAGCGGGGATAATAATGCACTGACAGTAAGCATAGAATGGATGCCAGTAGCAGCTTTTGCGGGTGCTTCCATTGTAGCGTTCCTGGTTTATTTCCTTTCATGGAAAAATGGAGTCTCTCCTGTGCGCCTTGTATTGATTGGGATCGGGATTTCCGCGATGATGCAGGCCTTGACGACCCTGATGATGATTATGGGCCCGATCTACCGGGCTAGCCAGGCGAATATCTGGATTACAGGAACTGTGTATGGGTCCACCTGGAGCAATGTCGCAGTGCTTGTGCCATGGACTGTCATCATGCTGTTGATTGCTTTTATTTTTGCAAGGAATGTCAATGTACAGGAACTTGGGGAAGATATAGCCACAGGCGTCGGGGGGCATGTACAGAGGCAGCGTTTTGTGCTGTTGCTTGTCAGCACGGCCCTGATTGCAAGTTCGGTCGCTTTTGCCGGAGGAATTGGTTTCGTTGGCCTGATGGCGCCGCATATGGCAAGAAGGCTTGTCGGCTCTGCATTCGGTGCACTATTGCCAGTATCAGCCCTTATTGGCGGGATCTTGGTCATGCTGGCTGATTTGATCGGACGTACAATGTTTTCGCCATTAGAAGTCCCCGCAGGCGTATTTACCGCTGGGATCGGCGCGCCGTATTTTATTTATCTGCTATATAAAACAAGAAATTCTTAAACCTGACAGAAAGGGGAATCGACATGACCCAGGCTATTGAAACGGAAAAGCTGACGCTATCCTATGGAGATTCCATTATTATAAATGAACTAGACATACAAATTCCTAAAGGCGAAATTACCGTTTTTATCGGAGGGAATGGCTGCGGAAAATCAACCTTACTGCGCTCGATTGCGAGGCTGCTGAAGCCGCAGGCAGGAGCAATCCTTTTGGAGGGAGAGGCAATCTCCAAACTGTCGACGAAGGAGGTTGCCCGCAAAATGGCGATCCTGCCCCAGTCTCCCACAGCACCCGAAGGACTGACGGTCATGCAGCTTGTGAAACAAGGAAGATATCCTTACCAGACCTGGCTGAAGCAATGGTCGGAAGAGGATGAAAAAAGTGTGGGAAATGCTTTGAAGGCAACAGGCATTGACCACCTGAAGGACCGGACAGTCGATTCATTGTCAGGGGGACAGCGCCAGCGTGCCTGGATTGCAATGACACTGGCGCAGGACACAGATATCATTCTGCTCGATGAACCGACAACCTACCTGGATATGACTCATCAAATCGAAATCTTAGATCTTCTTTTTGAGTTGAATGAAAAAGAAGGCAGGACGATTGTCATGGTTTTGCATGACCTGAACTTGGCTTGCCGATATGCGCATAATATCGTCGCCATCAAGGACCAAAAAATCTTTGACCAGGGGAAGCCGGAAGTGGTCATTAACTGCGGACTTGTGAAGCATGTTTTCGGGATGAATTGCGAAGTGACCATTGACCCGTTATTCGGTACGCCGCTATGCATTCCACATGGCAAAGGCCGCCGTATTCTAAAGGACAAAATAGGAGCGCCCGTATGAAGAGAGAGCTGACAGCAACTGAAATCGGAATTCTAGCCAACTACCGTTTTGTCGACTCCGAGCCTGAAAAAGATGTCCAAATCGATTTCAGGCCTTTTACAGATGAATCGGCTATGGGCGCTTATTTGGAAAAGTTCAATGAAGGTTTGAAGGCTCCGGATGCGAAAACGGCTGCTTCCGTTTTCATGAAACGGCATGCCTTTCTTGCCGTTCTCTACCTATACTCCATGACCGCTTTTAACAAAAAGCTGGATGTTTCACCTGAAAATATTATTCTGGCAGATGCCATCAAGGATGGACTGTGGTTGCCTGGGTTTTATCTGAAAAACAAAAGCACCGAACTGTGTCCTTCTGGCCAGCGTGAAGAGTGGAGGAAGGAAGCAATCGAGCATTTGTTCTTGGATAATCTTTCCCCTGTTATCGATGCTATCTCAAAATCTGCGAAAATCTCAAAAATGATTCTATGGGAGAATGTCTCAGTCTATATTTTCTGGCTTTATGAAAAAATCTTAAGCCAGGTCGATGATCATGAAGTGAAGGAGCGGGCACAAGAGGACTTCTCTTTTCTGATCGATACGGCCCCGGGAAAGCTGTTTGGACGCTATCATAGCAATCCGATTGCAAGATATCACACTGAACCTGTCTATCAGGAAGAGGCAGATACATATATCAGGATCCGAAAAACCTGCTGTTTCAGCTATATGCTAAAGGATAAAGGAAGCTACTGCAAAACCTGTCCCCGGACATGCGGAGCTTAAAAAAGGAAGGAGTGTCTTAATGGATAAAACACTTACAGAACAAATGGATGGATTGCTGGAAAAATACACAGAGCTTTTGGTCGGTGAAGGTTCAGTTGAAAATATCGAAAAGGTAAAAACATGGATATTATACAGCCATATCGCCAAGTCGATGCCTCCGCTGGCCAAGCACTGGAATGCAGAATATCCGGATGCCAGGGAGCAAATCAAGAACGTGATCACCCAAGTCAAAGAAATGAATGAGCAGCAACGAAAAAAATAACAACGAACCATCTCCAAGCGAGGTGGTTTTTTCATTGTTTGAAAAGATGTGCAAACGAAGTTTTAACACCATAACAATAGTGAAAAGTGCAAGAAAAAGAAGGGGAAAGTGTACGAACATGCAACAAAAGATTGGGAAAGGAGCAAAAAGTGCGGGTGCAATTATGAGATAGGCTTTATCGGACAAAAACATGAGGAATCACCAGAGAAGTGTCCGTTAGAAGAGCTCTATCGGACAAAACCATGAGGAATTCCCGGAAAAGTGTCCATAATAAGAGCTCTATCGGACAAAAACATGAGGAATCACCAGAAAAGTGTCCATTAGAAGAGCTCTATCGGACAAAAACATGAGGAATCACCAGAAAAGTGTCCATTAGAAGGGCTCTATCGGACAAAACCATGAGGAATTCCCAGAAAAGTGTCCATAAGAAGAGCTCTATCGGACAAAAACATGAGGAATCACCAGAAAAGTGTCCATTAGAAGAGCTCTATCGGACAAAACAAGAGGAATTCCCAGAGAATTGTCCATTAGAAGAGCTCTATCGGACAAAACCACGAGGAATTCCCAGAAAAGTGTCCGTTAGGAGAGCTCTATCGGACAAAACCATGAAGAATCACCAAAAAAGTGACCGTCAAAAATAAGAACCGGGAGAATTAGCCCGGTTCAATCATGAAGACAACTCATTTATTGAAGCTGCTGTCCGCCATATGGAAATTGGTTTGTATAACCCTGGAACTGCTGGTGTGACTGCTGAAGCTTTTGAGCATCTGCTGCTTCCACGGCATACCAGCCTTTTTTGAACATCAGGTTATAAATGCTGCGCTGGGCGTTGGCTGTTTCTGTGTAGATTGAAAGTAAGTCCTGGTAGAGCTGGTCATGGCTAACTTCGTTCAAAGCTGTGTCATAGCCCCGAGTCATGTATTTTTCTGTCGTTAATATATCATTGATGAAATCGCGGTCATTCATCTGTGGTGTCTTTTGGACCTGTGTTTCTGGATTCTGAATCTTTTGCTGATTCTGGTTCTGGTTCATCCGCTTTTTCCTCCTGGTAGTTTGATTATTGCATTCCTGGCATTTGGGAATATGTCTGGTTTTGCGGGCTGTTCAAGTGAGTAAGGATTTTCTGGTAATGTTTCTGATGCATTTGGCCGCATTTTTCGATTTCCATCTTCAGCTCCTGATCCTGGCACTGTTGGGCAAAGAAATGTGCTTTTTTCATGGCAAGTAAATTCCAAGAAAGCATATCTGTTAAGTATAAAGAATCTTTAGTGGAAACGACTGATGGCGGCGTCTGCATGATCCCTTGCTGCTGACCCTGAAAATTCATGTTTTGCTGCTGCATATTAAGACCTCCTGTTTTATGTTCATTCCTACGGATATTATCGTTCCCGTGCCGAAATAAAGTATTCAGGACAAGATTCGTCAAAAAAGAACATTTTCCTACGAAAGTAATATTCAAAGCTAATAAAAAGTGATAAAATAATTTTGCAAAATAGATATAGATGAAGCAATTTTTTTAAAGGGTGTTGTAATCGTTTTCATTAAGGGGAGGAAAAGCTATGGAACAATTAATGAGGAACTTCTTTCTTTTTCTATCGAAAAATAAATTTTTCACGAAGATGGCCAAGAAATACGGTCTTCGTCTAGGGGCAAAACGTTTCGTTTCCGGCGAAACGGTCGAGCAGTCAGTTGAAGTCATTAAAGAACTGAACCGTAAGAATCTTGCAGCAACCGTCGATTTCCTTGGCGAATTCGTCGACAATGAAAGAGAAGCGAATGAGAGAGCGGAAAGCTCGATTGCAATGATAAAAGCAATTGGCCGCGAAAAACTAAATGCCCAGATGAGCGTCAAGATGACTTCACTTGGCTTTGATATCTCTGAGAAAGTTGTCATGAACAATATGCGCCGAATCATGGATACAGCCAAAGAGAACAATGTATTTGTGACCATCGACATGGAAGATTACGAGCGCTGCCAGAGGACTCTGGATATTTTCAAACAGCTTAAATCCGAATATGATAACATCGGCACGGTCATCCAAGCTTATTTATACAGGACTGAAAAAGATATTGAGGACCTGAATCAATACTCTCCGAATCTCCGACTTGTGAAAGGCGCCTACAAAGAATCACCGGAGGTTGCTTTCCCTGAAAAGAAGGATGTGGATGAGAACTTCAAGAAAATCATTAAAATGCATATGCTGAACGGCAACTATACAGCTGTTGCATCACACGATGACAATATCATCAACTTCACGAAGGAGTTTGCGAAGGCAAACAATATTCCGAAAAGCCAGTTCGAATTCCAGATGCTGTTTGGAATCATGCCGGAAAGGCAGCTGCAGTTAGCCGAAGAAGGTTATACAATGCGCGTTTATGTCCCGTTCGGAACAGACTGGTACGGATATTTCATGCGCCGCCTTGCAGAGCGCCCAGCAAACGTAGCATTTGTTTTAAAAGGGATGTTAAAGAAATAAACTTCAGGCTGACGATTGTCAGCCTGTTTTTATTTATTTCAAACAGGAAGATTTAAAAACTCTACTTTGAGAATTATCCAGCTCCAGCGCCTAGCCTCTCGAGACGTTTCGGTCCGCCCAATGAAGTCAAAGAACGACTTCAATGGTCGGCCCTCCAACGCTTGTCGAGGCTGACCGAGGCGCTTACGCTTTTATTTTTTATACTGGCTGTTCTGGCTGTTTTGTTTTCTTTCTCCGCCTTGTCCCATTGAAGGTCCGGCATTTCCTTTAACACTGGCAGCACTGACGCCAGCCTTCGATGGATCCTTTTTCATTCTTGCCATGATCATACCTCCGTGTTTTTCAATGATAAAAGTACCGCTGTTATAGATTGCCCAAGTCTGAAAAAATAAGCATGGGAATTAAAAATTCAAAAAATTTTCTTTTTTCCGCACCTTATTATTGCGGAAATTTTTTAAATATTTTATAGTAGTAATTAACAGAGCTCATTTATATGCATATTTTTTTTGGTGCAAAAATGAATGAGTATTCATTCAAAAAGAGTCAAAGGGGGAGACAAATTTGATGCGACAAATTCAAAAGGCAGCGGTGCTTGGTTCGGGTGTCATGGGATCAGGGATTGCCGCACATCTGGCAAACATCGGGATTCCGACATTGCTGCTGGACATTGTACCTCGGGAATTAACGGAACAGGAAAAAGCGAAAGGCCTGACACTAGAAGATAAGCAGGTGCGCAACCGGATCAGTGCAGGAGCTTTGCAGAAGTTATTGAAGCAGAAGCCCGCACCCCTGGCTTCCAAAAAGAATCTCGCTCTAATTGAAGCAGGGAATTTCGAAGATGATATGGAAAAACTCAAGGATGTAGACTGGGTGATCGAAGTCGTAGTTGAAAACCTTGATATTAAAAAGAAAGTTTTCACGAATGTAGATAAATACCGTAAGCAAGGAAGCATCATCAGCTCGAATACTTCAGGAATCTCAGTCGAGGCAATGGCTGAAGGACGTTCCGAAGATTTCAGGAAGCATTTCCTGGGCACGCATTTCTTCAACCCGCCACGCTATCTGAAGCTGCTTGAAGTCATTCCTACTAAAGATACGGATCCTGAAGTTCTTTCCTTCATCAAGAAGTTCGGTGAAGACCAGCTTGGAAAAGGCGTCGTTGAAGCAAAGGACACACCTAACTTCATCGCCAACCGAATCGGCACTTACGGATTGCTCGTGACAGTAAGGGAAATGGTCAAAGGCGGATACAGTGTTGGTGAAGTTGACTCCGTGACTGGCCCAATGATCGGCCGCCCTAAGAGCGCAACATTCCGCACACTTGACGTAGTTGGTCTTGATACCTTCGCTCATGTTGCCAAAAACGTATATGACCAGGTTGACGGGGAAGAAAAGGAAGTCTTTGAAGTACCTGAGTTCATGAAGAAGATGCTTGAGAACGGCTGGCTTGGCAGCAAGTCCGGTCAGGGTTTCTTCCTGAAGCAAGGCAAGGAAATTCTTGAGCTGGATCCGCAGACTTTGGAATATGGACCACGTAAAAAATTAAAAACAGCGTCTACTGAAATGGCCAAGCAGGAAAAAGGGCTTGCCAATAAAATGAAAGCGCTTGTTTATGCTAAGGACCGCGCTGGAGAGCTTTTATGGAACATCTTCAGTCCTGTACTTGTTTACTCAGCTGACTTGCTGGGCACGATTGCTGACGATATCGTCGCCGTTGACCGTGCGATGAAGTGGGGCTTCGGCTGGGAGATGGGGCCTTTCGAAGCATGGGATGCGCTTGGTGTCGAAAAAGCTATCAGCAAAATGGAGTCTGAAGGCAAGACCGTCCCTGCATGGGTAAAAGAAATGGTCGAAAAAGGCTTTACTTCTTTCTATAAAGAAGAGGAAGGCAAGTTGAGCTATTACCATAATGGTGAATACGTTGCGGTAGAGGAAAATCCAAAGGCAATCAACCTGAAACTCTTGAAGAAGCAAAAGGGTGTCATTAAAAAGAATGGCGGAGCAAGTCTGATCGACCTTGGCGATGGCATCGCATTGCTGGAGTTCCACTCACACAGTAACTCAATCGGACCAGACATCCTTCAGATGATCAATTTCGCGATTGACGAAGTCGAAAAGAACTTTAAGGGACTTGTCATCGGCAACCAGGGCAAGAACTTCTCGGTTGGTGCGAATCTCGCAATGATTCTGATGGAAGCACAGGACGATAACATTTGGGATCTTGATATGGTCGTTCGCCAATTCCAGCAGACGACGATGAAAATCAAATATAGCTCCAAGCCAATTGTAGCTGCTCCATTTGGAATGACGCTCGGCGGAGGCGCTGAAATGTGCTTGCCGGCTGCACATATCCAGGCGTCAATGGAAACCTACATGGGACTTGTTGAAGCAGGAGTTGGTTTGATCCCTGGCGGCGGTGGAAATAAAGAGCTTTACATCAAGCATCTTGAAGGCCTGCCAAAAGGCGTTGATTTTGACCTTCAAAAGGTTGCGAACAAAGTATTCGAAACAATCGCGATGGCTAAAGTCTCCACTTCAGGTGAAGAAGCGCGAGAAAATAACTTCCTGAACGAAGCAGACGGCATCAGTGTCAACAGCGACCACTTATTGTACGATGCGAAACAGGCTGCATTGAACTTGTATGAAAGCGGCTATAAAGCACCGGTGAGAAAGAAAGTACCTGTAACAGGTGAACCGGGATATGCAACGCTGCTGCTGGGCGCTCAGACAATGCAACTGTCAGGATATATTTCAGAACATGACTTGAAAATCGCGAAGAAGCTTGCATATGTCATCTCTGGTGGTAAAGTGCCATACGGAACCGAGGTCGATGAGCAATACTTGCTTGACCTTGAAAGGGAAGCATTCCTTAGCCTTGTGGCTGAACCGAAATCACAGCAGCGCATGCAGCATATGCTCGTAAAAGGAAAACCATTACGTAACTAATAGATTGATAGTTTTGAAGAATATCTACATTACAACATCCGAGGAAAGAGAGGGAATGAGATGAGAGAAGCGGTAATCGTAGCCGGAGCCCGGACACCGGTCGGAAAAGCAAAAAAAGGAACTCTTGCAAATGTCCGGCCCGATGATCTTGGAGCTCTTGTAGTAAGAGAAACTCTTAAACGTGCAGGCAATTATGAAGGGAACATTGATGACTTAATCATCGGCTGTGCAATGCCAGAAGCAGAGCAAGGTTTGAATATGGCGCGAAATATTGGTGCACTTGCAGGTCTGTCACATGAAGTGCCGGCGATCACAATCAACCGTTATTGTTCTTCAGGTCTTCAGGCAATTGCGAATGCATCGGAAAGAATCATGCTTGGCCATGCAGACACGATCATCGCCGGTGGAGCGGAATCAATGAGTTTGGTGCCGATGATGGGCCATGTTGTCCGCCCGAATGCAAAGCTTGCTGAAACGGCTCCGCAATACTATATGGGAATGGGCCATACAGCTGAGGAAGTAGCCAAGAAGTACGGCATTTCCCGTGAAGAGCAGGATGCTTTTGCAGTAAGAAGCCATCAGCGTGCAGCAAAAGCAATCCAGGAAGGCAAATTCGAGGATGAAATCGTTCCTGTCGATGTAACTCTTCGATCAGTAGGCAAAGATAATAAGCTTGTTGAGAAGACGATCCAGTTCAAACAGGATGAAGGCGTACGTCCTGATACAAATCTTGAAACACTGGCGAAGCTTCGTCCGGCTTTCAATATCAAAGGTACAGTCACTGCAGGAAACTCTTCACAAACAAGTGACGGAGCAGCGGCAGTCATGGTGATGGACCGTGAAAAAGCGGAATCTCTTGGATTGAAGCCGCTCGCTAAATTCCGTTCATTCGCACTTGGCGGTGTGCCGCCGGAAATCATGGGGATCGGCCCTGTAGTGGCTATTCCTAAAGCATTGAAGCTTGCCGGACTGCAAGTGTCGGATATCGGCGTATTCGAACTGAATGAAGCATTCGCTTCACAGTCAATCCAGGTCATCCGTGAACTGGGCCTTGATGAAGATAAAGTCAACGTAAACGGTGGCGCAATCGCACTAGGACATCCGCTGGGTACTACTGGCGCGAAGCTGACTTTAACCGTCATCCACGAAATGAAACGCAGAAATGAGCAATTCGGTGTCGTAACAATGTGTATCGGCGGCGGAATGGGTGCTGCTGGAGTATTTGAACTACTTTAAACAAAATATGGAGGGGTTTTAGCCCCTCCCCATAATGGATGGGAGGAAGAATAAATGGGTAACCAAACAGAAAAGCTTGTCAAAGGCGGAAGTTTCTTAATTGAGGATGTAACTTATGACCATGTTTTCACTCCAGAGGATTACACAGATGAGCACAAAATGATCGCGAAAACGACTGAGGATTTCGTAACGAACGAAGTATTGCCTCAGGTTGAATATATCGAGCAGCATGAGTTTGACCGCACTGTAAAACTATTGAAGGAAGCTGGAGAGCTTGGCCTTCTTGGAGCGGATGTTCCTGAAGAATACGGCGGATTGAGTCTTGATAAAATCAGCTCAGCGTTGATCGCTGAGAAAATGGCAGTAGCTGGCGGATTTTCCATCTCCCATGGTGCTCACGTTGGTATCGGTTCATTGCCAATCGTTCTTTTCGGTAATGAAGAGCAAAAGCAAAAATACCTTCCAGAACTGGCAACTGGCGAGAAGCTTGCAGCCTATGCTCTTACTGAGCCAGGTTCAGGTTCAGACGCATTGGGTGCAAAGACTACTGCTAAACTGAATGCTGAAGGAACTCACTACGTTCTTAACGGTGAAAAGCAATGGATCACAAACGCTGGCTTTGCGGATGTATTCGTTGTTTATGCCAAAATCGATGGCGAACAATTCACCGCTTTCATCGTGGAAAGAGAATATCCTGGAGTATCAGTAGGCGCTGAAGAGAAGAAAATGGGAATCAAGAGCTCTTCAACACGCACATTGATTCTTGAAGATGCTCAAGTACCTGTGGAAAACCTTCTTGGTGAAGCTGGAAAAGGACACCTTATCGCTTTCAATATCCTGAACATCGGACGCTATAAGTTGGGTGTAGGCGCAACTGGCGGAGCTAAGCAGGCATTCGGTCTGACTGTAAAGTATGCTAATCAGCGCCAACAGTTCAAAACACCTATTTCCCAATTCAACCTTACAAAAGAAAAGCTTGCGACAATGGCTTCGAAAATCTATGCAACTGAGAGCTCTGTATATCGTACAGTTGGCTTGTTCGAGGAAAGAATGAACCAGTTGTCTGAGGAAGAAATCAACAATGGTAAAGCAGTCGCTGATTCAATCGCTGAGTACGCAATCGAGTGCTCAATGAACAAAGTATTTGCGACAGAAACACTTGATTATGTGGTTGATGAAGGCGTTCAGATCCACGGTGGATACGGCTTCATGCAGGAGTATGAAATCGAAAGAGCTTACCGTGATTCAAGAATCAACCGTATTTTCGAAGGAACGAACGAAATCAACCGCCTATTGGTACCAGGAACATTCCTGCGCAAGGCAATGAAGGGCGAGCTTCCATTATTGCAGAAAGCTCAACAGCTACAGGAAGAGCTTATGATGCTAATGCCTGAAGAGCCAGGCGATGAGCCGTTGGCACAGGAAAAATACCTTGTTAAGAACGCGAAGAAAATCGGCTTGCTTGCGGCTGGGTTAGCTGCACAGAAGTTCGGCAAAGCATTGGAAAAAGAGCAGGAAATCCTCGTCAACATCGCGGATATCATTTCAAATGCTTATTCAATGGAATCTGCTGTTCTGCGTACTGAAAAAGCAATCGCAAAAGATGGAGTGGAAAAGAGCAAGCAAAAGCTTCTTTACACACAAATCTTCTGCCAGGAAGCATTCAATGAAATCGAACGTGACGCAAAAGAAACTCTTGTGGCAACAGAAGAGGGAGATGCACTTCGCATGTTGACTTCCGCATTGCGCAAGTTCACAAGACACACTCCAATCAATGTGATCGCGAAGAAGCGTGAAGCATCTGAAAAGCTTATCGAAGCAGAACGTTTCATCGTTTAATCTTAGGGTTTGCGAACACTTCTCCTGTAAGAGGGAGAAGTGTTTTTTAATAAAACAAAAACTAACCAAAAGAGCATTTTTTTATGAACAATAATTCTGTTCCATGGAGGAATTTTTCGAAATATGTAGAATAAAGTAAGGGATGCCGAAAATGTCATGGAATTAAGCACGCAATGTTAGTATTTTTCAGCCTTATTATGTTACTATCCGATTAGAGGGTTTCATTAATGGGATACTAGCAAAGGGTGGTGAAAATATGGCAAAGACATTTTATTGGTACCCTAAATGCGGCACATGCCGGAACGCCAAGAAATGGTTGGACCAGCATGAAGTGAACTATAATGAAGTACATATTGTCGAAAATCCGCCTTCCCAATCGCAGCTTGAAGAAATGCTGGAAAAAAGCGGCCTCGATATCAAGAAATTTTTCAATACGAGCGGCCAAAAGTATCGGGAACTAGGGATGAAAGACAAAATCAAGACAGCATCAAAAAGTGAGCTGCTGGAACTGCTTGCATCAGATGGCATGCTCATCAAACGCCCGCTGATGACAGACGGGGAAAAAGTAACCGTAGGCTTTAAAGAGGAAGAATTCGAAAAAGCCTGGCTGTAATTTTGGTCCCATCGATAATAATCGATAGAGATATACAAATGGAGGGATAGTTAATGAGTATACCAAATGAGTTACGTTACTCTAAAGAACACGAATGGGTAAAAGTTGAAGGAGAAAAGGTTCGCATCGGTATTACTGATTTTGCTCAATCTGAACTTGGCGATATCGTTTTCGTCGAACTACCTGAAGTAGGAGACGAAATCAGCCTTGACCAGCCATTCGGAAGCGTAGAATCCGTTAAAACTGTTTCTGAGCTATATGCGCCAGTAAGCGGCAAGGTAGTGGAAATTAACGAAGAGCTCAATGACAGCCCTGAATTCGTTAACGAATCTCCATACGAGAAAGCATGGATGATCACTGTCGAACTATCGGACAACAGTGAAGTAGAAAAGCTTATGACTGCTGAACAATACGAAGACATGATCAAAGAATAATTTTAACTGACGCCTTGATGCATTCAAGGCGTTTTCTTATACAGATTTCCCCCCTCCATAACTCCTTCATTTTTCCATCAATTCATTCCAATAAATCGGATAAACTAAAAGTAATCGACAATCCAAGAAGGGTGAAATCCATGACACTTAACAAACAAAAGCTTGATATTACGGACAGAGTGACAGGTAAGCTTGAAAACGGCCAGATCCAGCTCTATTTGGAAAATGAACAAATCGGATCCATAGAGCTTCCAGAAGGTATGCAAATGAAATTAGAGCACCACTATGAGGCAGAACAGAATAAAATCTACCAGCATGTATCAGTACCGGATCAGTCAGAACCTCGGTACACTGATTGTGATGAAGGCGGCTGGTGTTAAGAATACCCAAACAGCGGCCATTCATGCCGCTGTTTTTTTCTATTTGCCCCAGATGGGTCACGGTAGACAGAAAAGGTCATATAGAAAATTCTATAAGCCCGAAACAAGGCCCAAACTAGAAAAGGTCATATAGGAAAATTCTATAAGCCCAAAACAAGGCCTAAACTAGAAAAGGTCATATAGGAAAATTCTATAAACCCAAAAAACAAGGCCCCAAGTAAGAAAAAGATCATATAGAAATTCTAGCCCATGACAAAGCTCTTGGTCACATAGGAAAAGTATTAAGCAAGCAGTTTCCATCCAGCAGGCTAGTCTAATTTTTTGCAATCTCCTCTAAAAACAGTGACAATAGAAATATGAACATAACAGCACAAATTCATTGATCGTGTTTATAATATGGTAAGGTAATTATCTCTGGTGCATAGGTGGTTATGACGATGGACGAAAATTACAAGGTGATCATAGTGGAGGGCTCGTCAGACAAAAAGAAAGTTCAATCTGTGCTGAATGAACCGGTTGAAATTATTTGTACAAATGGGACGATTGGTGTATCGAAGCTTGATGAACTGATTGACTCCCTTTTTGATAAAGATGTTTATATTTTGGTGGATGCGGATGCATCAGGTGAAAAGCTCCGTAAGCAATTCAAGAGAGAGTTTCCAGAGGCGAACCATTTATACATTGACAGGATGTACAGGGAAGTGGCGACGGCGCCAGAAAATCATCTTGCTACAGTTTTAATCGGGGCAAATATTGATGTTCATGCAGAGTACTTAGAAAAAGGATGACTGTAGATGGAAGAATGGAATAAGGAAGAGATCGAAACCTTTCTGGGGGAAAAACGAACGGGTTACCTATACTTTTACACGCCCATGTGCGGCACATGTCAGGTGGCAAGCAAGATGCTGACGGTTATAGAACAGCTATTACCGGATGTGCCTTCAGGGAAAGCTGACTTAAATTATCTGCCTGAAATGGCGGAGCGTTTTGAAATTGAAAGTGTTCCATGTTTGATTGTATTAAGAAAAGGAGAAGAGCAGGAGAAAATCTATGCTTTTCAGTCCGTTCCTTATCTTCATGAAAAACTGAAAGAACTACAGGTTTAATTAAGCGGCTTAGCCGTTTTTTTTTTGCTGATTTGGGAGGATTTTATAAGATGGATGAGTTTAAACATATTTACATATCGTTCCAAAAGGATTATATTTAGTGTATCGAAATAATTGTGAGGCGAAATATAGTGGCTCTATATCAGGAATGGGCTTCCCATATAAAAAGCTATAATCGAAACGTGAAACTTACCTTTTTAGCCAATATCCTGACTCAGGTGGGTCTTGGGATCTTCATGGTGATTTACAACTTTTACATACGTGAGCTCGGATTCAATGAACTGGTTAACGGAAAAGTGATTTCGATGACTTCGTTAGCGACGGCACTGATTCTTATACCTGCAGGAATCTTAAGCGATAAAGCAGGCAGAAAAAAGCTGATGCTTTTTGGAGCTATATCGACAGGCTTCATCTTATTTACCCGCAGTATGGTCGAAACGCAGTCATTGTTGATTTTGTTTGCATTTGGAACAGGTCTGGCGTCCGCTTTTATTCAGGTTTCCATTATTCCGTGGCTTGCGGAAAATTCCAAGCCTGAACAAAGAGTGCACCTTTTCAGTATCCACTTTGCAGCAATGACGGCAGCGAACGTGGTTGGCAGCCTTTTAGGCGGCATTCTTACGGACTTATTTTCATTGGTCGTCCCTGGTTTGGAAAGCATCCGATACACTTTGATTATTGGCTCTGCTCTGTTTATGTCAGCATTGATTCCGATTATGAGGTTAAGTGAAAGTCGGAAATCACACATATCGGCTAGCGATATAAAAGGAAAAACTAAAGGCATTCCCCACAAAGCAAGCTTCAAAATCATTCTCCTATTTGCTGTTGCGCAATTGATGATAGGCTTTGGTGCTGGATTGGTCATACCGTATTTGAATCTTTATTTTGCAGATCGTTTCATGGCTTCTAATTCACTGATAGGTTTGGTCATTTCACTGGGACAGGGAGCTACTGCTGTAGCAATGATTATCGGCCCTATGGTCGTTCGCAGACTTGGCGAAGTGAAAGCAGTAGTGGTTTTGCAGATGTTATCTCTGCCGTTTCTATTGCTGACAGCCTATACGCAAAATTTTTGGTTGGCAGCTTTAGGGTTTTTGTTTCGTCAGGCACTTATGAACGCTGGCAACCCGATACAGATGTCATTAATGATGTCGAAGGTTGATGACTCAATGAAGGGTTTGGCCAACTCTGTGAATCAAATGGTGTTTAATCTCGGTTGGGCCGTCATGGGACCTGTGTCAACTGGGATTGTCCTCAAATACGGATCTTATTGGGGATATGCTACCGTATTTACGATCACTGCGATGCTGTATTTAGTTGGTTCCACGTATTTCTTTGTCGTTTTTAAAAGTATGGATAAGCCAAAATCCGGCATAGTGAGCCCCAAAACAGCCTGATGACCATTTTTCTTGGATTTATTTCTCGGGAAATGAAAGACAATGCCGAATTATCAAAGGGCATTGTCTTTTTTTACGTTATACACGTTGCAAAATCTATTTTAATCGAATTATTTGTCGAAGGATTCTAACAGGTTTTTCCCCTTATTCAAGGAATAGTTATGGTAGGGGAGTTGATCGGAATGCGAGAATGCATTGATAGGTTTGTAACTGTACTTGCCAATAAGGAACATGTTTTTCAACTAGTAAAGAAACTGGACCTGGTGTTGAAAATAGAAGCTGATCATGGCATTCACTATTTACTCTTCAGGGATGGCAAGGTCAGTTACTGCCAATTTTCTAGTCCTAATGGAAACATCGTAACAATCTCAGGAAATGATGCTTATTTGGAGCAATTACTTGATGGAGACCTGAAACTGATGCATGGAGTCAAAATGAATTACTTTAAAACGGATTGTCCATTTCGAGTCCAATTGGTTTTGGAATCATTATTTTACCTTACAAAACCGATTCCATTATAAAACTTTATCTGAAAAGTCTAAATATATTGACCATTATCTATTCACATGATATTATCACTTTAACGCAATAAAAACTTAATTGAATATTCTTATCCAGAGAGGTGGAGGGACTGGCCCTATGAAGCCCGGCAACCGGTTGTGAAAACACGGTGCTAATTCCAGCAGAGTTATTGGCTCTGCAAAGATAAGGAGAGATGATAAATCACCCTCTTCTTAGGAAGAGGGTTTTTTGTATCAGTTTTTCCAAATAATCATGGTGATTGGAGAGATGGAGATGGCAAATGAGCAAAAAAATTATCGGATTGAAACGCTGGGGGTACATGGTGGCCAGTCACCAGACCCGGTGACTGGGGCGAGAGCAGTTCCGATTTATTCGAGCAATGCATTCCAGTTTGAAAACACGGATCATGCCGCAGATTTATTCGCGCTTAAAGAACCGGGCTATATCTATTCACGGATACATAATCCGACCGTAACAGCCCTCGAAGAAAAAGTAGCTTTGCTTGAAGGTGGTGTTGGTGCGCTTGCATTATCAAGCGGAATGTCAGCCATAATGATGGCCATCCTGAACATAGCGCATGCTGGTGATGAAATTGTTGCTGCTGGTAATCTATATGGCGGAACTTACAATCTATTTGCTGTCACCCTGCCAAAGTACGGTATAAAAGTCCATCTGGTGGATTCCACTGATCCTGAAAATTTCCGTAGCGCTATTACTCCAAAAACAAAAGCGGTTTATGCCGAAACAATCGGGAATCCAAGTCTCAGGATCCTCGATATTGAAGCTGTGGCTGAAATTGCTCATGAAGCAGGAGTACCACTGATTATCGATAACACTTTTGCGACTCCTTATCTTTGCCGGCCAATAGAACATGGCGCCGATATCGTCATCCACTCGGCTACCAAATGGCTGTTAGGAAACGGAACAGTTATGGGCGGAATTATTGTGGACGGAGGGAAGTTTGATTGGAAATCAGCTAAGTTCCCAGGTTTCAATGAGCCCGATTCCAGCTATCATAATATTGTCTATAGCGAGGCAATCGGTGCAGCGGCTTATATCGTAAAGGCAAGGGTCCAGCTTTTGCGTGACCTTGGACCGGCAATCAGTCCACAGAGTGCGTTTCAATTCAATTTGGGCATAGAAACCTTGCATGTACGTATGAAGGAGCATATCGCCAATACACGGAAAATCGTAGACTATCTTGAGTCGCATCCCGCTGTTACATGGGTCAGCTATCCTGGCCATGAGTCCCATGCTGATAAAAGTCTTGCAGACCGCTACCTTCCAAAGGGAGCAGGGGCAGTCGTCATCTTTGGGATTGAAGGAGGCAGGGAAGCAGGAGCCAAACTAATTAACTCATTAGAATTATGGTCCCATGTCGCGAATGTCGGCGATGCAAAAAGCCTGATCATCCATCCTGCAAGCACGACACATCAGCAGCTGGATTCTGATGGCCTTAAAGCAGCCGGTGTTCCTGAGGATCTGATCCGTCTTTCGGTCGGGATTGAAAATGTGGACGATATCATTGAAGACCTTGAACAGGCAATCGAAAAAGCGACCGGAGTACCAGGTGTACCGGCAGGAACCTGACATCCATAAGCTTCCAGTTGATATTTAAGAATAATTTTTATTGACACTCTTTTTCACTCCGTGCTACAATCACACTCGTAACTTAAAACCGATTAGATAATTTAATAGCGTGCTCTTATCAAGAGAGGTGGAGGGAAGTGCCCTATGAAACCCGGCAACCGTCATTAAGCTTTGCTTACTGAAATGGTGCCAATTCACACAAAGCAAATTGCTTTGGCAGATGAGAGAAAGGAATCCACTATTACTATGCCTTTCTGCTCACTTGCAGGAAGGCTTTTATTTTGTCTTTTTTTGAAAAAGTTTTTCGAAAAGAGTTTTTCCGAGAGCATGATCATCTCCGATTAAGAGGCTATTTCCCATTTTAGCTAAAGTTTGAATTTTTTCGGTTAGGGAATGGGAAACTAGATTGATAACCTTCTTAAACATAGGAGATTTAACGGTTTTAATAAGTGTAGAATACTCGGTTGCAAAGAGGGGGAGTCAATTGATCACGATAAAGAATGCCAGAAAAATTTACCCTTCCAATAAAGGGGAGGTTAAAGCGGTAGATGATGTCAACCTTGAAGTCAAGGAAGGCGAAATATACGGAGTCATTGGTTACAGCGGCGCCGGTAAAAGTACTTTAATTCGGATGCTGAACGGGCTGGAGATTCCAACATCTGGTTCAGTGGTAGTAGCTGGAAGGGAAGTTTCCCGGATTAAAGGAGCGGAACTTCGCAAGGCCCGTCAGGAAATCAGCATGATTTTCCAGCATTTCAATCTGCTCTGGTCGAGAACGGTAGCGGAGAATATCGCTTTTCCGCTAGAAATTGCCGGAGTGGCTAAAGCAGAAAGAGAGAAGCGGGTCAAAGAATTGATCACACTTGTGGGCCTTGAGGGCCGGGGAGATGCCTATCCTTCCCAGTTGAGCGGAGGCCAGAAGCAGAGGGTCGGAATTGCAAGGGCGCTTGCCAATAATCCAAAGGTTTTGCTTGGAGATGAGGCAACTTCAGCACTTGATCCGCAGACGACTGACCAGATTCTTGATCTCCTTGTTGATATTAATAAAAGACTGGGTCTTACAATCGTCCTGATTACTCACGAAATGCATGTGATTAGGAAAATCTGCCATCGTGTCGCTGTAATGGAAGGCGGAAAAATAGTTGAAACAGGACCGGTATTGGAAGTGTTCAAGAATCCGCAGCAGCCTATTACAAAAAGATTTGTCCAGCAGGTAACAGAACCGGAGGAAACAAAGGAAACAGTTGACCACTTATTGGAGCGTTATCCACATGGCCGCGTTGTTCAGCTGACTTTTGTAGGTGAAGGGACCGAGCAGCCGCTGATCACCAACTTGATTCGTGAGTTTCCGATAACGGTCAATATTGTCCAGGGTAAAATTTCTCAGACACAGAATGGGTCATATGGAACTTTGTTCATCCATCTAGATGGTGACGAAAGCGAAGTAGCCCGGGCAATTGAGTATATTAGCCAGCATGAAGTCGGCGTGGAGGTGATTTCCAATGGCTGAAACATTGTTTCCGAATGTTAATTGGGACCGAATGTGGGAAGCGACACTTGAGACACTATATATGAGTGCCATTTCTGTTCTTGCTACTTTCATCCTTGGAGCCATCCTTGGCCTGCTGCTATTTTTGACATCGAAGGGCAATATATGGGAAAACAAACCGGTCAATTTAGTATTGAGTGGGGTTGTCAATATTTTCAGGTCTATCCCATTCATCATCTTGATCGTTCTGCTAATTCCTTTTACGAAATTCATCGTAGGTTCGATGATTGGCGAAAATGCAGCCTTGCCTGCACTGATCATTGGTTCGGCTCCATTTTACGCGAGAATGGTAGAAATCGGCTTGCGTGAGATTGATAAAGGGGTCATTGAAGCGGCAAAATCCATGGGGGCTAAGACGACGACGATTATCTGGAAGGTGCTATTGCCGGAATCGATGCCAGCCTTGGTGTCCGGTATCACGGTGACGGCAATCGCGTTAGTCAGCTACACAGCGATGGCCGGAGTCATCGGGGCTGGCGGTCTTGGGAACCTTGCCTACATGGAAGGCTTCCAAAGAAGCAGGAATGATGTCACCTTGATGGCGACCATTATTATTTTGATTATCGTGTTTGTAATTCAGTTTGTTGGTGATTTCTTCACTAGAAAATTAGATAAGAGATAAAGGAGAGATATGAATTGAAAAAATGGTTATTAGCACTTTTAACATTGATTTTAACAGCGGGGCTTGCAGCTTGCGGAACATCTGAGGATAACACATCAGGAGAAGGCGGCAAGGAAGAAAGTAAGAAAATCGTCGTGGGTGCCTCAAACGTACCTCACGCAGAAATTTTAGAAGAAGCAAAAGCATTGCTTGAAGAAAAAGGGTTTGAAATGGAAATCAAGACTTTCAATGACTATGTTGTTCCAAACCAGGCACTTGATTCTGGAGAACTAGATGCGAACTACTTCCAGCATATCCCTTACCTTGAATCACAAATGGCTGAACACGGCTATAAGTTTGAAAATGCAGGCGGCATCCACATCGAGCCAATCGGTGTGTATTCCAAGGAACATACTACACTGGACGATCTGCCAAAGGGAGCGCACATTATTATGAGCAGCTCTGTCGCAGACCATGGCCGTATTTTGACAATGCTTGAAAAAGAGGGATTGATCACGCTTAAAGAAGGCGTTGAAAAAGTAAAGGCTACAATTGATGATATTGCAGAAAATCCTAAAGAATTGAAGTTCGATACAGAATATGAAGCGGCATTGCTTCCACAGATCTTTAACAATGGCGAAGGCGACGCAGTATTGATCAACTCTAACTATGCAATTGACGCTGGACTTAACCCTCTGAAAGATTCAATCGCAATTGAGGAGAGCGATTCTCCATATGTGAACGTAATTGCGGTTCGTGAAGGAGACGCTGACAAGCCGGCAATCAAGGCGCTAGTTGAAGTGCTTCATTCAAAAGAAATCCAGGATTTCATCCTTGAAAAGTATGAAGGTGCAGTCGTACCGGTAAAAGAATAACCCTTTAATGAAAGCAGGCGAGCAGCCTGCTTTTTCTTTTTGTCGCATAACTGGCAAGGAAAATTAACATACTAACCGAGAAAAAAGCAGATTGGAGTGGAAACAATGGAGCATCATTATGAACCGCGGAATTCAACAGAAGCAGCTCTTCATGAATATAAGCAAGGATTGGGTGTTTTCACAAAAAAAATGCCGGAGCTTGCAAGCCACTATAATGCCTTTACGGAAGTATGTTTCCAGGAAGGAACTTTGTCGCAAAAGGAAAAACAATTGATTGCCCTCGGAATTTCATTGTATTCCCAGGATGAATATTGCATCATATACCATTTAAAAGGATGCCTGGATCAGGGAGCCACTGAGGAACAAATTTTAGAAGCGGTTGGGGTTACAGCTGCATTCGGCGGCGGCGCGGCAATGAGCCAGGCCGTGACACTCGTCCAGGAAGCAATGGTCGAATTGAACACATTGAAGCAGTAAAACCTGTTCCAAACAGCAAAACCGGCTGTTGGATAACAGGGAAAGGCTTTATTTGGGAGGATATTGCCAGTATTCTAAGAATGGCAGAGGTGAAGCCGCGTTAAGCCTCCTTATTCCATCACATCCAAAAATTAACGGTTTTAAACGCTTTGATAGTGGTAAATAAAAGGTGTTAAGATTGCACTATCAAAAAAACGCTTTTTACAAAGCGAAAAACCGAAGGGATGATTCACTATTAGTCAGCTAAAACTGAACTACACAAGTGAAATGGAGAAGGCGATGCATGGAGCTCATGGAATTAGTTACGAGGTATACAGCATGAACCATGACGCAAGAATGGAAGTCGAAAGAAAACGTGAAAGAGATTACATCAAAAGCCAACGGATGGTTGCGGACCTGGATCGAAAAGTCCACTCGTAACCGAGGATATATAATAATAGAAGAAACGATTTGGAACCAGTGTGATTTTTGCACTGGTTTCTTTATTATTTGGATAACGTGAAGATGGACTTGAAAGCTTCTTGTGCCTTTACGGTCGTTTTCCTGTTCACGCTACCCGTTATTGTGACAGGTTCGAGGTGTTGGAGCGGAAAGCTGTCAAGAAAAGCCCGTTATTGTGACAGGTTCGAGGTGTTGGAGCGGAAAGCTGTCAAGAAAAGCCCGTTATTGTGACAGGTTCGAGGTGTTGGGACGAAAAGCTGTCAAGAAAATCCTGTTATTATGACAGGTTCGAGGTGTTGGGACGAAAAGCTGTCAAGAAAAGCCTGTTATTGTGACAGGTTTGAGGTGTTGGGACGAAAAGGTGTCAAGAAAACGTCGTTATTTTGACAGGTTCGAGGTGTTGGGACGAATAGCTGTCAAGAAAAGCCTGTTATTATGACAGGTTCGAGGTGTTGGAGCGGAAAGCTGTCAGAAGCCTGAGCAAGTTCGGACAAGTTTGGTCTCAAAAGAGAAAAAGCTGTCAGAAGTCCGAGCACCTTCGGACAGAATAGGCTCTAATACAACAAAAGCTGTCCGAACAAGTAGTGCTGAGTACATTTTTTTATAATAGAAGGTAAAAAATAAAATGATGTACAAGCTGTGAGCGGTATATCCGACTTTAAAGGGCTTGGTCTGTTAAAATGGAATTGTGTTATGTCGTCGTATGTCGCGATTCAGTAAGCTGAATCGCGGGGTGAGGGAAGTGGAAAGAAAATAAGGAGATCCACTGAAGATCTAGATGTCCATCAAAGTTCCTGCTGATTTTCGGCTCACTTACGTGAAGCTTACGCTTCACTGGCTTTTCAGCCTCAGCTGAAAAGCTGCCGAGTGGAAATGAAACGCTGAGAGCAAATGAATTTGCTCGGTCGTTTCCTTCCCACTCGGCATGAGCCAAAAATCATTTGGGGTTTGACAATTATCTACAGGGTTCTTTGTTTTTCTTTCCACTTTTAAGGTGTTGCTAACACTTTTCATTTGTTATAAGATTGTAATGAGAATAAAATGAGAATAGAGCTTTTGACGGCTAAAGTCGGCATAAAATCTTTTCTATATTGACGGAGGTAATATTATGGCAGGATCTGTATTATCAATTAAGGACCTTCAAGTTGAGATTGAAGGCAAGCAGATATTAAAAGGTGTGAACATTGAGGTTAAGGGTGGGGAAATCCATGCGATCATGGGACCGAATGGTACTGGTAAATCCACTTTGTCTTCTTCTATCATGGGACACCCTAAGTATGAAGTAACGAATGGAACAGTTACGCTTGATGGCGAAGATGTTCTTGAAATGGAAGTTGATGAAAGAGCACGCGCTGGTCTTTTCCTTGCGATGCAATATCCAAGTGAAATCAGCGGCGTAACGAATGCTGACTTCTTGCGTTCTGCTTTGAACAGCCGTCTTGGCGAAGGAAATGAAATTTCTCTTATGAAGTTCATCCGCAAGATGGATAAGCAAATGGAATTCCTTGAAATGGATCTTGATATGGCACAGCGTTATCTTAACGAAGGTTTCTCCGGCGGTGAGAAGAAGCGTAACGAGATTCTTCAATTGATGATGCTTGAACCTAAAATCGCAATCCTTGACGAAATCGACTCAGGTCTTGATATCGACGCACTGAAGGTTGTTTCTAAAGGAATCAACGAAATGCGCGGCGAAGATTTCGGCTGCTTGATCATCACTCACTACCAGCGCCTTCTTGACTACATCACTCCTGACTATGTTCACGTTATGATGCAGGGCCGCATTGTGAAGTCTGGCGGACCAGAACTTGCACAGCGCTTAGAAGCAGAAGGATACGACTGGATTAAGAAAGAACTGGGCATCGAAGACGAAACAGTTGGGCAAGAAGCTTAAGCGTTGGGGGGATTTATAATGACTACGGAAACGAAATGGGCTTTTGACCAGGAGTACATTACTTCCTTCTCAAAAGAAATGAACGAACCGGAATGGCTTACAGAGCTTCGCACGCAATCTCTTGCAAAAGCAGAAGATCTTTCTATGCCAAGACCGGATAAGACGAAGATCGATAAATGGAATTTCACACAATTCGAGAAGCTGCTCGTTAAAAGCGATGTTTTTTCATCCATCGATGAGCTTCCTGAAGAAGTAAAAGCACTTGTAGGCGAAGAAGCTAAGGATAGCAGCCTGTATGTTCAACGCAACAACAAACCTGCTTACCTTCAGCTTTCTAAGGAAATGCAGGAGCAGGGTATTGTTTTCACTGATATCTTTACAGCTGCTCGCGAATACAGCGACCTGTTGAAGAAATATTTCATGACGGCTGTTAAAACTGATGAGCACCGTTTGACTGCGCTTCATGCTGCATTCATGAACGGCGGAGCATTCCTTTATGTTCCGAAAAATGTTCAAATCGAAAATCCAATCCAGGCAATCTTCCTGCATGATGATGCAGAAGCAAGCCTATTCAACCACGTGCTTGTCGTTGCAGAAGACAATAGCTCTGTAACATACGTTGAGAACTACATCTCAACAACTGGTAAAGTGAACGGATTGGTAAACATCGTTACTGAAGCAATTGCTGGCCAAAATGCGAAAATCCAGTATGGCGCTGTTGATACACTTGCTGAAGGTCTGACTACGTATGTAAACCGTCGCGGCCATGCAGGCAGAGATGCTCGAATTGAGTGGGCTCTAGGCATGATGAACGATGGCAACACTATTTCTGAGAACACAACAAATCTTGTTGGTGACGGTTCTTACGGTGACACTAAGACAGTTGTTGTCGGACGCGGAGAACAGACTCAGAATTTCACAACCAGCATCATCCACTTCGGCAAAAATTCAGAAGGCTATATCCTGAAGCACGGTGTTGTCAAGGATAGCGCGACTTCTATTTTTAACGGTATTGGCAAAATCGAGCACGGTGCATCCAAGTCGAATGCAGAACAGGAATCACGCGTTCTTATGCTAAGCGAAAAAGCACGTGGAGACGCTAACCCAATTCTTCTGATTGATGAAGATGATGTAACAGCTGGCCACGCTGCTTCTGTTGGACGCGTTGATCCATTGCAGCTTTACTACTTGATGAGCCGCGGTATTCCGAAGCATGAGGCAGAGCGCCTTGTCATCCACGGATTCCTTGCGCCAGTTGTAAATGAGCTACCAATCGAAGGAGTTAAAAAGCAATTGGTTGAGGTAATCGAAAGGAAAGTTAAATAATGAACGCCCGCGAAATTCGTGAATTATTTCCGATTTTAAATCAGGAAGTCAATGGCAGCCCGCTAGTCTACCTTGACAGTGCGGCAACATCACAGAAGCCGGTGCAGGTGATTGAAGCGCTGGACAAATATTATCGCGAATACAATTCCAACGTACACCGCGGTGTCCATACTCTTGGAACCAGAGCTACCGATGGGTACGAAGGATCAAGGGAAAAGGTTCGTAAGTTCATTAACGCAAAATCTATTGAAGAAATCATCTTCACTCGTGGTACCACTACTGCAATCAACACGGTAGCTGCAAGCTATGGCCGTGATAATCTTAAAGAGGGCGATGAAATCGTCATCTCCTATATGGAGCATCACAGCAATATCATCCCGTGGCAGCAGGTGGCAAAACAGACGGGTGCAACATTGAAATATATTGACTTGCAGGAAGATGGTACGATTTCGCTTGATACTGTCAGAGAAATCGTGACAGAGAACACGAAAATCGTCTCCATCATGCAGGTTTCAAACGTCCTTGGGGTCATGAACCCAATCAAGGAGATTGCCGAGATTGCCCACCAAAATGGTGCGATCATGGTGGTCGATGGAGCCCAAAGCGCACCGCATATGAAAATCGATGTCCAGGATCTTAATTGCGATTTCTTCGCTTTTTCCGGACATAAGATGTGCGGGCCGACGGGTATCGGCGTATTATATGGCAAGAAGGCACTTCTTGAAAAAATGGAGCCGGTTGAGTTTGGCGGCGAAATGATTGATTTCGTAGGTCTTTACGAATCAACATGGAAAGAGCTGCCGTGGAAATTCGAAGGCGGAACACCGATCATCGCTGGTGCGATTGGTTTGGGTGCTGCAATCGACTTCCTGAACGAAATCGGACTCGACAATATTGAGAAGCATGAACACGCTCTAGCGGCCTATGCGATGGAAAAAATGTCTGAAATCGATGGCATGACCATCTATGGACCGAAGGAAGCCGGTAAGCGTGCTGGTCTTGTAACATTCAATATTGATGACGTACATCCACATGATGTGGCAACTGTATTAGATGCTGAAGGAATCGCCGTTCGCGCTGGACACCATTGTGCACAGCCGCTGATGAAGTGGCTGAAGGCGTCCGCGACAGCACGTGCAAGCTTCTACCTGTACAACACAGAAGAAGATATTGACAAGCTTGTAGCCGGACTTGTCAAAACAAAGGAGTATTTCAGCGATGTCTTTTAATAATTTAGATAACCTTTATCGTCAAGTTATTATGGATCACTATAAGAACCCTCGCAATAAAGGTGTGTTGGAAGAAGGCAGCCTGACAGTCAATATGAACAACCCGACATGCGGCGACCGCATCCAGCTTACGATGAAAGTCGAAGACGGCAAGGTAGCGGACGCGAAATTTGAAGGGGAAGGCTGCTCGATTTCGATGTCGTCTGCTTCCATGATGACGCAGGCGGTCAAAGGAAGAAACATTGAGGAAGCTTTAAAGCTTTCAACGGTTTTTTCTGACATCATGCAGGGAAAAGATTATGAAGAGGATGATCTTGACCTCGGGGATATCGAAGCACTGCAAGGTGTCGCGAAATTCCCGGCCAGGATCAAATGTGCTACTCTTGCGTGGAAGGCAATGGAGAAAGGCCTGAAGGAAGAGGAAGACAGCCAATAAGAAATCATCGCTTGGTGATTTATTTGGCTGTATAAGAAAGGTTGACTTATTAACTTGGATTAGTGTCTAGCTTCAGCGCCTAGCCCCTCGAGTCGCTTCGGTCCGCCCAATGAAGTCAAAAAACGACTTCACTGGTCGGTCCTCCAGCGCTTGTCGGGGCTGACCAAGGCGCTTACGCTTTTGCAGTTGCAGGGGATTGGCCTGCAGCAACAACTACAAAGCAGGAAACATTGTTTCGTTGCTTTAAGAATGGAGGAATTCGACGATGGCTAAAAAAATGCCAGAGATCGGTGATTATAAATACGGATTTTCCGATAAAGACGTTTCCATCTTCCGGTCTAAGCGCGGTCTGACGCGTGAAATCGTTGAAGAAATTTCAAAAATGAAGGAAGAGCCCCAGTGGATGCTGGACTTCCGCTTAAAGTCTTTGGAGCACTTCTACAACATGCCAATGCCTCAATGGGGCGGCGACATGGCTTCATTAAACTTTGATGAAATCACTTACTATGTAAAACCTTCTGAGCGCTCTGAAAAATCATGGGATGAAGTTCCAGATGAAATTAAGCAGACGTTTGATAAGCTTGGAATCCCTGAAGCTGAGCAAAAATACCTTGCGGGTGTTTCTGCACAGTACGAATCAGAGGTTGTATACCACAACATGAAGGAAGAGCTTGAAGAGCTAGGAATTGTCTTCAAGGACACAGATTCAGCTCTTAAAGAGAATGAAGATATTTTCCGTGAGCATTTCGGAAAAGTTATCCCTCCAACAGACAACAAGTTTTCAGCGTTAAACTCTGCGGTCTGGTCTGGCGGATCTTTCATCTATGTTCCAAAGGGCATCAAAGTGGATACTCCACTTCAGGCGTACTTCCGCATCAACTCTGAAAACATGGGTCAGTTCGAGCGTACACTGATCATCGTTGACGAAGGTGCGCACGTACACTATGTTGAAGGATGTACTGCTCCTGTTTACACAACGAACTCGCTTCACAGTGCGGTCGTTGAAATCATCATCAAGAAAGACGCATATTGCCGTTACACAACAATCCAGAACTGGGCAAACAACGTCTTCAACCTTGTTACAAAGCGTGCAGTCTGCGAAGCGAACGCGACAATGGAATGGATCGATGGCAACATCGGTTCCAAGCTGACAATGAAATACCCAGCAGTCATCCTTAAGGGTGAAGGCGCACGCGGTATGACATTATCCATCGCAATCGCTGGTAAAGGCCAGCATCAGGACGCAGGTGCGAAAATGATTCACCTTGCGCCAAACACATCATCAACCATCGTATCTAAGTCGATCTCAAAGCAAGGCGGAAAAGTAACATACCGCGGTATCGTCCACTTCGGACGCAAAGCCGACGGCGCCCGTTCTAACATCGAGTGCGATACGCTGATCATGGATAACAAGTCTACTTCAGACACGATTCCATACAATGAAATCCTGAACGACAACATTTCTCTTGAGCACGAAGCGAAGGTTTCCAAAGTATCAGAAGAGCAATTGTTCTACCTGATGAGCCGCGGAGTCTCCGAAGAAGAAGCAACAGAAATGATCGTCATGGGCTTCATCGAGCCATTCACGAAAGAATTGCCAATGGAATACGCAGTCGAAATGAACCGCCTGATCAAGTTCGAAATGGAAGGTTCTATCGGTTAATAAAGATAAATACGGAATCCACCTGCCTCGGCAGGTGGATTTTTTTTAATTATTATGGAATTCGTAGAGATTCGTGCACATTTCGTAGAGATTAACAATGAAATCGTAGAGAATCAATGTCTATTCGTAGAGATTAAATAAAATTCGTAGAGAATATCAATCAAACCATAGAGAATATCATAAAGTAACCCAGACTCCGCGGTGATTATCAGCAATAAACCTGTATTCATCGGCCAAAACGTGCGAAGCACCTGACTTCATCAATGTTTTTCCTTCTCTACAAGCGGGAAATAAGGTTAGAACATGTCTTAGTTCTTATTCAGCGCTTAATTATGCTATCATGAAGATAAAATGGAGGTGCACAGATGATTATTGTTGGCTTAACGGGCTGGGGGGACCATGACAGTTTATATGAGGGCAAGGTTTCTCCGCGTGATAAACTGAAGGAGTACTCCAGCCACTTTCCGGCAGTCGAGGTCGATGCCTCTTTTTACGCTGTGCAGCCTGTGAAGAATGCCGCGAAATGGGTAGAGGATACACCTGATAAATTTCAATTCATAGTGAAGGCTTACCAGGGAATGACCGGGCATCAGCGCGGTGAGATTCCTTTTACCGATAAAAATGAAATGTTCAATGCGTACAAAGAATCACTGAAACCTTATCTTGAGGCGAATAAACACGCAATGACGCTGTTCCAGTTTCCGCCGTGGTTCGACCTGCGCAAAGAGAATGTAGACTATTTGCGTTGGTGCCGTGACCAGATGGGGGATATCGACTGTGCGCTCGAGTTCCGAAATCAGTCCTGGTTTGCAGGTGAAATGCGCGAGAAAACTCTCGATTTTATGAAAAGTGAAAAATGGATCCACAGCATCTGCGATGAGCCGCAGGCAGGGGAAGGCTCGATTCCGACCGTTCTTGAATCTACATCGAAGCATAAAGTGCTTGTTCGCTTTCATGGCCGGAATGTCCATGGCTGGAACAAGAAGGGAAAAGGACAAGATTGGCGTGAAGTCCGCTATTTGTATCGCTATAACCAGACAGAATTAAAAGAGTGGGCAGAAAACCTGCAAAAGCTCAACGAGAGCACGTCCCAGGTTTTCGTCTTGTTCAACAACAATTCCGGCGGGGATGCTGCTGATAATGCGAAACAAATGCTGGAGTTAATGGATATCGAATATGAAGGGTTAAACCCGAGGCAGCTTGATTTGTTTTAAATATTTTTTACCCTCCTGGCAACAATCAGGGGGGCAATTCACTTTAACAAGAGGATGGATGGTTAGATGGAAGAAGTTATTCATATTTACCATACGAATGATTTGCACAGTCATTTGGAGCACTGGCCAAGCATCCATAAGCTTGTGACCGAGCGCCGGCGTTGGCACGAGGAAATGGGTGACGAGGTTCTTGTTTTCGATATTGGCGATCATATGGACCGCTGGCACCCGCTATCTGATGCGTCAAGGGGAAAAGCGAACTGCCGACTTTTGAATGAAGCTGGCTACGATGCAGCGACTATAGGCAATAACGAAGGCATCACTCTTCCATTTGAAAACCTGGATTCAATGTATCTTGAAAAAAAGTTTGAAATGCTTGTAGCGAATCTTTATTACCAGGATGGAAATAAACCGGAGTGGGCGAAGCCATATCATGTATACATAAGCAACACCGGGACGAGAATTGGGGTCATTGGCGTCACAGTGAACTTTGGCCGGTTTTATGAACAGCTGGGCTGGAAGCTGAATGACCCAATTGAAGAGTTGAAAAATTGCATCGCTCAATTAAAGGGTCAAACCGACCTCATTATCCTTCTCTCACATCTTGGAATCCATGATGATGAACTGATTGCCGGAATGTTCCCTGAGATTGACGTCATTCTTGGCGGCCATACCCATCATATTTTACATGAGGGCAAAGAAGTTGGATCCAGCTTGCTGGCGGGAGCCGGGAAGTTTGGCTACTATACTGGCCATGTGACCTTGAAGCTTGATGGGAAGACGAAGGAAATTATACATAGGAAAGCCGTTCTCTATGATATGAATGAGGCGGATCAGGCTCAAGATGAACGGGAAATGGCCGAAGGATATTTCTTTGAAGGCAAAGAGCTGATGGCAGAAACAGTGGCTGTTTTGCCAGACGATTTAAAGGCAGATCCTCTTCAGCATTCGAAGCTTTCAAAGATGCTCACTCAGGCATTGCGGGAATGGTGCGATGCCGATTGTGCGTTCATGAATGCCGGGATGATTCTCAAGGGACTGAAGCAGGGAAATGTAACGAAATTCGATTTGCTCGAAATCTGCCCGCATCCGATCAATCCTTGTACAATCAGGATGTCAGGAGCAGAGCTAAAAGAAGTGCTCCTGCAGACCAGGGATGAGAAATGGCCACATCTTCAGATTAAGGGCCTGGGCTTCCGCGGTACCGTCATGGGGGTCATGGAATACGATGGAATTGAGTTTCAGCAAAAGGGGAATTATCCGCAGATTCTCATCAATGGCAAGCTGATTGAAGCAAAAGAGCACTATACGCTGGCCATCCCTGATATGTTCACCTTTGGCCGCTTTTTCCCGGAAATTCAGCGGGCTGAGGAAAAACGATACTGGCTGCCCGAGTTTCTTCGCAATTTGCTTGAGTGGAAGCTTGCGTCTCTTTAGAATCGTACAATAAAATGATTGTTGTTTGTATAGAAAATAGACGGAACAATTCCGCTTAAATTTGAAATGACCCTTATTTCTTTAAAAATAAGGGTCGTTTTTCCGCTTATCTCATCCAAATCGTAGTTTTTTGTCTTATTTTTTGCAGTTAACCGGAATATCTCCGTTTATTTACGCTTCAAACCAGTACTCTATTAATTTTAGACGGAATTTATTCGCTTATGAATGCTTCATGAGCGTCCTCTATATACAATAGCCGGAAATTATCCGCTTATGAATTCTCATACCTCTCTCAACAATAGCAGCAACAAAAATAACCAGCCATCGCACATCAATATATGAGCAAAATATCACGCTTTCTCCTTCTCTGTCATAGAGTGTTATTGGGATTGAAGGAGGGAGTTGTGATCATGATCGATATGTCACCTATTGAGATAGAAGGCAGGACATTTTTATGCATTTCTGTAAAACTGCCGAAAACAAACCTGTTAGTCGTTACAGGAGACAAGGGTTATATTATGTGCGGCGCTCTCGATGTCGCTCTTCTCAATGAAAAACTAAAAGGCAGGAAGGTGATTGCCGGCAGGGCGGTTGGCGTAAAAACAATCGAAGAATTGCTTGAAGCCCCGCTGGAATCCGTAACATATGAAGCGGAGAACCTTGGCGCCATAAAAGGCATGATTGGCAAAGAAGCATTGCTGCTCATGAATTAACTAAAGACAGCCTGAATGGCTGTCTTTTTATATAGATAAGATGTATAAATTCTATTTCGAGAATTGTCCAGCTCCAGCGCTTGTCGGGGCTGACCAAGGTGCTTGCGCTTTTCTTAATAATTGTGAATAAATGATGGCAATGGTTAAGAAGAAATGTTGGCATCCGATATAATAACTGAACTGCTTTTTTCCCAACTCAAAAAATGAAAAGGTGTCACCACAGCTATAATTATTGTGATAGAATATAAAGAAAATATTGTCGTTTTATGTAAAATTTTCTTATTTTGTGGCTTGATTCAGCCACCTCAACTAACAGATAAAGTGGGAATTAACATGAGACTCGTAGCCACCACTTCGGTAGAGGAAGGGGCTTTACTCGGAAAAGCCATTCATAATGACAAGGGCCAAGTTCTTTTGAACGTGGGCGCTCGGCTTGAGGGAAAGATCCTTAGACGTCTAGAAGAGTTTGGTATTGACTATATCTATATCAAAGACCCTGACACAGATGATATCATCGTGAAAAATTCCATATCAGATGAATTACGCGTCAATGCAATTATGACAATCGGAGGTACGTTCAAGCAAATTCAACTGGATACAAAGGTTTCGCAGACCTTTGTACTTGAAAAATCAGCAAGGACCTTCAAGAAGCTGATCAGTGATTTGCTTGATGAGCTGCAAAGGAGCAAAGAACTGCTGAACTTGCTGTCCGATGTATTCTTGCATGACCATTATATTTTTTCCCATTCCCTGAATGTCACATTGTATGCTTTGGCAATCGGGATTGAAATGAAGCTGACCCCCAAGGAGCTTGAGCAGCTTGGGCTGGGTGCGATTTTACATGATGTTGGCAAAATGAACGTGCCTGAGGAAATCTTATCGAAGCCAGGCAAGCTGACTGCGGAAGAATTCCAGATCATCAAGGCCCATGCCGAGGACGGATTCCAGATGCTGAGGAATATTCCGACTGTCCCGCTGATTGTCGCTCACTGTGCTTTTCAGCATCATGAACGGTTGAATGGCGGAGGATATCCGCGCGGATTGAAGGAGGACGAAATTCACCTGTTCGGAAAAATACTTGGTGTAGCGGATGTGTTTGATGCCGTCACGTCTAACAGAGTATACCGGCCGGCCATGCTGCCGCATGAAGGCCTGGAAATCCTTTATTCCGGGGCAGGCAGTCTGTTTGATCCAAAAGTGGTCGATGCCTTCCGCAGGGCTGTGGCGATCTATCCGGTCGGTCTGACTGTCATCCTGAGTGATGGGCGGAAGGGAGTAGTGGCCGAGCAGAATCCTGGCTTGAGTGAGCGGCCTGTTGTCCGTATACTCGAGGAAAACGGGCAAAGAGTGGAGCCATATCACCTCGACCTGAAGTCCAGCTTATCACTAATGATTGTCAGTTGCGATACAATCATTAAATACGAGTACGCCAATAGTTATTAATTTTATCTAGTCCATGTAGCAGTACAAAGTTAATTATATTTTTAGGCTAGTTCCCCCCTTTAAAGCATACATATAGCTTTAGAGGGGGGATTTGTTTTGGCAAAATTCGGCCGGCGGCTGCCTCGGAAAGGGCCCTTGCCTTTCAGGTATGTATTCCTGCTGACATTCGTCTTTTTTTCCTTTTCAACAGCAGCAGGACTCTGGATCATAGATAAAGGGCTAGAGCCCACATTGATGAAATATGCAGAATCCCAGACAAGAAAGATTGCCACCCTGGTGATCAATAAGGCCATCAATAAAAAAATCGCCAGCGGGATGGATATTGATAAGGTGATAGAATTCGTCCCTGTCGATGGCGGAACGACCACTGTAGTAAAATTCAATACAGAAATCATCAACAGGGTAAAGGCAGAAACAACTAATATTGTGCAAATGAACCTGAAGGAAGCAGAAAGAGGGAATCTCACCTCACTTGAGATGCTATCAGATGTCGAGCTTGTCACCGATGAAGAAGACAGGGAAGCAGGCATCATCTATTATGTTCCATTGGGCCAGGCAACCAATAATGCACTACTAGGTAATATGGGCCCGAGAGTTCCAGTAAAATTCAATGCAATCGGTGATGTGACAGCCGATGTTGTCTGGGAAACAGAAGAACATGGAATAAACAATACACTGATCAATGTATCGGTTAGAGTAAAAGTGAATGTTCAGATTATCATTCCTTTTGCGACCGAAATCGCTACGGTCCAAGAAAACATTCCGATTGGCAGTTTCTACTACCCAGGAAAAGTTCCGCAGTTTTACAATGGTGGAGGAGATACATCACCAGCCATCCAGCTTCCTGGAGAATAAAAACAGTTGTCAAGTTACCGATATTGTTATATTATAAAACCAATTGAATAATAAACCACATCATTCCGATGGGGTAGAGGCGCAGGATTCAAGAGTAAGCTGTGTGAGGATGACAACGTTGACCACAGCTAAAAGGGAATCTTGCCGAAGCAATAACAAAGTGAGTCACATTTTTTATTGCTGGGGATACTTTGAACAAGAGTATCACTGTCATTATGGAGGTAAATCCATAATGGGGAGCTACAGATCGTGATGGAGACACTAGTTGCTTATTAAGGGCAGCGATAGAATGTTCTCTATCGTTGCCCTTTTTTGTATTTTTTTAAAAGAAAGCAACTAAACTCTTTTCATGTAAAAGTTTCCCCCTGTCAAAAACAAGGAGGAGAAAGAAAGAATGGAAAACACAATTTTTTCATTGTTGCCGCCATTAGTGGCAATCCTGATGGTAGTCATCACCAGACGAGTACTGTTATCATTGGGGACAGGCATCATCGCAGCGGCTTTTTTGCTAGCTGAATTCAATATCGGAGAAACATTTGCTATTATGTGGGACGCAGCCATGGGTATTGTCGTCGCAGATGGAGAACTGAACACATATAGCTTGTACATTATCCTTTTCTTATTATTATTGGGTACGATCACTGCGTTCATTTCCATTTCTGGCGGAAGCCGCGCATTTGGAGAATGGGCGATGAAGCGTGTAAAAACAAGAGTCGGAGCACAGCTTGTTGGTGCATTTTTAGGAGTTATTATTTTCATTGATGATTATTTCAATGCTCTGGCAGTCGGCCAAGTTACACGTCCGATTACGGACCGCCAAAAGGTTTCCCGTGCTAAACTTGCTTATATTATCGATTCAACCTCAGCTCCTATGTGTGTCATTTCCCCGATTTCCAGCTGGGGTGCATACATTATCGCTTTGATCGGTACAATCCTTGCTGCACATGGTGTTAATGAATATAGTGCGTTCTCAGGATTCATGCAAATTGTACCAATGAACTTCTACGCACTTGCAGCATTAGCGATGGTCTTTATTGTAGCTCTACGAAATGTCGAAATTGGACCTATGAAAAAGCATGAAGAACGTGCAATCACAGAAGGGATTGTCGTTCCTCAGGACAAGCCTGTACCGGGGGAACTGAAGGATGACCTGCCTACAAGCACAAAAGGAACAGTTGGAGACCTTGTATGGCCGATTGTTGCTCTTGTCGCTGGAACGGTTGGCATGATGCTTTGGACTGGCGCAAGCGCTGTTGAAGGAGACGTAACCATTTTCGGGATTTTTGAAAACACAGATGTTACTAAGTCTCTTGTAACTGGCGGATTGCTTGGCCTTGCTGTAGCGTTGATTTTCTTTGTTAGACAGGCAGTTGTCTTAAAAGGCGTCAATGCCAATGTTTTTGGAAAAGGACTTGTTGAAGGCATTAAATCAATGCTTCCTGCTATCTATATCCTGGTCTTCGCATGGGTGATTGTTGATCTGATTGGAAGACTTGAAACGGGTAAGTACCTTGCTGGTATTGTTGAAAGCTCTAATATCAATATCGCATTCCTGCCGTTCCTGCTATTCCTTGTAGCTGGAATCATGGCTTTCTCAACAGGTACTTCATGGGGATCATTCGGCATCCTGCTGCCAATTGCAGGGGATATCGCTGCTGCAGCTGATATCACGATCATGCTGCCAGCATTGGCCGCTGTATTGGCGGGCGCGGTATTTGGTGACCACTGCTCACCAATATCCGATACGACGATCCTTTCATCAACCGGCGCTGGCTCACATCACTTAGATCATGTCATGACCCAGCTGCCTTACGCTTTGATTTCCGCTGCGATAGCATCTGTCGGATTCCTGGTCATTGGCTTCACTGGAAGCACGGTGGCTGCACTTGCGGTGGTGGCAATCCTGCTTGTTGCTTTTGCTTTCATCTTCGGAAGTAAAACAACCCAGGAAGAAATGTTAAAAGAAAATCTTGCAGAATAATGTTTAAGGCTGTCTGATTCTCAGACAGTCTTTTTCATATTTTCAAGAAAGTGGGAATAGAATCTTGATTAATAGGGTAGTTGGTATAGTTGGGAAAAATTTTTTAGGAATATTTTTATTATGACGAAAATAATATTTTGACAAGCAATTAAAAACTAGCTATACTATTCCTAGACTAAATAATCTGAAAATATAAAACTTTCTAATTCATCAATATTTTCCAGGTGATTAGAAGGCGAGGGGGATTAAAAATGGAAAATCGTCCACAGTGGGGAACAAGGGCGGGATTTATTCTTGCCGCGGTAGGATCGGCAGTCGGGTTGGGAAATATTTGGCGTTTCCCGGGAGTAGCTTATGAGAATGGCGGGGGAGCATTCTTCTTCCCATACTTATTCGCACTCTTGACAGCAGGTATTCCGATTTTGATTTTGGAATTCACAATTGGTCATAAGTACCGTGGTTCTGCACCATTAAGCTACTTCAGAATGCGTAAAGGTGCTGAGTGGATTGGCTGGTGGCAGCTCGCCGTATCTTTTGTCATCTCGACTTATTATGCAGTCATCATCGCATGGGCAATGTCTTACGCTTATTTCTCATTAAGCAAGCAATGGGGAGACGATCCGCTGACTTTCCTAGTCGGTGATTATCTAAAAGTAGTTGACGCTGGTCAGGTTGGAAGTATCGTACCTGGTGTATTCCTTCCATTGGTCATTGTTTGGGTCATCACTCTTGGTATCCTGTTCAAGGGAGTCAAGAAAGGGATCGAAGTTGCGAACAAGATTTTTATTCCTGCACTTGTTATTTTATTCTTTGTAATCGTCGTTCGCGCATTAACCCTGGATGGAGCCATTGATGGTGTTAACGCATTCTTCAAGCCAGACTGGAGCCAGATCTTTAATGGTAAAGTATGGGTTGCAGCTTATGGACAAATTTTCTTCTCTTTATCCATTGCATTTGCCATCATGATCACGTATTCAAGCTATCTTCCAAAGAAATCTGATATCACAAACAACGCATTCATTACAGCATTCGCAAACTCATCATTTGAGTTGCTGGCTGGTATCGGGGTATTTGCAGCATTGGGCTTCATGGCCATGCAGCAGGGCCAGCCAATTGACCAAGTGGTAAGCAAAGGAGTAATCCTGGCATTCGCGGTATTCCCGCAAATCATCAATGAGTTGCCGGCATTCAGTGCCGCGTTTGGAGTATTGTTCTTCGTGAGCTTGACGCTGGCTGGACTTTCTTCATTGATCTCAATTGTTGAGACTTATGTTGCCGGCGTACAGGACAAATTCAATGTTTCCCGTACAAAGGCTGTTGCAATCGGCGGCGGTTTGTCTGCCTTGATCTCCATCCTGTTCGCTACACAGGGCGGCTTGAATTTCCTTGATACAGCAGATGCGTTCATCAATAACTATGGTGTCGCTCTGGCAGGTCTGGTAGAAGTAGTCTTCATCGTATGGGTAGCCAAGGAACTGACCAACTTGCAAAACCATGCTGATGCCATCTCGGATATCCGACTTGGAAGCTGGTGGGTGATTTCTTTGAAATATATCACTCCAGTAGTACTGGGAATCATGATGGTCATGAATATCATGACAGATATCAAAACGAGCTATGGTGGATATCCGGTTATGTTCAATGTTTATTACGGATGGTTTGTCGCAATCGGTGCGATCTTAATCGGATTTATTTTCGCAAAGGCAAAGAAGTGGGATGCAGCTCTATATGAAGTTCCACAAGACAAGGGGGTTGCTAAATGATGGATGCTAGCGCAGTAGCAATGATGGTCACTGGTATGGTCATTATTTGGGGAGGACTTGCAGCAAGTGTATTGTATGCTGTAAAGAAAGCCCGTTCATAAAATGGAAAGGCCAACCGAAATGGTTGGCCTTTTTGAATGCTTATTTTTTCTTCAGGTTCGCTCTTTCCTGCCTTGCCCATAATTTCAAGTGAGGGTAGGGGTCAAAGGACCATTCGGTATAGCCATTATCTTTGTACATGCCATAATGGAGATGGGGAGGGAATTTTCCGCTTGTCCCCGGTGGTCCGTATCCGGAGCTGCCAACACCGCCAATGACCGTGCCTGGTTCGACGATTTGCCCGACTTTGAGCTCCTTCGCGAAGCCGCTCAGATGGGCATAATAATGGTAGGTATTATTGATATCGCGGATGCCGACTCGCCAACCGCCATACTTGTTCCAGCCTTTCATTTCAACTATTCCGTAACCTGTTGCCCTTACCGGAACTCCATAACCGGCAAAAATATCCGTTCCTTCATGGATCCGTCTGCCGCCCCAGCCGCGGGCATCACCCCATGTATTATTATAGCTGTGGTTGCTTCTAAGTGGCATTGGGAAGACATGCGAATCGAGATTCAAGCGGCCGAAATGCTTGTAAATCATCGCTTTTCCAATGATGATCGCAACGGTTTTATCCCGCTTATAGTAATTCCATAGTCCAATTTTCAAGTTATCATGATCTGTCCCATATGAAAGCAAGTACTGGGCGAAAGCCTGGAGAACATCTTCGTCATCCTTTAAACTTGCTTTTCCATCGCCATTCCCATCGAAACCAATTCCGTTGAAGAACTGAATGGAAACGGGATTGCCATCTTCAAGATTAGGGTTCAGGAGACCGGCCCATTCTTCTGGCTTAAAATAAACACCTGATATTCCTTCCGCCTTAGGTAAATCCCTTCTTGCCTGGCGGACATTCCGCTCATATTGGTCCACTGCAGCAATATAGTACCAGGGAATCTGGCTGACCGCTTCTACTTTGGTATAGAGTTCCATTCTTTTTTTGTAAACATCTTCCTGGCCCTGCTCAGCTGCGTATGCATGATCACTTATCAGGACAGGGGAAAGTAAAAAAAGAACGATAACTGCTTTAAGGATTTTCACCATAATCCTCCCTTCAGGATGTAGCTCCTATAGTTTCAAGCGTCAACATAAAAACACTGCCTCCGCTTTCCTTCTGTTAGTTTGCGATGATGGGGATTTTTCATAAATATCAAATAATGGTAATCACAAGGAACGCAAGGTTATCGTACTTGTCGAGAGTTTTCCATTGTGTTAAAGTGACATCAGAAGCTGTATACCGGCCTTGATTTTTACATGGTGTTCTTGATGTAATGCAGCAGGAATGGAGTGAAAATAATGAGCAAAAAAGAGGTACAGAGAAAGCCTGAATGGCTGAAGATAAAGTTGAACACGAACGAAAACTATACCGGCTTAAAAAAGATGATGCGTGAGAAAAACCTACATACTGTATGTGAAGAAGCCAGATGCCCGAACATTCATGAGTGCTGGGCAGTAAGACGAACTGCTACCTTCATGATCCTGGGGGATGTATGTACACGTGCATGCCGTTTTTGTGCTGTGAAAACAGGACTTCCAACTGAGCTTGACTGGCAGGAGCCAGAAAGAGTGGCGGATTCCGTTGAACTTATGAACCTGAAGCATGCTGTTGTGACTGCCGTCGCCCGTGATGATTTGAAAGACGGGGGAGCAGCAATTTTTGCCGAGACGGTAAGAGCAATCCGTAAGAAAAATCCGTTTACTTCAATAGAAGTATTGCCTTCCGACATGGGCGGAGTTGAGGAGAACCTGAAAACACTTATGGATGCACGCCCAGATATCCTGAATCATAACATCGAAACCGTAAAGCGCCTGACGCCTAGAATCCGTGCACGTGCAACTTACGAGCGTTCTCTGGAGTTCTTGCGCCGTGCAAAAGAAATGCAGCCGGATATTCCCACGAAATCCAGCATCATGGTTGGCTTAGGCGAGACGAAGGAAGAATTGATTGAGGCGATGGATGACTTGCGTGCTAACAATGTGGACATCCTTACTCTTGGTCAATACTTGCAGCCATCCAAGAAGCATCTTGATGTCCAAAAATACTACCATCCTGATGAATTTGCCGAGCTAAGGGAAATTGCGCTCAAGAAAGGCTTCAGCCATTGCGAAGCAGGCCCTCTTGTTCGTTCATCCTACCATGCCGACGAACAGGTCAACTCTGCCGCTAAACATCGACAAGAGCTTGCAGAACAGGAAGCCCAGCAGGCATAAATTGCACTGCCTCTTCTGCCGATAATAGAATCTAAAAAGAGTTCAGCATCCATCATGCTGAACTCTTTTCATTATTTCCCTTTATTCATTTGATTTGAAATTTCGTCTTTATCGGTTTCTTCGTTCAATTCGCCCTCAGCTTCGCCATTTGCGTTTTCGCCAGTGCTCATCGGGCGGCCTTGTGGAGATTTTAGCATTTGTTTAACTACGCCATCAATCAATTCATCGACATCACGGCTATCGGTATCGAGTGAAGCAAAGTTCTCGACTTCGTTGCGCAGGTTAGTGTCATCTGATACATACACGTGAAACCAGCGTGGAACTACAGACATGGCCATCCGCTTCACCTGATCGGCAGTCTCGTTCCGATTTTGAGAATCTGTTGCATATACAATCAGAACTTCCTCATCCGTCACTAGTGTGGATACATCATCCACATTTTGTGCCATCAAGCTGTATTTGCTGATCATGTCGGCGATTTGCTCGCGGTCGATTGCCTGATAGGCACTTTCCATTTCATCTGCACCCATTACGCCTGTTTTTTGGTGGCGCACATAGCCGAAGTCCTCGCTTCTGTCTTTCATTCCTTTGCGTCCATCTTCGTTATACAAATCAGGGCGCTCATCATTCACATTCAGTGTGTTGCCGCTCCGCTGATAAATGCCAGCCCCGCCATCACGGCCGTTTGGTGAAGCTTGATTGTCACCGGCTCCACATCCCGTCATCGCAACAGTCCCGCAAATACCAAGAGCCAATAATGCTTTTTTCAATTAAAACACCCCCTAATCATTAGAATGGCTTCGAATTTATTTTTTTTGCTTAGTAATTGATGGGGAATAAGTTATAATTAAGAAAAGTGCGAGCGATCGGGCTTGCTATAAGGAAGCTTGAAACTGTTACCGAAAAAGAGGTGGACCAATGATTTGCATCAATAACCTTTGCTACGAGATCGTGGATGAAGGACGAGACGGCTTTAACGAAGAAGCCTTTCGTGCGAGATATAGCGAAATTTTAACGAAGTATGACTATATTGTTGGCGACTGGGGTTACGGACAGCTAAGGCTAAGAGGTTTTTTCGATGATCAAAACCAGAAGTCAACTTTCGATACGAAAATTAGTACCGTCAGCGAGTACTTATATGAGTATTGCAATTTTGGCTGTGCCTATTTTGTCGCCAAGAAGGTAGCGAAGCAAGCTCAGGATAAATAGTACAGAACTAGAAAATGCTCCAATCACTACGATTGGAGCATTTCTTGTCTTTTATAGATCGCTATACGGCGGCTGTTCACTTTCATCCGGATCATCATGGGTTGGGTGGGCACCCGCTTCTTTTCTTGGTGTTCCCTGATGAAGGGACTTGAACTCATAGTTGAAGTTGCTGTAGGACCGCTGTCCCTCACGCCATGGTGTACTTTTGCCTTCTACTGGTTCATCTTTCCGGAAAGGTGATCCATATGGACCCTCCGGATAGTCTTCAGCCGTTACATAGTTGCGCTGCTTTTCTACATTCGAAAAATCAGAGTACTTTTCACGGTCTTCCTTGCTCATGAAACTCACCTTCTTTTGCTTGTTGTCCTTTTAGTATTTCTTTGAAAAGACAAATCAAACAAACAGTTCGTTCCAGATTTAAAGGATCGGTCGCAGGAATGAGCGAAGTTCCTCTGCATCTTCTTCAGAAAGATTATAGGCATACTCAAGATAACCCTCTTCATCGAGGTCATCCTGGCCAAGAATCGCAAATCGGCTTCCCTGGATATCCATCACAATGCTTTTGCCATAATAACGGCCAGTTTGCATGATGGCCAGGTCAAAGCGCTGGTTCTCACCTACAAAGCTTACATAGCGAGTTTTTGTTTCTTCAACATCATCGTATAAAAAAAATTCTTCGTTCATCTTCATCCTCCTAAGTGCTGTAAAAAGTATGTATTTTCTTTAAACCATCACTAAGTGTGGCTTGTGTTCTAGGTGATGATGAGCTGTGATGTAACGGACGGTCTTGGTCTTTGAACGCATAACAATGGAATGTGTTTCAACAAGGTCTCCGCCAAGGAAGCGCACCCCGTCGAGCAATTCACCACTTGAAACGCCAGTCGCGGCAAAAATCGCATCGTCTCCGGAAACAAGGTCATCTAACATCAGCAATTGTCTTGGATCTTTTAAGCCCATGGCAATGCATCGCTCTTCTTCCTCAATTGTTTGAGGGACTAGTCTCGCCTGCATATCTCCGCCTAGTGCTTTTAGGGCAGCAGCAGAAATGACTCCTTCCGGCGCACCGCCTGTTCCCACAAAAAGATCGACTCCTGTATGTGGAAGGGCAGTCGCAATCGACGCACCTACATCGCCATCGCCGAAAAGCTTCACTCGTGCTCCTTTTTGCCTAACTCGTTCAATCAAATCATCGTGGCGTTCACGCTCTTGGATGATGACAGTTAAATCTTGAATTCGCTTATTGTTGGCTTTGGCTACGATTTCAATTGTCTTCTCGATAGGATCATCTAGACTGATTTTCCCAGCAGCACTTATTCCGACAGCAATCTTTTGCATGTACATGTCTGGTGCATGAAGAAGGGTACCTTTATCCGCGACAGCAATTACGGCCATGGCATTATTATGCCCTTTGGCGACGATATTTGTCCCTTCCAACGGGTCCACCGCAATATCGACTTTTGGGCCCATTTTTGTGCCAAGGCGTTCTCCTATATAAAGCATCGGAGCCTCATCCAGTTCCCCTTCACCAATGACAACAATTCCATCCATATTGACTGAATCGAACATCTTGCGCATTGCCGTAGTCGCTGCATCATCCGCTTCATTCTTCTTGCCGCGGCCCATCCACTGAGCAGATGCCAGCGCCGCAGCCTCCGTCACTCTGACGATTTCAAGTGCCAATTCGCGTTCCAAATGTTTCTCCTCCATTTTCGACAGCATTCTCACTCAACATCAATCTTACCAGAAAAACAATCATTTCTGAATTTTTCAGGGGGATTTTTGTCATTTTGCTGGGTAAGTTCAAGAGTTCGAACAGCTACGGCAGGGAATGAGATAAAGCTGTTAGAAGAAAGCCAAATTTAAGACAGCTTTGGCGCGAGAAGAGGAAAAGCTGTCAAAAGAAAGCCAAACTTAAGACAGCTTTGGCATGAAAAGAGGAAAAGCTGTCAAAAGAAAGCCAAACTTAAGACAGGTTTGGCGTGAAATCAGGAAAAGCGGTCAGAAGAAAGGCGAACTTAAGACAGGTTTGACGTGAAAAGAGGAAAAGCAGTCAAAAGAAAGCCAAACTTAAGACAAGTTTGCCGGGAAAAGAAGAAAAGCTGTCAAAAGAAAGCCGAACTTAAGACAGGTTTGGCGTGAAAGGAAGAAAAGCTGTCAAAAGAAAGTCAAACTTAAGACAGGTTTGGCGTGAGAAGAGGAAAAGCTGTCAAAAGAAAGCTCAACTTAAGACAGGTTTGGTATGAGAGGAGGAAAAGCTGTCAGAAGAAAGGCGAACTTAAGACAGGTTTGGCGTGAGAAGAGGAAAAGCTGTCAAGAAAAGCACGTAATCATGATAGGTTTGGCAAGGAAACCAGAGAAGCTGTCAAAAGAAAGCCAATTACAACTTTTTACATTAAGTAGATCACAGCTAATGTCACCGCTTTCCACCTTACCTCCATTTCCACCATAAAAAGAAGTAAAAATATTTCGAAATAACTATCTAGGAAAAAAGGTCTATTTTAGCTAAATATGGTACAATTAAGAAAAAGTTCTAGCCATCTTCTGAGAGGATTGAAACCTATGGCCCGCCGTGTTACTAGCATATTAGACAACCTGCTTGGTTGGGGGAAAATAATGTTGCCTCATTCATCAATTTGTTATTACCCTCCGCAGTTCATTTTGAGGGATCCTGTCGTATCAGGGGTGAAAAAGGCTTTTAATAGTGGATTTGAAGTTGCTGTGATTGCCTATACGATTAAGAATCACCATGAACTGGCTTCGCAGCTTGGTGATGAGAACTGGAAGTTTCATAAGGCTTTGAAGCGGCATTTCAAAGCGGTGATCGAGAGTGAGATTGATAGGGAGGACATGATTGTCCTGCATGATTACTATAGTGACAGCCTGAGCCTGTTTATGCGGATCGACCATAATAGGTACTGTATTTCTGAAATTGATGCGAAAATGAAGAAGATCCTCAGGGAAGCGGAAAGCAGGATTTTTCATGAGTACCCTACAGTCCAGCCTATCTTTGATACAGGGTTTATTTTTATCGATAAATCGGTCGGTTCCGTACATGGTGCTGTCTTAAAGGCACACCAGCAGGCCTTTGCGATGGCCGAGAAACGGATCCAAACCGAATTCAATGAAATGGTTTATGAAATGAAGCGGATCATTGCTCAGCAAAATATCAAGCTTTTAGCGCAGCCGATCATAGACGTCAATACAAAGGAAATCCGTGCCTGGGAGATGCTGACAAGAGGTCCTGAGGGAACGGAGCTTGAGAGTCCATTGCAGCTTTTTTCCGTTGCCCGGCAGACTAATATGCTCTATGACCTGGAAATGATTGTGTTAAGAAAAACGTTTGATCAAGTTACATCGACTGGCTGCCTTGATGATATTTTCATCAATTTCACGCCGATTACCCTCGGCAATTCTCGATTCGTCCGGGATCTGAAGAACTTGATGCAAGCTTACGGCAGCATTAAGCCAAACCAGATCACTTTGGAAATCACCGAGAGGGACTCGATTGAGGGAATCGAGAATTTTATCTATAATATAAAGGTGTTAAGAGGAATGGGAATCAAAATAGCGGTTGATGATACTGGAGCAGGGTACGCCAGCCTGAATACCATCAGTGAAATCATGCCGGATGTCATCAAGATCGACCGTTCCGTCATCGAGAACATTGATAAGAATTCTGTGAAGGAGTCTATGCTGAAAGGGCTGTTGCTTGTCGCCAAAGAAGCGGGGTCGACGGTCATTGCGGAAGGAATCGAAAATGAGCATGAAGCATCGGTCCTCTCACGGAACAAGGTAGAGTTGGCGCAAGGGTATTTTTATGCCCGTCCGGGATTGTTGAAAACCGTCTAGCATCTTTATGAGGTGATATTGAATGTACTTTGTCGACAGGGATCAAATCGAAGAAACATTGCAGTTTTTGAACAGGCAAATTGACTTTTTTGAAAGCAATGGACCATGGGAATCGCCAATGGAAAAATCGGCCCTCGAGCGTGCAGCGCATACGATGGTTGAAGCCGTACTCGATGTGGGCAACGCGATGATCGATGGCTTCATCATGCGTGACCCAGGAAGCTATGAAGACATCATTGACATTTTGGATGATGAAAAAGTCGTAACTAAAGAAATGAGCGCAGGATTGAAAAAAATCGTCCTGTTCCGAAAGATGCTTGTCCAGCAGTACACAGCAGTGGACCATGCCGGCCTAATTGAAACCTTCAAGGCCGAGCTTCCTCATCTCAAGCTTTTTTCGGTAAAAGTGAGGGAGTACCTTACCAATGAACTAGGACCGGTTTCCGCTTTTAAAAAGTAAATAGGACAGAAGAGACCGTTATCATGGCGGTCTCTTTTCTGTTTAAATATCCTTTGACTGGTGAACAGTGAGCTTTGTCCTTTGAACTCACCTTTACACTTATATAAAATAGGATTATTCGTTTTTTGATGGGTACGATAATATTTAGGAGTGATCACCATGAAAAAGTATAAAGGTTATTTAATTGATTTAGATGGTACAATGTATCGCGGTTCAGAGCGCATCGAAGCCGCTTCTGATTTTATAAAAAGGCTGATTGAGGCTGAAATACCTTATCTATTCGTTACGAATAATTCATCGCGGACACCGGCACAGGTGGCGGAAAAGCTCCGCAGCTTTGATATCCCTACGACGGAGGAGCAGGTTTTTACGACAAGCCAGGCTACAGCCAACTATATTTATGAACAAAAACAGGATGCGACTGTCTATGTGATTGGTGAAGAGGGCATCCAGACAGCGATTCAGGAAAAGGGACTGAAATTTGCAGGGGAAGACGCTGATTTTGTTGTTTCAGGGATCGACCGCGGCATTACATATGAAAAACTGGCAGTTGGCTGTCTTGCAGTCAGGAACGGAGCAACCTTCATTTCGACAAATGGGGATATTGCAATCCCGACTGAGCGAGGTTTACTTCCGGGGAACGGTTCACTGACGTCGGTAATCGCTGTATCGACACAGACAGATCCGATTTTTATCGGGAAGCCGGAATCGGTGATCATGGAGCAGGCATTAAAGGTACTTGGCACAGAAAAAGAGGAAACTCTTATGGTCGGTGATTATTATGATACCGACATCCTCGCAGGCATGAGGGCAGGGATGGACACACTCCTCGTCCACACAGGAGTTACGACGAAGGAACTTCTCAAAGGGTATCAGGAAATGCCAACCTACACAGTGGATTCACTGGACGATTGGGAAGTGTAAAAAACAAGGGACTTGAGCCGTGGCAGGCATCAAGTCCCATTTTCTTTGCTTTAGCTTAATCAATCTTCAACATTTGCCGCTCGGTGGGCAAGTCGGCTTGAGGCTGCAGCCGCAACTGCTCCAACAATATCATCCAGGAAGGTATGGCATTTGCCGGATGCTTCTTTATCATTAAGCCTATCAAGGATTCCTGGTTTTGCTTTATCGATGTATCCATAATTGGTAAAGCCGATCGATCCATATATATTAACGATTGAAAATGCGAGGATTTCATCCACGCCGTACAAACTTTCGTCTGTTTCAATAATTGATTGCAGCGGTTCGCCAAGCTTCTTTTGTTCTGCAAGGATATCCAGCTGGATTCCTGTCAGAATCGCATTCTGCACTTCACGCTTGGAAAGGACTCGTTCTACATTTTCAATACATTCCTCCATCTGCAGGTTCGGGTGGTATTTTTCCTGAAGGAAAAATACGAGATTGGCGATATCTTCTATTTCTACTCCTCGTTCATGGAGCCATTTCCGGGCTGTTTCCTCTGTCATATGGATGGCACGTTTTTTTTCTAACATCTGCATCACCTTTCTATTTTTAACTGGAATTGTCCAGCTCCAGCGCCTAGCCAGTTTTCATCGCTGAGTTCGCTCCTCGAGTATCTTGCGAGAAGCGTTAGCTTTGAGCAACTCGAGTCGCTTCAGTCCTGCCAATGAAGTCAAAGAGCGACTTCACTGTCAGGCCCTCCAGCGCTTGTCGGGGCTGAACAAGGCGCTTCCGCTTTTCTTTCAGCATACTCATTATCCTATTTAACCTAAAATATTCCGCTTAATCCGTTTTAGTGAAAGAATTCATTCCTTTAAATCATTTCCTGAATGGTGTCTCTTATTCATTGCATTGTTTACACAAGTTTTTTAAAGCAAGACATATATTTGTAAAAGAGCGGCTTGGAAATGAGGTGCGATGATGTTTCAAAAGATGTTAAAAGAAGTATATGGGATTTCTGCAGATTCAGAAGTATCTCTTGGAAGATATCATGGATATAAGCATAATGAAGGGCTTTATTTGATTATGGACGCTAATGGGACAAAAGAGCAAGAAATAAATGAGCTGGCAAGGATTGCTGACCATATGCAAAAAGCGGGGGACCGGAATGTATCGATGCTGCTCGCTGACAAACAAGGCAAGCAAATTTGTGATTGGGAGGGCAGGAAATATTGCGTGCTCGTAAACAAAGCAGTACCGATGCCTGAAAAAATGAAAACAGGCAGGAAGCTGGCCAAGTTTCATGCAAGAGGCAGGCAAATACCTTTCAAGGTTGAAAGCATGAACAGGGTGGGACAATGGAAGCAGCTATGGGAAAAGCGGCTCGACCAGATGGAGAAGGTGTGGAGCGGAAAGCTTTACACTGAACCGGAGAACGATTTTGAGAAGATGTTTATGGAATCTTTTCCTTATTACATGGGTTTATCTGAAAATGCGATTCAATATCTCGCTGATACAGAGATCGATGATAAGCCGACAAGAATTGACCATGGGACTGTTTGTTATGAGCGTTTCACGAATAATGTTTGGAGAGGAAGCTATTTTGTAAAAAATCCTTTTGAATGGGTTTTTGACCATGCAAGCCGGGATCTTGCTGAATGGGTCAGAGATCGTTATTTTGCCAACATCCAGACGAGCCAGCCGGAAATCAAGCACTTTCTGGCAGAATACCAATCGTTGACGATGCTTTCGCCTTTTTCATGGCGGCTGCTTTACGCCAGATTACTGTTCCCGCTCCATTACTATGAGACAGTTGAAAATTATTATATCACCCAATCAGAGCAAACGAAGCGGCAGCTCGAGGACCGTCTGCGGAAGTACCTGACACAGAGCAGTGATCATGAGCGGTTCCTAAGCCATTTTTATCATCTCAGTGATGCCCCGGTAAAAGCAGGGAAACTTCCTCCAGTTGATTGGTTATTACGTTAGTCGAAGCTTTTCTCGATAAAGAAAGTGTAGATTGTGATAGAATAAAATTATTCTATTATATTAAACGCTTTCAAAAGGAGACAGACAATGAAACCCTATGTGTATATCACCAGGAAATTGCCCGAAGAAACAATTGCCGAGCTCACTGAGCTTTTTGATGTGAAAATGTGGGATCATGAAGATATCCCTGCCCCGAGGGAAGTTATTTTAAAAGAAGCTGAAAAATCCAGTGCCTTGATCACGATGCTATCTGACAAAGTCGATGAGGAAGCACTGTCTGCAGGCGAAAACCTGAAAGTGGTTGCCAATCTGGCAGTTGGCTTTGATAATATTGATTTGGAAGCAGCGACAAAGCGCGGAATCATCGTGACGAACACGCCGGATGTGCTGACAGAAACAACAGCAGACCTTACTTTTGCTTTGTTGATGGCTACAGCTAGACGGATTGTCGAAGCGGCAGAATATATTAAGGCCGGCAAGTGGGGAGGCTGGAGTCCGTACCTGCTTGCCGGGCATGATGTTTACGGTAAGACAATCGGGATTGTCGGCATGGGAAAAATAGGGGAAGCGGTGGCGCGCAGAGCTAAAGGGTTTGGCATGGAAATCCTTTACCATAACCGCTCCCGCAAACCTGAAGCCGAAAAAGAACTAGGCGCTGTTTATAGTTCTTTCGAGGATCTTGTGACAAAGGCTGACTTTGTTGTGTCACTTGCTCCGTTGACGCCAGAAACTAAAAATCTTTTTACAGCCGATGTCTTTACGAAGATGAAAAACAGTGCCATTTTCATTAATGCTGGCCGCGGCCCGGTTGTGGACGAGCAGGCGTTATATGAGGCGCTTAAAGATGGGGATATTGCTGGTGCGGGACTTGATGTGTTTGAAAAAGAACCTATTTCCGCCGAACATCCACTGCTTCAATTGCCAAACGTGACGGCGATTCCGCACATCGGCAGTGCGAGCACCGAAACGAGGACAACCATGATCAAATTGTGCTGCACAAATGTGAAAGCTGTTCTGACGGGCGACAGTCCAAAAACAATTGTAAATAAAGAAGTGCTCTAATAATTTTTAAATCCTTCCTGTTCAATGGGAAGGATTTTTTGTAATTTTCTAACCTTACAGCCACATATGATTAAGCGTTTACAGAGATAAAGGACTCCAAAATATTCCTTGTAAAAGCTGTTTTTGGTCTATATAATGTCTACTATACAAAAACAAGTGTTCACTCAGAATAGACACTAAGAGAGGGGAAGAGGAAATGCAGGTAATCTCGGTTGGACTTCTAGGTTTGGGAACAGTAGGGTCAGGTGTGGTCAGGATTATCGAAAACCACCAGGATAAATTGATGCACCAGGTTGGGTGCCCGATTAAAGTGAAGAAAATCCTTGTTCAGGATGTTGAAAAAGAAAGGTCGGTAAAAGTGGATCCTTCTCTCCTGACGGTGAATCCAGCCGAAATTATGGAAGACCCGGAGATTGAAGTAGTCATTGAAGTTATGGGAGGCATCGAGGATACTCGTGAACATTTGCTTCAGGCATTAAGAAGCAAAAAGAATATTGTGACGGCAAACAAGGATTTGATGGCTGTCCATGGTTCCGAGCTTTTAACCGTCGCCAATGAAAATGGCTGCGACCTCTTTTTTGAAGCGAGCGTTGCCGGAGGAATTCCAATTTTGCGCAGCCTGGTGGACGGCCTTGCATCTGACAGGATTACAAAGATGATGGGCATTGTGAATGGCACAACAAACTACATTTTAACGAAGATGAGCCAGGAGGGACTGGCATACGATAGCATATTGAAGGAAGCGCAGCAGCTTGGGTACGCTGAGGCAAACCCTGAATCCGACGTAGAAGGTCTGGATGCGGCGAGAAAAATGGCCATCATGGCCTCGTTGGGATTTTCGATGAAAATTGATCTAGATGATGTAAAAGCGAAAGGAATCACTTCTGTAACCGAAGAGGACCTGCAATACGGGAAACAGCTGGGCTATACAATGAAACTGCTCGGCATCGCCGTCCGTGAAGGCGATAAGGTCGAGGTGTGTGTTGAGCCGGCATTGCTTCCATCATCGCATCCACTATCGTCCGTAAATAATGAGTACAATGCGGTGTACGTATATGGAGAAGCAGTAGGAGAAACAATGTTTTACGGTCCAGGAGCGGGAAGCCTGCCAACTGCCACAGCTGTGGTCTCGGATCTTGTGGGCGTCGTCAAAAATATGCGCCTTGGAGTCAACGGCAGTTCTTTTGTCACTCCGCAGTATGAGAAGCAGTTGAAGGATGATGGTGAAGTGAATTCTAAGTACTTCCTGAGACTTCACGTCTATGACGAAGTAGGCGTATTCTCGGAAATTACATCCCTTTTCGCGAACCATAATGTCAGCTTCGAAAAAATCCTCCAGATGCCTTTAAAGGAAAAGGAGCTTGCGGAAATTGTGGTTGTTACACATCAGGCTTCCCTGAAGGATTACCAGAATATTTTAATGGAGCTGCGCGACCTCAGGGTGGTGAAGGAAGTCAAAAGCTCTTACAGGGTCGAAGGAAGTGTCAATGTATGAGGTGGCGGGGGCTGTTAAGTGAATATCGTGAATACCTGCCGGTTAAAGCCGAGACACCGTTGCTTACCCTCCATGAGGGCAATACGCCGCTGATCAGGCTCGACCAGCTGTCAGAGGAATGGGGAATTGACCTATATGTAAAAGTGGAAGGAGTAAATCCTACCGGTTCCTTTAAAGATAGAGGAATGGTCATGGCTGTCGCCAAGGCTAAGGAGGCAGGCAGTGACACAGTCATCTGCGCCTCCACAGGCAATACCTCAGCGTCGGCAGCGGCTTATGCAGCAAGAGCTGGGTTGAGGTCGATCATCGTCATTCCTGAGGGAAAAATTGCGATGGGAAAACTCGCACAGGCCGTTATGTATGGCGCAAGCATTGTGTCGATTGAAGGAAACTTTGATGAAGCGCTGAAAATGGTCAGGACGATCAGCGAAACTGAGCCAGTCACACTAGTGAATTCAGTCAATCCATTCCGCCTTGAAGGACAAAAAACAGCTGCGTTTGAAATTTGTGATCAGCTAGGTGGAGCACCTGATATCCTGGCGATCCCGGTGGGAAATGCCGGAAATATCAGCGCGTATTGGAAAGGCTTCAAAGAATACAATGACAGTAAGCGTACAGGTTTGCCGCGAATGTTTGGTTTTGAGGCAGAGGGAGCGGCCGCGATTGTCAAAGGGCAGCCGATTGAACAGCCGGAGACAATCGCAACGGCCATCCGCATTGGCAACCCGGCAAGCTGGGATCTTGCGGTTGCAGCCCGTGACGAATCAGAAGGGAAGATCGATTTCGTAACAGATGACGAAATTTTACAAGCATACAGCCAGCTAGCTGGATCGGAAGGGATTTTTGCAGAGCCAGGATCCTGTGCATCGCTGGCAGGTGTCCATAAACTTTTACAGAGAGAAGAAATATCTCGAGGATCCAGAATCGTTGCCGTTCTGACTGGTAACGGTTTGAAAGATCCTTCAACTGCCATTGACATCAGCTCCATCTCACCAGTGCTGCTTCCAAATGACGAGAAAATCGTAAGCGACTATATCAGGGGAGTGGTCCGGCAATGAGGGGCATCGAGGAACCATTGGCTGCGGCTGGGGGCAGGAAACCAAGCGGGCATTCACTAACTGATGACAGTAGTAGCGCATTAGCTGCTGAAAGTGGAGTACCACTGGCTACTGAGAGCAGGAACATATTATCTGCTGAAAGTGGAAAACCACTGGCTGCTGAAAGCAGGAACATATTAGCTTCTGAAAGCGGGGAAGCACTAGCTGCTGGGAGCAGGTGCAAATCAACTGGTAAAAAACGTGAACTACAATCTGCTGCTGGAAGACCGAGGGGGCAAGTCCTGTTCGTAAAAGTTCCAGCCAGCTCTGCGAACCTGGGCCCAGGATTTGACTCACTCGGCGTCGCTTTGAACCTCTACATGGAAGTTCATGCTGAAATAAGCGACAGTTGGAAGGTTGTTCCTCTTTCCGACTCCTTAGCAGGGTTTCCTGTGGATGAGAAAAACTTCATTTGCCAGATTGCAAGCCGAACTGCGGAGTTGTACAAGCAAACAATGCCTTCTCTCCATATATCTGTAAAAAGCGATATCCCGCTAGCTAGAGGACTTGGTTCGAGTGCAGCAGCGATTGTCGCGGGAGTGGAACTGGCCAATGAATTTTGCGGGCTTGGATTGACCCGGTATGAAAAGCTGGCCATCGCCTCCCGGTTCGAAGGCCATCCCGATAATGCCGGAGCATGCTTATTTGGGAGCGTCGTAGTTGGCAGCCAAATCGGGGATGAGGTCGATTTAACGGTCCTTGACCAGGTTGAATTTGATCCAATCCTTGCTGTACCGAATCAGGAGCTGCTGACGGAAATGTCCCGTGATGTCCTCCCGTCAGTGATGGATTATCAGCGCAGCGTCCAGGCAAGCGCTATTGCTAACCAGCTTCTCGCCGCTTTGATGACAAAGAATTGGGCGCTGGCAGGTAAAATGATGGCAACAGACTTGTTTCATCAGCCATACAGGAAAAACCTTGTTCCATTTTTTGAAGAGCTGCAGGAAAAAGCGATTCAATCAGGAGCGTTCGGTGTTGCTTTGAGCGGAGCAGGACCATCGATCCTCTGTCTGGCAGAACCCGGCAAAGGGGAAGAGGTCGCAGAAGGATTGAGGCAGCATTTAACGGGAATGGAGATTTTCAGCTTGCACATCGATCGTGATGGGTGCAGGTCATCCGTCATTTAGACGAAAAAAAGCGGTTTTGCCATTGTCGGCAAAACCGCTTTATTATTGGTTAATTAGAATACCTGTTCAACCTCAACAACACCAGGTACTTCCTCTAAAAGTGCGCGTTCGATTCCAGCCTTAAGCGTGATTGTGGAGCTCGGGCAGCTTCCGCATGCACCAAGCAGGCGAAGTTTAACAATGCCATCCTCAATATCAACTAGTTCGCAGTCTCCGCCATCGCGAAGAAGGAATGGACGCAATTTATCTAATACTTCCTGTACTTGCTCAAACATTTGCTGTTCAGTCATGCAAATCGACTCCTTTCATAATACTTATTATAATCTTATCGGCCGGAAAAATCTATCCAATTAACCGAAAAACCAGTGAACACAGTTTTTTCCTTATGCATCTTTTTCATCGTATAGTAAAATAAAAGAAAATAACAGGGGGTAATTGATAATGGAACGCAAAGAGGTAGAAATCGTCGTTTACGGTGCAGAAGTATTATGCCCAAGCTGTGTGAACCTGCCATCATCAAAAGAAACATATGAATGGCTTGAAGCTGCCATCAGCCGCAAATACGCAGACCAGCCATTCCAAATTGTTTATGTTGATATCCATAACCCTCCAGAAGAGGAAGCAAAAAAGGAATTCGCCGAAAAAGTAATCGAAGAAGACATGTTTTATCCCGTCGTCCTGCTCGAAGGCAAGATCGTCGGTGAAGGGAACCCGAAATTGAAAACCATTTACGCAGAATTAGAGAAATACGGCTACGTTTCCGCGTAATTTTGGTAAAAGCATTCCGAAATGGGGTGCTTTTTCCTCTTTTTTCGGGGTAGAAATCCCGATTTATTCATAGCGAAAAACTTTTTATAGCGACTTTGAAGATTATATAGCGAGAATTTCATTAATATAGCGACTTTAAAGATTATATAGCGAGAATTTCATTTTTATAGCGACTTTACAAATTATTTAGCGAATTGGAAATTTCACTGACTTTTTACCAATTTTACATACTCGTTCAAATCAAAAAGAACCGGGCACTCGCCCGGTCCAACATGATCATCCATTATGATATTTATACATCCACAAGATCCCTGACTTCAGCAAGCGTGCGACGCGGCCTGTTATCGGGCGTTCGGCGACAAGGCCGAAGCCGTGCTTTTTGCCGAGTGAACCGATGACACCTTTCAGCTTGATCGGCGGGAATGACTCCGGCGGTTCTTCACCTTTCCAGCGTTTTTGCAACACTTGGACGATCTGTTCTGCCTGTCCTTCTGCAAGCTGCGCACTTGGTGCGTGAGGCAGGCTTGCGCAATCACCGACGATATAAACATTTTCATAGCCTGGCAGATTATGCTGCGGAGTGACTACAGCGCGGCCCATGCCGTCTTGCTCAACGTCCATTTCGCGGACAAGTCGATTAGCCTGAATTCCAGCTGTCCATACAATCGCATCGCAGACAATCGGCTCATCGTGATTGTAGAGGACGTTTTTCTGAACTTCCGTGATATTCGCATTGTTGATGATTTCAACATTGTGATTATCAAACCAATTTTCCACATATGTGCTCAGGCGCTCAGAGAAGGCGGAAAGAATATGGTTTCCACGATCGAAAAGCTTTATTTTCAAGTCTTTGCGGCTTTCCGCCAATTCGCTCGCAAGCTCAACACCGCTTAATCCTGCGCCGACGATTGAAACGGTTGAACCTGCTGGCAAATTGTTCAGTGCCTGATAGGTTGCTCGGGACTTTTCAATGGATTGGATGCTGTATGTGAATTGGTCAGCTCCTGGGACATTGTGATATTTATCTTCACAGCCAAGTCCGATAATAAGGTCATCGAACTGAACGGACTCATCACCCTGCAGCTCCACCTTGCGATCCTCAAGATTGATGGCAGTGACTTCAGCATATTTTAACTGAAGTCGATCGTGCTCAGGAAAGGAAACCCGGATATGCTGGTCGGAAATCGTACCTGCAGCCAGGGCATAGTATTCTGTTTTTAAACAGTGGTATGGAACACGGTCAATCAGCGTGATTGATACATCTTCCGGCAGGTCATTCGGCAGCAATTTATGAAGGACGCGCATGCCGCCATAGCCGCCGCCAAGAATAACGAGATTTTTCATGTGAATTTCCCCTTTTTAACTCATCGAAAGACAGTTAATGAAGTTTCTCCAGCTCGTTTTACAAAATCCGCAAACGGATACATTTTTCGAAATTATTCTGCAATATTTTTATGTTCAATAAATCACCATTAAAAGTATAACGAAATTGTGACAAAATAACAACAATTTTATGGATGCCATGAGCCGGGAAAATTGACGATTTGCCTGAAAAAGGGTACGATTAAAAATTAGTAGAGAGGTGAAACTAATGATTAAGCCAATCATTGAATTCTGTATCAGCAATCTTGCCAGCGGTTCTCAGGCTGCGAGGGCAGAGCTTGAGCGTGATCCTGACCTTGATGTCATCGAATACGGTTGCCTTGGTTATTGTGGGAAATGCGCGATGTCAATGTTTGCGCTTGTAAACGGCGACCCGGTAGTGGGAGACACCCCTGAAGAACTAGTAGAAAATGTTTATAAATACCTGGATGAAAATCCAATGTTTTAATAGATAAAAAGGCTGGCATGGAGTTCCCCATCGCCAGCCTTTTTCATGAATTTCTATAAAGAGGTTGTACCCCTACAATGAGGTAAACTTAGGTGCCTCCAACCGTTTGCTCTTCCCGCATCTCCTGCCAGCGTTCCTTGGCAAGTTCGACTATTTGCGGTTCGACAGATTGTCTTTGCTTTTCGATGACTCTTGAGAAAAATCGCACGGCATCCTGTGTTTGTCCGACTCTTCTGGAGAGTTCGCCAATCAGGTACATGAGGCGCAGTTCGGATACTTGTGTCCCTTTATAGTCGCCGGTGCTGTATGACTCCGTATACTCCTTAAGGGCAAGTTTTAAAAAGCGCATTTCCTGATCGTGGTTATCGGTTGTGCGATAGAGCCAGGCAATCCGGATGTACAGGCCGGCTGTTACTATATGCTTTTCTTTTTTTAGCATCGAACTATAGGCTGCAAGTTTGAAGGTATTTACTGCCACCTGGATTGTCCGCTCTTCACCATAGTTATGAGGGACCCATTGGCTGCAGATTTTTTCCTGGATGACTTGTTTAGCTCCTGGCGGAAAATAACTGCTGAAGTCGTCGGTGAAGGAATAGCCACAGTCAGGGCAGACATTGATATAGTAAAAATTCGGATTTTCATAACCATTGGCATACAAAGGGGCGAAGTCAGTATCGAAGCGGATGACTTTTACAAAACGGGAGCGGACCTTCTTTGTCGTGAAGGAGTTTTCACACATTGAGCATGTGTACTTTTTATCATAAAGAGGTACTAGTTGAGTCATCATCGTCACCTGCCAATTTTCCTATAATTTTTAAAAGAGGTTTGGGTATATTATACCAATTTAATTGGCTTGTGAGTGGGAAAATATGAAGAGAATTCTTTTTCGGCTCGATTGGTTGAGGAATGGAAAAATGCTGTATATACTATAAGAAAGACGTAAGTGCCTTGTTCAGCCCCGACAAGCGCTGGAGGGCCGACCGGTGAAGTCGTTCTTTGACTTCATTGGACGGACCGAAATCGAAATGTATAGCCGACTGCCCAGAAACGCAGAAACTGGAGACTCCGACAAAGAAGCGCTTTTTGCTTCTGCCGACGGAGTAGAAGTTTCGGAGTTTCTAGGAGGCGACACTAGACAAGCGACTCGAGCTGCTCAAAGCTAACGCTTCTCGCAAGATACTCGAGGAAGTTCTCGCAGGGATGAAAACTGGCTAGGCGCTGAAGCCAGACAAAGAAAGGGATCAAGGAGGTTTTAAAATGGATAACATTGTGATTCTAACTGAAGAAGCTGCATTGCAGGTTAAAGATATGATGAAGCAAAATGAGACAGAGGATGCGTATCTTCGCGTTTCTGTAAAAGGCGGCGGCTGCAGTGGCCTTTCTTACGGCATGGGTTTCGCTCATGAAGTGGAAGCTGGCGACACTCAGCTGGAGCAGCATGGCATCAAAATCCTTGTGGATAAGGAAAGCGCGCCAGTCCTGAATGGGACGAAAATCAGCTATAAGCAATCGTTGATGGGTGGCGGCTTCACAATCGACAACCCGAACGCAATCGCCTCATGCGGCTGCGGTTCTAGTTTTAAAACAGCAACGAATGCTGGAACACCTGAAGATTGCTAAACAAAAAGCAAGGTCCTCGGACCTTGCTTTTTTGTTAAAGAAGCGTTTGCGCTTTTCAATATTTTATTTAAACATTGAAGAACTGTGAAGCGGCTGTGTCTTCGCTTTTGGATCCATGTAGGATTTTGCATTGTTGACAGCTGTCGGAGCTTCACCAAATCCTGTTGCGATCAGCTTGACTTTGCCTTCGTATGTGCAAATATCGCCTGCCGCATAAACGCCTGGGATATTCGTTTCCATTTTCGAATTGACGACGATGGAATTCTTTTCGATTTCAATGCCCCATTCCTTGATTGGTCCAAGAGATGAAACGAAACCAAAGTTGCAGATAACTGCGTCAACATCAACGGCTACAGAATCTTCCCCATTTGCGTCCTTAAGAACGATTTGGCTGATTGCATTGCCGTCGCCGATCAGTTCTGTTGGCACATAAGGTGTCTTGATATCAACCTTTGAGTTTTGCAGGTTTTCGACACTGTGCTCATGGGCGCGGAACTTGTCGCGTCGGTGGACAATCGTTACTTGTTCAGCGATTGGCTCAAGCATCAATGCCCAGTCAACAGCAGAATCGCCTCCGCCTAATACCGCAACTTTTTGGCCAGCGAATTGGTTTAAGTCGTCGATAAAATAGTGCAGATTTTTGCCTTCGTATTGGGCAGCGCTTTCAAGTTCCAGTCTGCGAGGCTGGAATGCACCGTTTCCTGCTGTGATGATGACTGTTTTTGTATAGTGAACTTCTTTATCAGTAGTGAGCTTAATTGTTCCGTCTTCCAGTTTTTCCAGCTTTTCAACGGATTGCTCAAGAGCAGTAGTCGGCTCGAATTTCGCCATTTGCTCTTTCAGATTGTTGATCAGCTCCTGGGCACGAACCTTTGGAAAACCGGCAACATCATATATGTACTTTTCAGGATAAAGTGCTGATAATTGCCCGCCTAATTGCGGCAAACTTTCAATGATTTTAACAGATGCTTGTCTCATTCCGCCGTAGAAAGCAGTGAACAGACCAGCAGGCCCCCCGCCGATAATCGTGATGTCATAAACTTTTTGATCTTCTTTCACTCCATATCCCCCTCACATGTAGTAAAATTGCTCCAATTTTTATAATACCATAAATCGTAAAAATAAACTCCTAATCATAATTGCAGATACCTTGTGGAACAATATATTTCATAGAAAAATACCTATATATTACTGAAAAATAGTGAAATCAGCCTATTTTCTGAATATTTCCAAGTTAACTCAATCGCTTGAAAATGCGACGCAAAAAGAATAAGATGGATGGTAGGCAATAATGTTAAGATTTTGTGACATTTTTAGGACATTTTTTTGAACATTTTAGTGAATAATATCACAAACTTATCCGGAAAAAGATGGCGGCAGATAGAGATGAGCCATTCGCCAAAAATATTTTAAAAAGGTGGAAGTGATCACTTTGAGAAAGCCAAAGATCGTAATCTTAGGAGCAGGATACGGGGGATTAATGACAGCTACCCGTTTACAAAAAGCTGTTGGAGTAAACGAGGCTGACATTGTCCTTATCAACAAAAATGATTACCACTACGAAACTACATGGCTGCATGAAGCATCAGCAGGAACTTTGCACCATGACAAAGTCCGTTATGATGTACGTGATGTAATTGATCGCCATAAGGTTGAGTTCGTCCAGGGTTCTGTTGAAGAAATCAAGCTGGAGGAAAAACGAGTCATTCTTGATAGTGGCGACGTCGTATATGATTACCTAGTCATCGCACTTGGTGCTGAACCTGAAACTTTTGGTATTAAAGGCTTGAAGGAGTATGCTTTCTCTATCGTAAATGTCAACTCAGCCAGACAAATCCGTGAGCATATCGAGTATCAATTTGCAACTTACAATACTGAAGCAGAAAAGAAAGATGAGCGCCTGACAATCGTCGTTGGCGGTGCAGGCTTCACAGGAATCGAATTCCTTGGTGAGCTGACAAACCGAGTTCCTGAGCTTTGCCGTGAATATGATGTCGATTATCATAAGGTAAAAATCGTATGTGTGGAAGCTGCACCAATGGTTCTGCCTGGATTCGATCCAGAGCTTGTGAACTATGCGGTTGCTACGCTTGAGAAAAAAGGTGTGGAATTCCGCATCGGTACGGCAATCAAAGAAGCGACTCCAGAAGGCATCATTGTTGCCAAAGGCGAAGAAGAAGTGGAAGAAATCAAAGCTGGCACAGTGGTATGGGCTGCTGGTGTCCGCGGAAACTCTGTCATCGAAAAATCAGGCATTGAAGCAATGCGCGGCCGCGTGAAAGTCCAGCCTGACCTTCGCTTGCCGGGATCTGAAAATGTATTCATCGTCGGTGACTGCTCATTGATCATCAATGAAGAAATTAACCGACCATATCCTCCGACTGCACAAATCGCGATGCAGCAGGGTGAGGTTTGTGCAAGGAATCTTGCAGCGCTAGTTCGCGGCAAATCCGAGCTTGAGACTTTCACTCCAGATATCAAGGGAACAGTATGTTCTCTTGGTGAAGATGACGCAATCGGCGTGGCATTCGGCAAGAAAATGGTTGGTACAAAAGCTTCCTTCATGAAAAAAATGATCGACAACCGTGCGCTATACATGATCGGCGGTCCTTCTATGGTCCTTAAAAAAGGTAAATTCAATATTTTATAAATGTAACAAGGAAACAGGCTCTCTGGGAGGGTCTGTTTTTTTATTCCCAGTGGACGATAAGGTACAATAATAGTAAAACGATCAATTGGATGGGGAAATGAATGGGGAAACGTGAAAATGTCTGGCTTGGTGTGGCTGGTGTTGTGATTTCGGAAGATGGTAGCTGGCTTGTTGTCAAAAAGCGGTATGGGGGCTTGAAAGGCAGCTGGTCTCTGCCTGCTGGATTTGTAGATGAAGGGGAAACGGCCAATCAGGCAGTACTCAGGAAAGTTTTTGAAGAAACTGGTGTGGAATGTACGGTTGCCGGACTTCTTGGATTGCGAACTGGAGTGATACGTGAATCCATCAGTGATAATATGCTTGTTTTTCTGCTGTCCCCATTGACAGGTCAAAAAGTCAAGGTGGAAGAAAGTGAGCTGTATGATGCCAGGTTCATGCTGCCTGAAGAACTGGAAGCAGATCCTGCTACTTCGCTGCTTCTCCACTATCTTATAAGTAAACCAATTGACCAAGTTGTGGCCGGAAAGGCTGGTCTGGATCCAGGAGAGCAATTTCATTATAGTGCATATCAATTATTTTTATAATTTTCTGAAATTTAAAGAGAGTGACAGATATCTAAAGAAAAAATAGGATGTATCCGTTTTCAATGTGGTTTTTTGGTCAAATTTGAACCTTTTCAAAATTAGAGATTCTCTGATATATTATCAGAAAATTCAATAATAAAAGGAGAGGTTCATAAATGAAAATGCACACTCATGATTCAAAGGAATGTCCATACTGCTCTGGTAAAGGCTATTTCCAACTGTTGCTTGGCGGTTCAGAAACATGCACATGCTGCAGCGGGTCAGGTAAGTCAAAAAAATAAGGCAATCATCTTTGACCTTCGCACAATGCGGGGTTTTTCTTTTTGGCCAAAATGATTGGACTTACACCATTTCATTGACTCAAAAACGGACAAACAGTAAACTAGAAATGATGTTTAATGGGGGGATATAGACATGATGACGGTTGTCACACTGATCATTTCGATGTTATTGTTTTTTGTCCTGTTCTTTGGGATTGGATTTTTATTGAATATGCTGCTGCGGATGTCATGGATCATGGCGATCATTTATCCATTGATTGCGATTTTCATTATTGATAAATATCCGTTCATCGACTATTTCAGAAATAGCGGTGAAGCCTTCAGTGATCTTGGTCAGCGCCTTACACATTTGGCAATGGCAGATGTGCTGATTCTAAGCAGCGGGATGGCTGGTGCGATTTTGGCTGGAATAGTCATCAGACTGTTGCGAAAAAAGGGATATCAAATGTTCTGATACAAGAAACCTTCAATTAGTTGGAGGTTTTTTTCATGCATAAAATTCCCCTCATTTTTGGACACTATAACTAAATAGCAGTAATATTTTACTTTTAATGGAAGTGTAAATAGGACTTTTAGCACTTTTTTGCTCCTTTTGGAATATTTCTTGTTTCTTTGGGAAATTAATAGTTTTGGGAGGAGTGAAAAATTATATGAATATTTTAAAAATATGGGCTAGACGCTCAGCAATGGCAGTTTTATTTTTTGCTGCTATAACTTCTACGCTTCATTCGATTTCGGGAGTTGAAGCTTCCACTGTTTCTACATACGTTTTTGATCATGCGGGAACACAACAAGAGGAAAGTTCAGGTACAGAACATAAAAAGAAATCCATGGGACTTGCTTTTAAATTTTTGAAAAAAATCACCGATTTCTCTACAAAAATTTCTTCAAGCCAAAAGGTAGCCGGGACGCAGCCCACGCTTGAGGAATCATTGAACTGGTCGCAATATCCGACTAAAAAAATCATTGCTACAGGGTATACATCAGGGGTTGAATCCACCGGTAAAAATCCTGACCATCCAGGCTATGGAATTACTTATTCTGGTGTGAAAGTAAAGCGTGATCTGTATTCGACTGTCGCAGCTGATTTGAACGTATTCCCGATTGGGACAATCCTGTTCATCCCGGGATACGGATTCGGTGTGGTTGCCGATAAAGGCGGGGCAATCAAAGGGAATAAAGTTGATCTTTATTATGATACTGTAAAAGATGTTTACGAACAGTGGGGCAAAAAGACATTGGATGTCTATGTCATTGAAATGGGCAACGGCAAACTGACAGAAGAAGATTTAAAAGCCCTTAACGAAAATGAATCGATGCAGGTCTTCCGCCAGCAATACACAGGCGGCAAAAAATCATAAAATTTTAGGCACTTTCCTTGGATATGGAAAGTGCCTTTTTAGATCAGTTATGAAGGAGATGCTGCAGTTTTTCCAGGCCATCGAGAAGCCGCGGGGAGGGACGGCAATAAAGTTCTTCTTCGAGAATCAGGATCCGGTCATTTTTGACAGCTTCGAGTTCTTCCCATCCAGGCCTGTTGATGATCAGCTCTTTCTTGACCTTTTGCTTTCTGACGCCGACCCATGCGACGCATATGTAATCCGGTTTTCGCGATTTCACATCATCCCAGTCCGTCTGCACGCTTGCAAGCTCAACGTCCTTGAACAAATTTTCAGCACCGGCAGCCTCGGACACTTCTGTCAGCCAATTAATGCGGCCTGGAGTGAAAACGGGCTTGGGCCACCATTCCCAGTAAAGCTTCGGTTTCCGGGAAGCGCTGGCCCCTTTTTGCTTGATGTTCTCCAGTCTGTTCCTGAACTGTTCAGCTGCTTCCTGGCCTCTTTCAGGCATGTTAAGGGCATTGGCGGTTATGATCAAATCATTTTCGATGTCCGTCAGCGATTGTGGATTCAAAATGATATACGGAATATTCCGTTCTGCCAGGCCTTCTACGTTCTTCTCCATGCCTGGAACGCTTAATGAAGCAAGAACAAGATCTGGCTGTAATTCCACAACGAGGTCAAGATTAATTGAAAGGTCTGGTCCGAGCTGAGGAAGTGACTTTACACTTTCTGGCCAGTCTGAAAAATCATCGACACCGACAAGGAGATGCGTAAGCCCAAGAAATTCCATGATTTCGGTATTGCTGGGACATAAAGATATGACTTTCATAAGATTCACCTGCTTTTTATCTGATACCGTGAAATGCATTAAAGGAAATAGTGAAGAAGTAATGTCAATAATACACCTGTCAACCCGCCGAAAAAAACTTCGATTGGCTTGTGGCCAAGCAATTCTTTCAATTCTTTCTGTTTCTCTTTTTCAGGCTTAGCCTGCCAGCCTTTAGCCTCCTGGGCGAACCGGCCGAAATCAGCCACAAGCTGGTTCAGGACGATGGCCTGCTCACCCGCCTGCCTGCGAACACCTGATGCATCAAACATCGTGATAATCGCAAAAACAGCGGCAACAGCGAAAACGGCTGAATCCAGTCCGGTTTGAAGCGCCACGCCTGTTGCCAGCGCTGTAACCGCAGCAGAGTGTGAACTTGGCATTCCCCCAGTACTTGTCAAAAGCGACCAATCAATTTTTCTTGTCGCGATATATTGAATCGGGACCTTTACGAACTGCGCGAAAAAAATGGCAGCAAGTGAAGCCCATAATGGGAAATTCGTTAATAATTCCATGACTGTTCCCCCTATATCTAAAAAAGTACCTTCCTAAGTAATACCCAACTTCAATTATAACATTACAGCAAATTTTCAAGGTTTGATAAAATAGTTTTAAAACTTCAGGATTGAGGTGAAGGAGTTGACTGACTACCCTGTTGAGTATTACGAGTTTTTTATTAAATTCAACGAAGGGGACTATTATACCTGCCACGACTTGCTTGAAGATATGTGGATGACCGACAAAGGCAATCTGTTTTTAAAAGGCCTGCTGCAAATGAGCGTCTCGATTTACCACTACAGTTATGGAAATGTGAAGGGAGCCCGTTTGATGATGCAGGCAGCCCATGACTATTTGCAATCGTACCGTCCGGTTTACTGGGGCCTTGATTTGGAGAAGGTCTATCCCTTCATCGAAGAGTGTCTGGGTACATTCCCTGCTGAACTCGATCGGGTTCCGTATGAGGATGTGACGATGCTGCCAGAGCTTCCAGTTTTATATTTATATCTGGATGATTAATATTACAGCAAGATTAGGAAGTCGAAATATTACAAGAGTTTCGATATAATGAACTTATCAATTTGTAGGGGTGAATGATTTGTTTAAAGTACAGAATCAATTTAATTTTTCAAACAGCCATGACTGTCTAGTCATTGGTTTGTTCAACAAGCCGTCAGGTCTCGAAGGCACCTTGGGAGAAGCTGACGAGCTTTTTGGCGGACAGTTGACGGAACTGGTAAAAAGCGGTGATATTTCGATCAAAAGAAAAGCGATTTCAAAAATACATACTTTCGGTAAAATTGGCGCAAAAAAAGTTTATTTTGTCGGTCTTGGACATGAAAAAGAATTTAATTTCGAATCATTAAGGGACGCATTTGGCCGATTGTTCAAAACGGCGAAACAAGAAAAGTGGACGGAAGCTGCCGTGCTTTTAGATACTTTTACAAGTGAGAAGGTTGAGCTTAATGATGCTGCGCATGCATTAGGGGAAGCGTTCCCGATGGCCACATATGAGTTCGAAGGATACAAGCAAAAGTCAAACGAACCTGAAAAGCGGATCGAAAGCCTGACGGTTTACAGTGCAGACGAAGAGGGAGAAGTGGAAGCGGCAGTTGAGGTTGGCTATGTTTTTGGTAAAGGAACCAATTCCGCACGTACACTCGTGAATACTCCTGGAAACCTTTTGACTGCGACAGACATGGCTGAATATGCGATGAAATTAGCAGAGAAATATGAATTCGAAGCAGAAATTCTCGAAAAAGAAGAAATGGAAAAGCTAGGCATGGGCGCACTGCTTGCTGTCAACCAGGGATCTGCGCAGCCGCCGAAAATGATTGTCCTGAAGTATCAGGGAAAAGAAGAGTGGAAGGACGTAATCGGGCTTGTCGGCAAGGGAATCACGTTCGATACTGGCGGTTACTCGATCAAAACGAAGGCTGGCATCGTCGGCATGAAGTCCGATATGGGCGGTGCAGCAGCTGTACTTGGCGCAATGGAAATCATCGGCGAAATCAAGCCGGAGCAAAATGTTGTGGCCGTGATTCCATCTACAGACAATATGATCTCGGGTACAGCTTTCAAGCCGGATGATGTGATTACGTCCATGAGCGGAAAAACAATTGAAGTGTTGAATACAGATGCGGAAGGCCGCTTGGTCCTTGCAGACGCAATGACATATGCGAAGCATCATGGTGCGGACTACCTGGTGGATATTGCAACTCTGACAGGCGGTGTCATTACGGCGTTAGGACTGCATACATCCGGAGCTTTAACGAACAATGAAGCGTTTTTTGAACAAGTGCTTGAGGCTTCATATGAATCAGGTGAACCAATCTGGCGCCTGCCATTGTTCCAGCGTGACATAGAACGTGTCCGCGGCAGTAAAATCGCTGATCTGAATAATTCTCCAGGCGCAGAAGGCCATGCCATCATGGGTGGAGCATTTGTTGGCGAATTCGCAGAAGGCACTCCATGGGTGCACCTGGACATCGCCGGAACAGCGACTACAAGCAAAGATTATGACCTGGGACCAGCAGGCGCTACCGGCGTCATGGCCCGCACACTGGCATTGCTAGTCGAAAGATTCGAGACATCGTCTGATCAAGACTAGTACATGGAAACCCCGAAGCTGCATATTAAGGCTTCGGGGTTTTTAATTTTTCTCCCCGAAACCCGTCCTGCCTATAAATATTCAACAACTTCCAAATACTAATACAAACAAACCCATTGACATAAAAAACAAATCTATGATAATTTAATACTTGTCATTTTAATTCTCTACCAATTTACCAAACTAAAGTAAAAAACAGACACCATCATCGAGAGGAGAAACCATAATGAATGCAGTTGTTATTGCTGTCCTGGCCATGCTGATCCTGAGCCTGCTTCGCGTCAATGTTGTACTGGCTTTGATTGCTGGAGCCCTGATTGGCGGGCTTACAGGCGGCTTAAGTATAGAAAAGACGATTGAAGTTTTCACCGGAGGACTTGGAGGAAGTGCAGAAGTTGCATTAAGTTACGCACTTCTTGGAGGGTTTGCAGTGGCGATTTCCAAGACAGGCTTGCCCAATCTAATTGTTGACTGGATGGTCGGCATGATTGGCAAGAACGGAGAGTCAAAAGCCAAAACCTATTCTAAAGCGATTATTGTCATCCTGATTTTAATGATGTCGATTTTCTCGCAAAACCTGATTCCAATCCACATCGCGTTTATTCCGATTTTGATTCCGCCGTTGTTGATTATTTTCAACGAGCTGAAAATCGATCGCCGTTTAATTGCGTCTGTCCTGACATTCGGCCTGACAGCGCCATATATTTTACTTCCTGTAGGGTTCGGCGGTATTTTCCACGACATCCTGGCTACGAACATGGCTGATAGCGGAATGGAAATCGATATGGGCGATATTCCAACAGCGATGCTCCTGCCTGTTTCCGGTCTTGTTGTTGGATTGTTGATTGCGATATTCGTATCTTACCGAAAGCCTAGAACCTATCAGGACCATCAAGTAGTCCAGGTAGAAAAAAGTGAGTACTCCAAAATCGGAATCATTTTCTCAATCATTGCGATTGTCGCAGCGCTTGCTGCCCAGCTTTACTTTGGGTCGATGATCATCGGTGCGCTTGCAGGTATCATTGTCGTCTATGCAAGCGGTGCGATCAAGTGGCGCGAAGCCGATAATCTTTTAACAGAGGGCATGAAGATGATGGCGTTCATTGGATTCGTCATGCTTGCTGCATTCGGTTTCGCTGATGTCCTGAAGGAAACTGGCCACGTTGAAACGCTAGTAGCGCAGGCTGCTGATGCGATTGGCAATAATAAAGCACTAGGCGCGCTGGCGATGCTGATTGTCGGATTGCTCGTCACAATGGGAATAGGCTCTTCATTCTCGACGATTCCGATCATCGCTACGATTTTTGTGCCGTTAAGCCTTCAGCTTGGCTTCAGCCCGATGGCGACAATTGCGATTGTTGGCACGGCAGCTGCACTTGGAGACGCAGGATCCCCTGCCTCTGACAGTACACTTGGACCGACCGCCGGTTTGAATGCTGATGCACAGCACAACCATATCTGGGACACGGTTGTCCCTACATTCGTTCACTACAATATTCCGCTGATCATTTTCGGCTGGATTGCCGCGATGATTTTATAGTTAGGAAAAATAAAAGTCGTCTTGCTCATTTGGGCAGGGCGGCTTTGTTTATTTTAAAATGAACTTTCGGTAGGATAATAAAAAGGGGTGATCAATCATGTATTTCGGAAAAACACGTAAAAAGGGCCCATCCGACAGAGTCCCGCCGAACCAAAATGTCACGACCTCTTTTCCTGTCCTGCATTATGGCAATGTGCCGCATTATAAGAATCTGGAAGAGTGGAACTTGAAGATTTTCGGTCTTGTAGAAAAAGAAGTGATTTTATCATATAAAGAAATGATGTCATTGCCGCAAACGACCTCCGGCAATGACATCCACTGCGTGACTGGCTGGTCCAAGCTGGATAATGTCTGGGAAGGGGTATCCACTCAGGAGTTAGCAAAGCTGGCAGGACCGACTGCAGGCGCTAAATATGTCATTCTCCATGCTGAGGAAAATTGGACGACGAATCTCCCGATCGAGGATTTTCTCAACGAAACAAGTCTGCTTGCCCATTCCCATAACGGGACGGAGCTAACTCCGGAACATGGTTATCCTTTGAGAGCCGTCATTCCGCATTTGTATTTTTGGAAAAGTGCAAAATGGCTCAGAGGCATAGAGTTTTCAGCTGAAAATCGGCCAGGGTTCTGGGAAGAAAATGGCTACCATATGTATGGGGATCCATGGAAGGAACAGCGGATGACGTGGGACTAGGCATTTTTTCTAGTTCAATGGACAAACGCCCATTCAATACCCTCAATGTTCGCATATGAAGTAATGTAGGCAAATATATGAGGGAGGTAGCTTTATGCATAGAAGAAGACCATTCTACGGTGGCAGACGTCCATTTGGTTTTGGTTATGGTTTCGGAGGTCCGTTCGTTGGAGGAGTATTGGGTGGCCTGTTAGGCAGCGCATTACTATATCCACGTCCATATGGTTACGGATACGGCGGTTTCCCGCCATACGGATATGGATACGGATATGGATATCCGTATTATTAAAATGTAAAGTTATGGCCGCTGTATGGAACAGCGGCTTTTTTAGGGGCTCATTCCCATCGCAGCTGGGTGATGATATGGCAGCATTCCTTGTCACCTACATAATCCACATAGTTCATCGTGAGTCCGTCCGGATTATAAGTGATTTTAGGTTTTTTCTTGATCCCGGTTGACTGAATCAATCTTTCGACTTCTTTTTGTTGAGATTGCTGTGCAGCAGCCATTAAGTCATTGGAGAAAGAATTGGATGTAGTTATTTGCGCCATCACAAGGTTAGCGTCTTTCATCAAGGCGATGGCTTTTTCAGCTGAAGCTCTGAACAATGTCGCATTCACATCCGGAAATGGACGAGCATGACCATTCTCCGCTTTCCTGTTTTTATGAAAAAATAAACAATGCATAAGCAGCTTCCCCTTCCTAACGGGTAAGTTTTCACCTTTTTCAATGTATGAACATAAGCCGTTAAGTATGAAGACGGGAAAAGCCTAAGCACTTCAAAAAGGAAAAAAGAGGTGAATGAAGGAGGAAAGGAGAATTGTTATACATATTAACTTATAGTGTGAAATAGAATCGGACCAAGGTGGGATGGAGGGAGGAGACCCATGGATCTGGACCTGGTGATCAATATTATTGAAGATAATGGCTATTTGGGTTTGTTTTTTTGGCTATGGTTCGGGGTTTTCATTATTCCTGTTCCCAATGAGGTTATCTTGATGACTGTAGGCCTCGCTTCGGCTAAAGGGGCATTGAACCCGATCCTTGCATTTTTGGTTACATACATGGGGATTTCTGCAGCCTTTACCTCAAGCTATTTGCTGGGAAGAATTATAGGAAGAAGAGTGCTTCGCATCTTAGAAAAAAAGAAACGATTCGCTGCTTCGATTGAATCGGCGATGAAATTAATGGAAAAGTACCATGCCTTTTCATTATCGTTAAGCTGCTTTGCACCAGGAGTCCGCTATTTGCTGCCATTGCTTTACGGCTTCAGCCGGCTTCCGTTTAAAACCTTTGCCATTTTTGCTTATAGCGGCGCATTTGTGTGGGTTTCTATCATTTTTGTGCTAGGCTATCTATTTGGAGATAAAATGGACATTATCATGAAGTACAACAAAGAAGCCTGGTTGGCAATAATTGCTCTCGCGATGATCACCCTGGTTATCGTCCTTCGCCGTAGAAAAATAAAAAAGGCGATTGTGCCTGAAGAAGTGATCCTGCAAGAAAGGCAGTCAAAATAGCTGCCTTCCTTCAGGAACGGTTTGTTAGTATGATGTGCCTGTTATATCATGTTACACAGACTGTGTCTTACACATTGGTGCATGTAACAAGATAATCACCTAACTTGCAGCCGAAACTCGATGAGCTAAAACTCGTTCCGGTGTTCAACTAAGTCAATCGCACCCAGAACGATATGGGCCAATCCGAAACCGAAAATGGTGTTGGAAACCATTTTATCGATTTTACGATTCTGCTTCATAGCGTAGCCTGCTGCTGTCACAGCCGTTCCTAAAACCGCAGGGATCATGCCTTCACGAACTCGGTTCATATGGATCACCTCATTTTAATGATGCGTCCTATTGCGAAGGACAATAATAGTTTCCCCTGGTCTTGAACATAAATTGTTTGCCAAATATAAGGAGGTAATGAAATTGGAACTTAATAATACACTGCTTGGCTCACTGGGAATAGAAATAACTCAACTGCAAAAAGGAAAGGTTGTCGCTACAATGCCTGTCGATGACCGGACAAGGCAGCCATTCGGCCTGTTGCATGGAGGAGCATCAGTAGCACTTGCAGAGACGGTCGCCAGCGTCGGAGCATTCGAACTAGTCGATAAGGAAAATGAAGTAGTCGTCGGTCTCGAAATCAATGCCAACCATATCAAGGCAAAAAGAGATGGAGTAGTTAAAGCTGTAGGAACGGTCCTCCATCAGGGAAAAACAACCATGGTTTGGGATATAAAAATCACCGATGAAGAAGAAAACCTTGTTTGCATTTCAAGATGCACAATCGCCGTGATCAAACGCAGAAAATAGACCAGCCAACTTTGGCTGGTTTTTGTATTTAAGGCGGGAAGCAGTTGACCCTCGATTGCCCATTACCGCTTGTGATTGTGACAGGTTCGGCGGGAGAAGGGGAAAAGCTGTCAAGAAAAAGCCGTTATTGTGACAGGTTGGGTGTGAAAAGGAGCAAAGCTGTCAAGAAAAGCTCGTTATTGTGACAGGTTTGGTGCGAAAAGAGGAAAAGCTGTCAAGAAAAGGCCGTTATTGTGACAGGTTTGGTGTGTGAAGGGGCAAAGCTGTCAAGAAAAAGCCGTTATTGTGACAGGTTCGGCGGGAGTAGGGTCAAAGTTGTCAAGAAAAAGCTGTTATTGTGACAGGTTGGGTGGGAGAAGGAGCAAAGCTGTCAAGAAAAGCTCGTTATTGTGACAGGGTAGGTGTGTGAAGGGGCAAAGCTGTCAAGAAAAAGCCGTTATTGTGACAGGTTTGGCGGGAGAAGGGGCAAAGCTGTCAAAAGAAGCCCGAAGTTAAGACAGCTTTTATAGGAAAACCAGCAAAGCTGTCAGAAGAAGTCCGAAGTTAAGACAGCTTTTACAGGAAAACCAGCAAAGCTGTCAGAAAGTCCCCCAAGTTCAGACAGCTTCCACACAGAATCAAGCAAACCTGTCAAAATTCACTCCAATCCATCTGCAAGGCATCCATATCTCCTTCGATCTCCACTACGTTCCGCAGCTTGGCATTATGGTAAGAAGTTGGTGTCATCTGCAGTAGTTTGTTACGGAGTGAGCATAGGCCAGGGAAGTCTATCCGCGCTGCCAAGCCGTATAGTTTCATTTCTTCTTTTACAATCTTCATGCGCTCCTGCCTATGTGTTTCGTACCTGAAGAAAGCCTCATCAATGGTTTCTTCGGTACTGATCCATTTTGCCAGGTAAACAGCATCTTCAGCGGCCTGTGATGCTCCCTGGCCTATATTGGGCATGGATGCGTGTGCTGAATCGCCAAGTAACAGGATATTTCCTGTCTGAAGCGGTGTTAAAGGTTTCAATTCATATAAGTTATCGTAAATGATATGGTCGGGAGAGGTATTTTCCAGTATTTCTTGAATGGGTTCATGATAGTAGAAAAAGTTGAACAGTAAATCGATAGGCGACCAGTCTCTCATGTCGCTGTTTTCAGTATGGGATCTTTTCAATGCATACCAAAACACTTGATTATCTGTTAACGGAGCAATCCCGAATCTTCCCCTTGGCCCCCAGGTTTCTGTATAGGCTTGCACCTTCATTGGCGGATCTTCTAAAATGCCTCTCCAGCATGAAAAACCCGAATACTCCAGGCTGCTGCCAGGAAACAACTTTTTTCTTACCTGTGAGGCTGCACCGTCGCAGCTAATAAGGTAGTTTGATTCTACAAAGCTGCCGTCTTCGAAGAATAATGTCATGGTCTCATCGCGTGTGAAATCAATCATATGCTTATCCAAGTGGAAGGAACCAGGAAGGAGTGCGTCTGTCAGAATTCTACGAAGTTCAGAGCGGTGGATGAACAAGTAATTTGGAATATGAGATGGTGCGTGGTAGTCGAATTCAGCAATAGTCTTACCAGAATCGGATTTTAGCAAACAGCCATCAGCATCCAATCCGCTTGCATGCAATTTTGGACCCAAACCCATAATGTAAAAGGCTCTAATGGCATTGCCGGTTAGGATGATGCCAGTATCCGGTTCAAGTATCTTTTTCTCTTTTTCATACACCTCGACCTGTATTCCTAATCTTTGAAGAGCAATCGCTGTGCTTAACCCGCTGATTCCGCCGCCGACAATTGAGATTCTTGCATCGTTCATAACACTTAACCTCCGTTCTGCAAAACAGGAATCCTGATCCTTACCTTAACTATACGTGACTAAAGCTTTGCTTGGTATGGATAAAAATTGAATTTTACATGGACAAAAAAAGCCATCAGGTGGAAATACCTGATGGCCAAACACTCATGATTTTTATAATTTTTCTTCAGCTTTCATCTTTTTCCGTGCTTTTGCAAGGTCGTCCTGGACAGTCCGGTCTGACAGCTTAACCCCACTGTTATAGGCAGCCCTCGCAATCAAATGCCCAGCAACAGGGGAAGTGAGGAAAATGAACGCTACCCCGAGCAATAAACGGGAATTGAAATGATGTTCAATCAACCAGAAGTAAAGAAAGGTGCCCAACAATACCAGCATGACGCCCATAGTGGCACTTTTCGATGCTGCGTGGTTTCTTGTATAAACGTCTGGAAGCCTGATCAGTCCAAAAGCAGTCACAAGACTAAGAAAGGCTCCTATCAGGATGAACAAGCCTGCAAAAAACTTAACGATCTCCATTTCTGTCATATTCCATGATTACTCCCTTCTCAAGGAATTTTGAAAAGGCAACTGTTCCGATAAATGCCAGGATACCAATCAGCAGGATGATATCCAGAAAAGCACTTGTTTCAAGAACGATCGATACTAAAGCAACCACAGAAACCAGGCTGATGCCGATCGCGTCGAGAGCAACTACACGGTCCGCCACGGTAGGACCTTTGATCACTCGATAAATAAGGCCAATCATCGCAAGGGATATGAAGGTAACGGAAATCCACAAAACCGCATCAAACATTATCGGCTCACCTCCATAATCGCTTTTTCAAAGGTATTTTTGATACTTTGGATCGCTTCATCTGCATCACTGATATCCATCGCGTGAACATATAAAATCCTGTTGTCAGGTGAAACGTCGACGACGAGTGTTCCCGGGGTCAAAGTGATCAGGTTTGCGAGCATCGTAATTTCCCAGTCTTCTTTCAATTCTGTTGGGAAAGCGAAGATGCCTGGTTTGATATTAAGCTTCGGCCTAAGTACAGCCTTCAAAACCGCAATATTCGATAGAATCAATTCTAGTGTGAAGATATAAATCAAGTTCAACACGGCGCTGACTCTTAATAAATAGAAACGTGAATTGAAGAAACGCCGGAAAATATAAATGATGAGCAGGCCGAAGAAATACCCGACGAAAAAGGAAGCCGGGGAGTAGGATGTCTTAAGGAACATCCAGACAAAGGCCAGAATGAAATTCAGCAAGATTTGAAAAGCCATAGCTCATCACTCCTTTAAAACAGCATTGATGTAGATTTCCGGATTGGCAAGCGTTTCTGCGGCTGTTGAAATAACCGGATAAATAGCCTCAGTTCCGAAGCCATATAGCACAGCGAACACAGTTAAAATAGCTGGTGTAACGAGCAGCCATTTTACAGGTGCTTCATCCTCGTTCTTATAAGCTCTTGGCGTTCCCCAGAAGCCTCTGATGAAAATCCTCATGACTGAAAACAGGACAAGTAAACTGGACATTAGGACAACGAATGCACCAATATAACTTTCCGTTTCAAATCCAGAGCGGACAATCATCAGTTTGCCTGCAAAACCGCTGAGCGGCGGAATTCCGGCAAGTGCGAGTGTGGCTATGAAGAACGTCCAGCCTAGTGCAGGATATCTATTGATCATCCCGCTGATTTTATTCAGGTCACTGGTTCCTGTAATCACCACGATGATTCCAACCAACAGGAATAGAGTGGCTTTAATGTTCATGTCATGAATCAGGTAAAAGACCGATCCAGTGAGAGATTCAGGTGTCAGGACAGATACACCGAACAGGATGACACCGACTGCCACGATAATGTTATAGATGATGATTTTTTTGATATCCGTATACGCTAGAGCCCCGATGGCACCGGTGATGATGGTCAGGATAGCAAGGATCTGCAGCAATTGATGCGTATAGCCGGCATCATGGTAAAAGAACAATGTGTATGTTCTTGTGATTGAATACACGCCTACCTTGGTTAAAAGTGCTCCGAACAGCGCCATTACAGGTGCAGGCGGCGCATAATACGATCCAGGCAGCCAGAAGTAAAGGGGGAAGATGGCCCCTTTTAACCCGAAAACAATCAGGAACAAGACGGCAATAACGGTAATGATTCCAGCGCTTCCTACCTCGCTGAGCCTTACGGAAATATGCGCCATATTCAGCGTCCCTACCACTGAATACAAATAGGCAACCGCAATGACGAACAATGCAGACGAAATGACGTTCACGAGTATGTATTTAATCGATTCACGCAGTTGGATTTTCGTTCCACCCAGGACTAGCAATACATATGACGACATAAGCATTACTTCGAAAAAAACAAACAAGTTGAAAATATCGCCTGTCGTAAAGGCTCCATTTACGCCAACAATTAAAAAGTTGACGACTGGATAATAGAAAAACCTTTCGCGTGCCTCTCCTATGGATTTAAAGGAGTAGATCACGGCTCCAAAAGCGATGATGCTAGTCGTCAGGACAAGCAATGCAGAAAGCATATCAGATACGAGCGTGATTCCGTATGGAGCTTCCCAGTTGCTGAGATCCATTGTCTGGATGCCATTCACGTATACATGGTTCGCCAGCATGAAGGAAACAACAATCGTGATCATTCCGCTTATCGCTGAAATCCAACGCTGGGCAATGATGTTTTTTGCGAAAAAGATAAGTACGACCCCTGTAATCAGAGGAATCAAGATGGGTAAAATGATTAGATTATTCATGTCCTTCCTTTCCTCTCAAGCGATCCATATTGTCGGTTCCAAGCTCCTGGTAGGCGCGGTAGGCAACGACCAGGAAGAAGGCGGTAACACCAAAGCTGATGACGATCGCTGTCAGGATCAGTGCCTGTGGCAGCGGATCGACATAGGATGGTGCATGTTCTCCGAGCAGCGGAGCCGCACCCCTTTTTAAGCCTCCCATTGTCAGCAGGAGAAGGTGGGCGCCGTGACTCAACAGCCCTGTCCCGATAATGATCCTGAGCAAGCTTTTTGAAAGCATGAGGTAAGTGGCTGTCATAAATAAAATGCCAATTAGCAAAGCCATTAAGATTTCCATTATTCGCTCTCTCCAATCGTTTGAATAATGGTCATTGTTACACCAATGACGACAAGGAAAACCCCTGTATCAAACAATACCGCTGTATGCAATGATGTTTTACCAAGGAGCGGCAGATATGCGTAAGTGTATGCATGTGTCAGGAACGGCTTATCGAAAAATAACGCCCCCGCCCCTGTTCCGATTGCAAAAAGCAAGCCGACAGCGACCACTTTTAAGTAATCCACCGGCAAAATCATTTTGACGGTCTTGATATCGAATGCAAGCAGAAGCAGTACGATTGCTCCTGACGTCATCAATCCGCCGATAAATCCACCGCCCGGATAATAGTGTCCCGCAAAGAATAGGTGGATCGAAAACAGGATGATGACAAATAGGGTGAATTTCGTAACAGTCTGGAGGATTATATCATTTGTTTTCATCCAATTCTTTCCCCCTCGTCAAACGCAGCTTGATCATCGCGAAAATTCCCAGGGCAGCGATGCCAAGCACGGTTATTTCAAACATGGTATCAAAGCCGCGGAAATCAACAAGGATGACATTGACCATATTTTCGCCGCCGGCTTTTTTATACGTATTTTCAACATAATACTCCGAAATGGAGCCAAAGATCTTATTGCTGTGTGCTGATAAGGCAATCATTGTCACAATCGCCCCTACGCCAATCGAGATCAGTGCATTTGTGGCCCTAAAACGGATTCTTTCCTCATTTCTCCTGATCTGTGGCAGGTGATAAAACGCCAGAAGGAAAAGAGAAACAGAAACTGTCTCAATGACCAGCTGAGTCAATGCCAGGTCAGGCGCCCTGAACAGGACGAAAAACAGTGCGACCGTATAGCCAACTGCGCCAAGCAGGATGATGGAAGTCAGCCTTGATTTGGCAAACAGGATGGTAATCGCTGAAATCGCCATGATCAGCACGAGCACCACTTCAAAGAAACGAATCGGCGCCACATCGCTCATATCCAATTTAAAGGCGTTCTTAAAAATCAATGTCGAAGCGAGTGCCAGAATAAAGAATGTAAAGATATAAACAAGATACGTCCGGATGAATCCGGTCATATAAGACCTTGTGATATTTTTTGACGTCAGCTCCACGAGTTCCAGGCCGCGGTCATAGAAACGATTGAATGACATGCGTGATGGAAACTTGCTATAAATTCCTGCCCATTTTGGCATGAATTTGTAGAGTAATATCCCAATCGTGATCACACCGATTGTCATGAACAATTCAGCAGTCGGCCCGTGCCAATGTGAAATATGGACATCGAAGCCTTCACCATTTTCAAGCAGTGATGGAAGGATGGACCCCATTGCTGGAGAAATGATGCTATGTGACAGTACATTCGGGAAAATACCGAATATGATTACAAGTGATGCTAGGATCACCGGCGAAATCAGCATGCCGATCGGCGCTTCATGTGGCTTCGTTTCCAATTTCTCAGGCTGGTACTTGCCCATGAAGGTCTTGAAAACATACATCATGCTGTACAGGAAAGTGAAAACACTAGCTGTCCAGGCAATGATTGGGAACAGAATGCCCCATGTGTCCATATTGAAAATATCCATTTCGGCAATGCGCAGCATGCCGGTGAAGAACATTTCCTTACTCAGGAATCCATTGAACGGAGGAATGCCGGCCATCGAAAAAGTCCCGATGATCGCAAGAGTGAAGGTGATTGGCATGAAATTCATCAAACCGCCAAGCTTGCGGATATCCCTTGTCCCAGTTTCATGATCAATGATTCCTGTCACCATGAACAGGCTGCCCTTGAATGTAGCATGGTTGATCAAGTGGAAGACGGCGGCAGTGACCGCAACGATATAATAGCCATCTTCAATCGTGCCATAATGAAGCGCAGCAGCACCGGCACCTAGAAGGGACATGATCATGCCGAGCTGGCTGACGGTTGAAAAAGCAAGAATCGCTTTTAAATCCGTTTGTTTTACCGCAGAGAACGAGCCCCAGAATAAGGTGATGACCCCAACTCCGGCAACGAGCCAAACCCAAGTGCCTGAATGGGCGAATACAGGAGTCATGCGGGCGACAAGATAAATTCCCGCTTTGACCATTGTTGCAGAGTGCAAGTACGCACTGACAGGCGTTGGTGCTTCCATTGCATCAGGAAGCCAGATATGGAATGGGAATTGAGCTGATTTTGTAAAAGCTCCCAGCAAGAACAGAATCAATGTCGCAGTAAATAATGGGTGGTTCACAACTTCATTGGACATTTCGATTGTTTCAGAAATGCTGAAGGTTCCGGTAATGATATAGAGCATCAAGATGCCCGCAAGCATCGATAATCCCCCGAAAACAGTGATCAGCATTGACTTTTGCGCGCCATAACGGGAGCGCTCACGATCGTTCCAGTATCCAATCAGCAAGAAAGAAGAGAAGCTTGTCAATTCCCAGAATGTGTAGAGAACAATCAGATTGTCTGACAAAACGACTCCGAGCATCGCGCCCATGAACAATAGCAGGTAGACATAGAAAGTATTCAGCTTTTCTTTGTCCGGGTTTAAATAGTAAATCGAATACAGCACAACTAATGCACCGATTCCGGTGATCAGCAGGGCGAACAATAGCCCAAGGCCGTCCACTTTTAACGTGAAATCAATTCCAAGCGAGGAAATCCAGGGTACGGTCTCCATAACCGTGCCTCCATGGCCAGTTGTGCTGATGAATTGCAGAAAATAAGCAAACAGCACGGCCGGAAGCGGCAGCAGGAACCAGCCCGTATGAATACTCTTGAAATACTTATGTAAAAATGGAATTAAGATCGCGAGTAAAAGCGGTGATAAAACTGCAAGGTGAAGTAAAGACAAATGATAATACCTCCTTATTTAATTCCATATTCAATGGCTTAACATTATATTTTTTGCCAATTTAACCAAGTTCATGCCTCCAACCCACTGATGTGAAAATTATATCGTAAAAAAGGTGGGGATGCATGTCATCGACCTTGAAGCAACAGGGTTTTATCTCACCATTGAATAAAACCTTGTTTCTTTTTGCATACTAACAGTGAATAGGGGGGATAAGCCATGGCCCGAAAGCTGATTGTATGCGTTGGGATATTCCTGAGTTTGTTCACGGGGTTTATGTTTCTTGATCAAATGGATGACGAAGAATTGTCAAATAAAGGTCCAGGAGTGCTGAAAATCCAGCAATCAGATTTGGACGAGGTTGAAACAGCCACTTATGTACCATTCGGTTCAAGAGAATACGTCCGTATTGTTCCAAAGTAACACCAACCTTTTTATACGGACAAGAAGCAAAAAGGTTTCAAAAAATTGAAGTTCCTGCAAAGGGGCTTTTTTCTTTTAGGAATTTTTCTGTTTGTGGGGTTCTTGCAGATTCTTGAGTTTTAGATTATGGTTGCCGGTCTTCCTCTTTTCTTTCATAATGATAAACAGGAAATGAAGGAATTGAGTGAATTTTTTTATGAGAAACCCTTACTTAACAAGTTACTTCCCATTGTTATCAATCATTATGTTCAGTCTGGCCCTGTCACTTAGGACGGAGATCGAGTTAGTCTCCATTCTGAAAAATGCCGGGATTTATGACGGGATGCTGGAATTCTTCTCAGATACAGGTATCAAGCTATCACTGCTGGCTTTACTCATGGTGGTGTATTTCATGGTGTTCGCGGCTCTGAAGCTGATTGCCGATACAATCAATGAGGTCAGCCTCCTATTATTTTCTGGGGACCATGAAGGGGAAAGCCTGAAGTTGATCCGCAAAGGATCGGTTATTTACTTTGTTGGCGGGATTGCAGCACTGGCCAGTTTCTTCAGTTTCATCGGAATCGGCGCAATATTATTATTGGCAACGATGGTCTATTTCATTTATTTTGTCTATAAAATCAGCCATAATCTAACATTTGCCGGTGTTATCGGAACGGTATTCTTCCAGGTCATCCTCTGGAGTACGCTCGTGCTGGGCGTAGTGTATCTCGCAGTAAAAGTATATAACAGCCTGATCGCAAGCCTGCCGCTTTAACTCTTCAATTCAGTTCCTTATCCTGGGCCATGACCGTCCAAAGGAAGCTGAAGGACAGAAATAGGTAAGCGAAAGAAAAAAGTGCCCGTCATGGACGTGATGACGGACAGAAATAGTTGCAGGAAAGAAAAAAGTGTCCGTCATAGACGTGATGACGGACGAAAATGAGCGAGAGCCAGAAAAAAGTGTCCGTCATAGACGTGATGACGGACGAAAATGAGCGAGAGCCAGAAAAAAGTGTCCGTCATAGACGTGATGACGGACGAAAATGAGCCAGAAAAAGAAAAAAGTGTCCGTCATGAACGTGATGACGGACAGAAATGAATGAGAGTAAGAAAAAAGTGTCCATCATAAACATGATGAGTGATGATTTAAGAGAGCCGGGCGGGAAATTTCCTGCCCGGTTTACTTTTGTTTCATGATCTCTAGCCATATCAATAGATGCGGCGATTGATGGTTGATATATTCCATGCTTTGAGGCTTGTCTTTGCCGACCCAAACTCCTGCTGTGTAAGAACCGTTGAAGCCGATGAACCAGAAATCCTTAAAATCATTAGTTGTGCCTGTCTTGCCGCCAGCGCCAGATCCGGCACCAGCTGCTTTTCTTGCGGTCCCTGAGGATACCGTCTTTTGCATCAGGCTGCGGACTTTTTCGACGGTGCTCGGATTCCACACCTGTACAGGCTCGTCATTCCAGCTATAAAGGACCTCTCCGTCCGCTCCTGTTACCTTCGAGATTGCCCTTGGCTTAAGGTATAGGCCTTTATTGCTGAACACTGTATAAGCTGAGGTCATTTCAAGGGGACTGACCCCGGTCGTGAAACCGCCAACTGCCGCGGCCAACACATGGTCCTGTGCTGTCACTTTTTCAAATTTGAAAGGTGCCAGGTCATTGAAGGCTTCATCTGCGCCAACCTGCTGGAAAATCCGTACTGCCGGTGTATTGTAGGAATGGATGAATGCCTTTTCTAGCGTCACCATCCCGTAGTTCGATCCTCCGTAGTTCTTTGGACAGTACCCCTTGATGCAAAGGGGACCGGCGTTTATTGGAGCATTCTTGTTTGCGTCAAATCTTTCAAAATAAGGGGCATAAACAAGCAATGGTTTGATTGAAGAACCTGGCTGGCGAAAGGCCTGATAAGCGCGATGGAAGTCACCGCTATGATAACCCTTTCCTCCTGAGATGGCGACAATCTGGCCCGTTTCATGGTTGATCACCGCCGCGGCACCTTGAACAGATGCATCCTTGAGATGAGCCTCAAAAGCCTGGACTGCCCGTTTTTGTAATACAATATCCAGATTTGTATGGATCGTGACCCCTGAACGGAGCAATTCCTCCACTCTTGCAGTTAGTTCCTCGGTGTCAGCCAGATTTTCTTTTTCGGAAATCAGTTCCCTCAGCTCGTGTAGAGCATAGGAAGAATAATCTGGATATGAATTTTTCCTGGAATCAACTTTCAGTGTGATAGGTTCTATCTTTAGCTTTTCAGCTGTTTCAGGTTTGATTTTTCCGTGTTGTGCAAGCTGGTCGAGAAGCCGTTCCTGGCGTTTTTTCGTCCGGTCGAAATGTTCGATCGGATCATAGAAGGTCGGATTATTAGGGATCGCAGCAAGGAAAGCCTGCTCCGCCTGTGACAGTTCCAATGGGGCTTTTTTAAAATAAAACTGCGCCGCAGCCTTTATTCCATACGCATTATTGTGAAAATAGATTGCATTCATGTACTGTTCAAGGATTTCCTGCTTGGAAAAGGTTTTCTCAAGCTGGTATGCATATAAAACTTCACTCAGCTTGCGGTTATAGGATTGGTGATGGTTCAGATATTGGTTCCGCGCTAGCTGCTGGGTAATGGTGCTCGCGCCTTGTTCGATGTCGTCTGAGTGAATGTTGATCGCCAGCGCACGGCCAATAGCCGGCAAGTCAAAGCCGGGATGCTTTTCAAAATTCCGGTCCTCAGAGACAATGAACACCTCTTTTATAAAATCAGGGATTTCATGCCCGGCAGCATAACTCCTGTTCATTGGGCGATGAATTTCTGTAAAGACTTCACCATTATTGGCAAGAATCAAACTCGTCTGAGAAAGCTTCGTCTCCGATAAATCGATTTTTTCATTAAGAGTTTTACTGAGGCTTACGGCATTTCCTGCTTCAGTATAGGTTAAAATCACAACTGCAATAAACGCAGGAATCATTAGTAGTATCAAAAGATAGCCTGTTATAATCCTCACGGTAATTCCTTTCTGCATTCAATTTGTTTTTTTTGTCACTCATCATAATATCGGAGCAAATGCGTTGAGATTTACATTCTTTTTCAAGTTGAAAAAATGCTGGCTTTAAATTGCAGAAAATTTAAAAATTTATTAAAAAACATGCTATAATAGATAAAATAATCGACCGAAAAGCATATACTGGTTACATACAACTACTGGCTTTTCAGAAAGTTGGGGAAGCATGAGCGAAAAAGAAAGGACAACATTATTTATTGATTTTGAGTTTACGATGCCAGACCGGAACAGCAGAAGAAGGGGCTTTTACCCGGAAATCATTGAAGCTGGCGCTGTCCTAGTCGAAAATGGCAAAATGGTTGAGCAATTTTCATCTTATGTTCGGCCGCTGCGTTTTCCGATTTTGACAGAACGCTGCCGTTCCTTCCTGAACATCACTCAGGAGCAGGTCAATTCAGGCATCACTTTCAAGGCTTTGGTTGATAAGCTTAGGTCAATGGGCGGGAACAAGAATTGCCAGATTGTCACTTGGGGCAATATGGACATGAAGGTATTGCAGCAAAATTGCCAGCAGGCGTCAGTCGGTTTTCCGCTGCCGGGAAAGCAAATCGATCTTTCGATGGAATACAAACGTTTCTTCGGCGACCAGAATCAAACAGGTCTATGGAAGGCCGTGCAGGAGTATGGAAGGGAAGGTACAGGCAAACATCATCGCGCTCTTGATGATGCGTTGACGACTTACCACATTTACAAGCTCGTCGAAAAAGACAAACAATATCTTCAGAGGCCGGAGCCAGCAACAATCGGGGATATGGTCGACTTTTCCAAACTGCTCAATAAATTCGCATAGAAAAGCCAGATTGGAAAAAACAATCTGGCTTTTTGCGTCTGAGCTTTTTTTGGTTTAATAAACCTTATTTAAAATAATCTTTTTCCAAAGACTCAAGGTTTCTCAGGCTTTGCTGTGCCCAGGCAGAATCATCACCTTCGAGTTCGGCACGCAGCTTGTTCGTCGCTTCTTTTAAGGATTCAAGATAATCAGGGATATCGCCCTCGAATGGCTTGACCATTTTCTCCGGGATGTTGGCCTGTTCGCGGAAGGAAAGTGCTTTTCTTTCATGGAAAAAGCCAACATCTGCGTCCTTTGGATTATGGAGGTCGCCTTGCATCGGGTGTTTTGCGACAGCCAATACGCGGACAAGATAGTGCTGTGGGCGGCGTTCCGTGATTTCGCCTATGTATTTGCCGGTTTTATAAATGGCGGTCACTTGATCGCCAATGTTCAATTCAGCCATGTTGAAGCTCCTTTCGCAATACTAATCATTTCTTTTATTATAACAAAAACAAAGATGCAAAACATTTTGTAATCGTTTAAAGTGTCTATAGGAGGGATACATACAATGACTAAAAAAATATTGGCCGTACTTTTTGCAATGATGGTTGTACTCGCTGGCTGCGGTACTGCTGACGAAAAGCAGGAAGCAGACAAGCAGAATGAAGACAAGACGAATGCTGGACAAGCAGTTGAGGAAGATCTTGATTATCCTCAAGCGACAGCAGAGGTCCAGGAAAATGAAAGGCTTGTGGAAATGGTCACGTCCATGGGAACTGTTAAAATCAAGCTATTCCCTGAGCAGGCTCCAAAAGCGGTAGAGAATTTTATTAAGCATAGCGAAGAGGGCTACTATGAAGGAGTCACCTTCCACCGTGTTATTGACGGGTTCATGATTCAGGGGGGAGATCCTGATGGAACTGGTATGGGTGGCGAAAGCATTTACGGCGGCCCGTTCGAAGATGAATTCTCAAAACAGCTCTTTAACATTCGCGGAGCTTTATCAATGGCCAACTCCGGCCCGAACACGAATGGCAGCCAATTTTTCATCGTCCAAAACAAGGAACTGGATGCTAGTTTACCAGAGAAGATGAAGCAGGCTGGTTACCCAGAAGAAGTCCTGAAGATGTATGAAAATGGCGGCACTCCTCACCTTGATGGCAGGCACACAGTATTCGGCCAGGTAATCGAGGGAATGGATGTAGTTGATAAGATTGCTGCTGCGCCTACAGGTGCTGGGGACAAGCCAGAGGAAGACGTCGTCATCGAAAAAATCAATGTCCTGAAATAGGAAGTTGTGTTGCGGTTGGACGTACATCCAAACCTTGATATAATGTTTGGAGAGCTGATGAAAGGAAGATGAGAATGAGTAAGTGGTTTGTCATCTCATTATTTTTATATTTTCCGGAAGACAAGACAGAATATATCCCCGCGGCGATCACGTCACTCGTTTTCCTGATCGGAGCGGTCCTGACGATGAGATTTATCATCAAAGTTTCCAAAAAGGAAGCGCAGAAAGCAAAGGAACACGAGCAGGCAATCATGAAGCAAATGAATGATACAAAGGAGAACGGCTGATTTAATTAGCTGTTCTTTTTTATGGGCGATTTTTACAAAAATGGGTTTATCCAAGCTAAATCCAGGGTAAAAGTCATGTTTTCATTATTTTACTAAAACGTTATAATACAATTTATATTCTAATTTCAAGAGTAGGGGTATAAATTGAAGAACTTACAGATAGAGAAGATTGTCGATGAGATTCTTGTCCAATCTGGCAGCAGTGTGAAAGTAGAGCTTGAGGATTTTTTCCCGGGAGACCGCTTTGCGGGCGGGAAATATAATTTTGGAAGTCATACGATTACTTTATATATTGAAGAGATCAAGGCGCAATGCCTGCAGGTCTTTTCGTCTACGGAACAATTTGAAGATTATTTTGCCATTGTGTTTGCTCATGAGATTGGGCACGCCGAGGACTGCGAACTTGCGGAGCTGATCCAGAAGATGGAGGAAGCAGGCAACGATGGGCTGCAGAAGGGGATTGCGCTCCAGATCGAGAGGAATGCTTGGGACTACGCACGCCTTTTGATTCCACAAGAATTGCACCCTTTCATGGACAAGATTATAAGCCATTCCTTAGAGCCATATTACGAGGCTCTGGAAGTAAGCGCATAGAAAATGGAGCCTGCCCTAATCGGACGGCTCCATTTTTGCTTTCCATAAGTTTTTAGCTGAATGCCTTTTTCAGCCTTTCTAGTCCTTCATTCAAGGTTTCGCGAGGGCAGGCAAGATTCATCCTGACGAAACCTTCGCCGCCTTCACCATACTTCGTACCTGGTTCCAATCCGAGTTTTCCTTTTTCCAGCAGCTGCTCCTTGATTTCCTCATCGCTCAAGCCAAGTTCACGGCAGTCGATCCATAGGAGGTAGGTGGCATCTGCTTTCATCGGTTTTAATGATGGCAGGTGTTCGGCCATAAAATCGGTTGCAATCTTCATATTCTCATCCAAGTAGTCTAGAAGCTGCTCTAGCCATTCTTCGCCTTCCCGGTAGGCAGCTTCCATCCCGGCAATCGCAAAGGCATTCAATGTAAAGAATCCTTGCTGCTCCTGGACTTTCTTGAATTTTGCCTTCAGCTCCTTGTTTGGAATCAGAGCGGCGGAAGCCTGAAGCCCTGCCAGGTTGAAGGTTTTGCTTGGCGCGACGAAAGTGGTCGTAATCTCCCTGTACTCTTCCTTGATCGAAGCGATTGGAATATGGACATTTGGCTTGAACACGAGGTCTGAATGGATTTCATCGGAAACAATCAGAACATCATGCTTTACGCACAGGTCGCCGATCTTTTCCAGCTCCTCCCTCGTCCAGACTCTGCCCCCAGGATTATGAGGGTTACAGAGAATGAACATTTTCACGCCATCCTGAAGCTTGGCTTCAAAGTCTGCAAAATCTATTTCGAATCGTTCGTTTTCAATCAATAAATTGGAAGTCACCAGGGTGCGGTCATTATTTTTGACCATGTTGAAAAATGGTGGATACACAGGAGAATGAACAAGCACCTTATCCCCTTTTTCCGTAAAGGCGCGGATAGCCGTGCTGATTGATGGAACGACGCCTTCGCTGAAAACAATGGATGATTTTTTGAATTCACAATCATGGCGCTTCTTCATCCAGTCCTTTATGGCTTCTGTCACAGACATTGGTACAAAGGTATAGCCAAATACACCGTGTTCAATCCGCTCCTTCAGCGCATCGGTAACTGCCTTTGGAGGATGGAAATCCATATCCGCGACCCACATTGGGAGGACATCATCCTTGCCAAAAACCTTATCAATCGCATCCCACTTCACTGAATGCGAATTGTTCCTGTCCACTACCTTGTCAAAGTTTATTCTTTCCACTATGTACGCACCGCCTTCTCCTTGAATAATTTATCTGACTCTTCCTTTATGATAAAATATTTTTAAAAAATAATCAGGTGATTGAATTGGAATCGAAAGAACTTAGCTATAAACTAATAGATGTTTTGAATAAATGGGATCCCTTCAAGGTCGGCGAGGGTCAGTTCGATCCGGAAATCGCCGATATCCTTCAGGCTGTCCATGATTATGACGTAGCCGATAAAATTGCACGCAAGATCCAATCTGTTTTCGAGTTTTCATTCGAACAGGTCCTGCCATATGAGCAATGCCTTTCAGTCGCAAACACTCTGCTGGCGATCAAGAATGAGGATGCTTGCTCCTTATAAACTTATCAATTTTGAACAGAAACGGCAGCCATCAGCGGCTGCCGTTTGCTGTTGCTTCAGCTATTTCCTCTGCTGCCATGAACCCGTTAATCAGCTGGTGGACATCTTCTGGGCGCTCCTCTGGTACGAGATGACCGGTCTCTTTTAAAATGACGAGCTCTGAATTCTTCAAATCCTTATTCAGCTTCCTCCCGATCCGGACGGGAACGACTTTATCGTGTTCACCCCAAATCAGCAGGCAAGGTGCATTGATTTTACGTAAATCTTCTGCAGATAAGTCGCCCTCCCGGTGGCGGATCATCATCGTCAACGCTTTGAAAATATCATCCTCCAAGAAAGGAGAGAGATAGCCATACAGCATTTCATCATTGATCATCGAATGGTCATACACGACGTTCTGCAAGTTTTGTTTTACACCCGAACGTGCCAGGTGGAACTTGACATACAAATGGAAGTACGGGATGTAGCTTGAAAGGACAAGCGGCAGCTTTGCCTTTTTCAAGTATCCTGAACTGCAAAGCAAGATTCCTTTTTTCACATATTGCGGATAATGCAAAAGAATATTCATGGCAATTTGCCCTCCCATTGAATGCCCTACGACATTGAATTCGCGGACGCCAAGGGATTTCATCAGCTCAACGACTGTTGTGGCCAGATTCTCATAGGAATATTTGAAGCTGGAGACCTTGCCGCTTTTTCCAAAAGGGGGGAGGTCCACCGAAATGACGTTATAATCCTCTTTTAAAAGGGGGATCAAATGCCTGAAGCTGAAAGTAGAGGAAAGAAAACCATGCAGCAGAACCAGAGTTTCCTTTGCGTCTGGGTTCTGGTAGTGCTCATAGTAAAGGTCGATTCCTCTTACAGTTTTATTCCTGGCGAATTCCATCGGCTTTCACTCCTGACATGATTAACGAATTAGGTAAGGTATGCCATTTATTTTCCCCGCAAAACGGCACTTCACACAAAATAATGGTCATTAATCCAAAAAAAATATGGACACCAATTCTGGTGCCCATTAAAAAAGGGGGGAATACTAGAAAGCCTTATGGGATTAGGATAACCAGATTGGCAGAATAGTATACATTTATTTTTAACTAACTTCTGAAAAAAATAGAGCAGGCAGAGATTTCTGCCTGCTAAGGTGTCTTATGAAATTGCAGGTTACAAGCTGCTTGGTCTTTGGTCGACTTCTGGCGGTGCAGCGTAATAAATCTCTCCCATTAACTCTGAGGCAGGGACATCAAGGGCTGTTGAGATCTTTAGAATCGTCTGCAATTTAGGTGTCTGCTCGCCGCTTTCATATCTTTGGATCGTTCGCGTACCTACCCTGATTTTTAAAGCGAGCTCCTCCTGGGAAATTCCGACTCGTTCACGGCACATCTTGATATTCTGGCCAATTGCAGTCATCGCTCATCACCTCCAAAAATAAAATATCTCTTACTATAAGTTTATCATTAAATTTTTGAAAATATCGACAATAATGTGAACGTTTTCTTAACTTTAGATTATACCAATCGATTGCAGAAAAACAATGCCGATACCGATTGGTACGATGTAGCGGATGGAAAAGTACCAAATGTTGAATAACAACGAATGACTTCCAGTGCCTTCCTCCAATTCGCGTCTGACCATTTTCCGGGGCAGCACATACCCGACGAATATGGCGATAAAGAAGGCTCCCAGCGGCAAGGCGATATTGCTAGTAAGGAAGTCGGCGAGATCAAAGAAGGTTTTTCCGAAAAATTTCACATCTGATAAAACACCGAATGACAGGGCATTCGGTATTCCTGCAGCAAAAACAAGCAAGCCAGCGATCCAGGAAAACTTTTTACGCTTATGGTTGTCTCCTTTGGATAGCACGGCAACGATGATTTCGAGTATCGAAAATGCGGAAGTCAATGTCGCGAAAAGCAGCAGAACCAAGAAAATCGTCAAGAATAACCCGCCAAATGCCAGTTCATTAAAAACAGCAGGCAGAACAACGAAGACTAGACCAGGACCAGCTTCAGGTTCAAACCCGAATGCGAATACAGCCGGGAAAATGACAAGTCCGGCGAGCAGCGATATAAGAATATTCAACCCGACTACTGAAAAAGCGGATTTAGCCAGGCTCTCACCCTTGGATAAATAGGAAGCGTATGTCACCATGACAGAAAGTCCGACACTTAATGCGAAAAAAGACTGGCCCAGTGCCATCAAAATGGTTTGGCCCGTTACCGCTGACCAATCAGGCTTCAGGAAAAATTCTACCCCGGCCATCGCTCCATCCAATGTCAGGGATCTGATTACCAGGATGATAAAAAGAATGAACAGAGCGGGCATCATGTATGTGCTCGCTTTTTCAATGCCCTGCTGGACGCCGCCCTGGACGACCCATATGGTCAGGACCAGGAAGAGGAGCTGAACAGCAACAGCTTCAACAGGATTGGATATGATGCTTTCGAAAGTTGCTCCGTATTGAGCCTGTGTCAATCCTGAAAGTGAGCCAGTGAGGCTCCTTCCTAAATAGGAAAGAATCCAACCGCCTACTGCACTGTAGAATGAAAGGATCAGAAAGGAGGCAATGACACCGCCATACCCTAGCAAAGGCCATGCACTTTTCGGAGCCAGGTGTTTATAAGACATAACGGCGTCCTTTTGGGTGTTCCGGCCAATGATGAATTCAGCCAGCAAAATAGGTGCGCCTATAAATATAGTCATCAGCAAGAAGAAAACCAGAAAGATCCCGCCGCCATTTGTACCTGCCATGTAGGGGAATTTCCAAATCGCCCCAAGACCAATGGCCGATCCCGCGGCAGCCAGAATGAATCCCAGCTTTGAAGTCCATTGTTCGTGCTTGTTCATAGAGAAAACTCCTTTTAAAAAATCTGAATATTTATATTATCTGACAAAATAAAAAAATACCTTTTCATGTTACTATTTTTTCAGGAAAAAGCATAGCATTTTCAGGCTTTAAACAATTATTTAGCATTTTGTTATTTTTTTGAAACAAATAAGAAATTATGCCGTTTTATAGGTAAAGTGAGTTTCACTTGATGGGACGGAACCGCAAGCGGCCGCATCCGTCTCCGTAAAAACAAAATAAAGATAGGTATCAGTTTGGGGGACCAAAATGAATGATGATGAATTAGTATTCCGGGCCCGGAATGGCAATATGCAGGCTTTCGCGGAGTTAATCGATATCCATACACCAACCGTAAAGCGATTTGCCTTCCAGCTCGGGAACAAATATGACGACATAGATGATATCACCCAGGAAGTGTTCGTCAGGGTATACCGCTTCCTCGACCAATTCTCACATGCGAAATTCACGACCTGGCTCTATAAAATCACCTTGAATGTGACGAGGGATTTTGCGCGCAGTAAACAAAGGCAGCTCAAGAAAGTGCTGAAGATTGGCAAGGAACGTTCATACGACGGGAAGACAGCAGAGGAAAGCATCCTTCGGTATGAGGAAGACAGGACACTGCATGAGTGCATTCAAAAAATGGATGAGAAATATCGCATCCCGATTGTCCTCTTTTATTTTCACGATAAAAGCTATGAAGAAATCGCGGAGATTACCGGTGCATCCTTGTCAAATGTAAAGACAAGGATGTCGAGAGGGAAAGAACACTTGAAGAAGCTGCTCACTCTGGCCGAAAAGAAGGAGGGTGCAAACCATGGATGATCAGTTATTGGAAAAGCGACTTGAGAACTTGAAAAAAGCCTACGACGAGATGCCGGAAGATGAAAATCGTTCAGCGATCCTTGCGGCGATCAAAAAAGACCAAAAGAAGCAAAAACAAAATAAATGGTTTCACTTGCCGTACGCCGCAAGTTTTATAGGTGTCGGGATGATTGCTGGTGTCTTGATGATGCAATATATCGGAGACCATGCACCTTCCGAAGAGAAAATAGAACAGCACCAGGCAGCTCTGGGTGAAAATAGTTCCGATGAATTGAAAAAATCAGATGTAAAAGCGGTATTTGATGATTTGGAAAAGTATTATCAGGATCGGGAATTACAGACTAAAGAAAAGTTGGGCTTCTTATCCGGATTTGAAAATTATCTATATCGAAATATACCGATGGAACTGAATGATGCGGAAGCCGCTTTCTTATCCAACCTTGAAGCTTATAAGCAAACTGATTTGGAAGATACCAGGAAAAGACTCACCAGTGATATTGATCAAGCTTTCACCATGCCATCGGAAATCATCGATAAGCTCATGCAAGGAAAAAATGACGAGGTTACCTTAGACGGCCCTGAGTTTACTCTCCTTAACCAACTGGAGTCTTTCTTGGGGGCCTATTATCTTTCGATGACCTATTACGAAGATGACATGAATAAAGCCATTGAAAATGAAAATGCTGTTGAGGTTGTCAAAAAGATGAATGCTGGCGGAGCAGGGCTTTCTTCCACAGCTCTAAAAGAGATGTCTTCAAAGGCTGTTGATAATGGATATGCTTTTAGGGAAGAGGAAGGCAGGGTCGTTCCGTATGTGAATTTTAGCGGCCTTGCAGAACGGCTGCGCGGAGCAGCGAATGAAGACTTTATAAAGTATTTGGAGCTTAGGAACACCAGAGTCCAGGATGGGAACGGAGAGGTCATTTCCTTTGAGAACCTGGCAGATTTGTTGGTAAAGCTTGAAACATCGATTGCAACAGTGAAGGATGCGACTATCGAGGAAACGATGAAGAATGACGTAAAGTCGCTATTTGCTCTCTTCCTTGTGAGTGAGCATATCTATGACAAGAATGACGAGTTAAAAGATGAAGTGAAGAAAGCATACTTATATTTGATGGAAACCTATCCTGAGACCCAGACAGCTGCAACGGTGCAAAACATGTATAAAAAAATGGAAAGCAATAAATTTTTAAAGCCGGATGATGTGGAAAGGCTTGATCCGAGTTATATAGAGTTTCCAACCCATTTGAAACGAGAAGATATCATTGGCAGGAAAGTGCTTCCGCTACCGGATTCTCTGCTCTCGAGCTATAAAGAATTCGCAGCCAAGAAGAATTTTAACATCTTGAAAAATTACGGGCCGTTTGAAATTATGCAGATGTACTTCCATGCGGATCAAACGGGGGATTACGAAACCAAATATGCCCTGTACAGCAAGAATGGCGGCCAGCCTCCAAAAGATCAGTATATTGAGGAGATGAAGGCTGCTGAAATGGATATTAGCGTGATCCTAAAGGGATATAAATATGCTACGCTTTACTACTCAAGTGAAGATCCGGAAAAAGTCATCGGGGTTCAGCTCCATTTCAATGACCGTAGTGATGCACCAGTTTTCCAGATGGTCCAGGAGGACGGATTCTGGAAAGTCCAGTTTTTGCCATTACAATAATGGAAACACTCATATAGAATTATCTTATTCCTTTTGATAAATGCTACAGAATATGATATAATTTTTAATTGCGTATTAATGGGATAAAATAAAACAATATTTAGGAGTGTTTCCATGTCAGAAAATATTCAAGTAGGCAGCGTTTTAACAGGTAAAGTAACAGGAATCCAGCCATACGGCGCTTTCGTAGCATTAGATGAAAATACACAAGGTCTTGTGCATATTTCAGAAATCACACACGGTTATGTTAAGGACGTTAACGAGCACCTTACAGTTGGCGATGAAGTGAAAGTGAAAGTTTTGTCAATTGATGAAGCTGCTGGAAAAATCGGCTTATCAATCCGTGCAACTGAAGAAGCACCAGAACAACCACAACGCGCTAAAAAGCCACGCAGCAAGCGTCCAGCAGCTGTAGTTCAGCACCAGGACGACTCAGCTCAAGGTTTCAACACTTTGAAGGATAAGCTTCAAGAGTGGATTAACCAGTCAGATATGGCTAAAAAATAAGCTTTAAAGCGGAAACCGGACATTGCGTCCGGTTTTTTTATTTTAGTCTGACAGACACCAATGGTTGAGACGGACAGAAATCATTGATGAAACGAAGAAAGTGGGAGCCGATTGGAGCACCAAAACACCAGTAACTGGGAAAACAGAGCACCAATAAAGCCGATTGGAGCACCGAAACACCAGCGACTGAGAAAACAAAGCATCAAAAAAGCTTATTGATGCCATGACGGACAGAAATCGTTAATGAAAGGGAAAAAGTGGCCATCATTGGATTTACATACTGGGAAAATCAAGGAATCTTTCTAGCATTCTCTTTTAGGGGGTTAAAATGAAAGAGCTTACAGGTTACAATATGATTGTCTAACCAATTTTTTCATTGGAACGGAGGAAGGTTCATGACAACAACAAAAACTAGCTCGCTGATCGAGCAGACTCAAAAGTATGGTGCGAATAACTATCATCCGCTGCCAATCGTCATTTCAAAGGCAGAAGGAGTTTGGGTAGAGGATCCTGAAGGCAACAAATATATGGACATGCTGAGTGCGTATTCAGCTGTCAATCAGGGGCACCGCCATCCGAAGGTCATCCAGGCGCTGAAAGACCAGGCTGACCGTGTTACGCTAACTTCAAGAGCATTCCACAATGACCAGCTTGGACCATGGTATGAAAAGATTTGCAAGTTAACGAATAAAGAAATGGCCTTGCCTATGAACACGGGTGCTGAAGCGGTTGAAACGGCTATTAAAACAGCTCGCCGCTGGGCTTATGATGTCAAAGGCGTTGCGGACAATCAGGCTGAAATCATCGCATGTATCGGCAACTTCCATGGCCGCACAATGACGGCGGTCTCCTTATCATCTGAAGAAGAATACAAACGAGGCTTCGGCCCCATGCTTCCAGGGATCAAACTGGTTCCTTATGGTGACCTAGACGCACTGAAAGAAGCAATCACTCCTAATACTGCAGCGTTTCTGATTGAACCGATTCAAGGTGAAGCGGGAATCGTCATTCCGCCAGAGGGTTTCATGAAAGCTGCGTTCGAGGCATGTAAAGAAAACAATGTCCTGTTCATTGCCGATGAAATCCAGGCTGGTCTTGCGAGGTCCGGAAAAATGTTCGCATGTGAATGGGAGGGCATCGAGCCTGATATGTACATCCTTGGAAAGGCACTTGGCGGTGGGGTGTTCCCGATCTCATCTGTCGTTGCCGACAATGATGTACTGGGAGTATTCAACCCAGGCTCCCACGGATCCACTTTCGGCGGCAATCCAATGGCCTGCGCAGTTTCCATCGCGTCCCTTGATGTTTTGATCGATGAGAAGCTTGCTGATCGTTCCCTTGAACTGGGTGACTATTTCATTAGCAAGCTCCGTGAAATCGACAATCCTATCATCAAGGATATCCGCGGCCGCGGCTTGTTCATTGGTGTCGAGTTAACAGAACCTGCACGAAAGTATTGTGAAGAGCTGAAAGAGGAAGGGCTGCTTTGCAAAGAAACGCATGATACGGTCATCCGTTTCGCTCCGCCGCTTGTCATCAGCCAGGAAGAACTGGATTGGGCCATACAAAGAATCAAGAAAGTATTATCATAAGCATGAGAAAAACCCGCCTTCCTTGGCGGGTTTTTCTTGTGAAATTCAATTATCGAGTAGCTCTCGGTTCTGCCGCTCTTTCTTCTCTTTCGCTTGGTGCGAATAGAAGTCCGATGTTTATAAGACCGGCAAGACCGACTAATCCATAGATGATTCGAGCCAATGCTGAATCCTGTCCGCCGAAAATAGCTGCAACAAGGTCAAATTGGAAGAATCCTACTAAGCCCCAGTTGATGGCTCCGATAATGGTAAGTACTAGTGCTGCTCGTTGAATACCGCTCATGGATGTTTCCTCCCTTAAGATTAAATTTGTTCTTTTATAGATTGTTTCAGCACGAAATGAATTATTCATTTGTCCTCTATTTATTACCTACCCTCAAGAAAAAGTTTGTAACATTTCGCAGCATATTGGAGCACATTAAGAAGTGTATTTTTTGCAATGCTTTTAGAAAAAGAACATAATTATCCCTAGAGGAAGGTGATTTAAATGGATAACTTTACTTTTTACAATCCAACGAAACTGATATTTGGCAAAGGCCAGCTCGAGGAATTGAAAAACGAAGTTCCTCAATACGGTAAAAAAGTCCTGCTCGTTTATGGCGGTGGCAGCATCAAACGCAATGGTCTTTATGATTCTGTCATGGACACCCTAAAAGAGGTTGGGGCAGAAGTACACGAACTTCCAGGTGTGGAACCAAACCCTCGTCTGTCGACTGTGCATAAAGGCGTGAAAATTTGCAAAGATGAGGGAATCGAATTTTTGCTGGCAGTAGGCGGCGGCAGTGTCATTGACTGCACAAAAGCAATCGCTGCAGGTGCAAAATATGATGGAGATGCTTGGGACCTTGTCACAAAGAAGGCTTTTGCAGCAGAAGCTCTTCCTTTTGGCACAGTACTAACTTTGGCAGCCACTGGCTCTGAAATGAATGCAGGTTCTGTTATCACCAACTGGGAAACGAATGAAAAGTATGGCTGGGGAAGCCCGGTCACATTCCCGAAATTCTCCATCCTTGATCCCGTGAACACTTTCACCGTTCCGAAGGATCAGACGATTTATGGAATTGTGGACATGATGTCACATGTATTTGAACACTATTTCCACTTGACCGAAAACACTGAGTTCCAGGACCGCATGTGTGAATCCTTGCTTTTAACAGTGATGGAAACAGCTCCAAAGCTGCTTGCAGATTTGGAAAACTATGAATACCGCGCAACGATCCTTTATTCAGGAACAATGGCATTGAATGGAATCCTCAATATGGGATACCGAGGAGATTGGGCGACGCATAATATCGAACACGCCGTATCAGCCGTTTATGATATCCCTCACGGAGGCGGTCTGGCGATTCTGTTCCCGAACTGGATGAAGCATAACCTTAAGATAAAACCAGAACGTTTCAAGAAGATGGCTGTCAGGGTCTTCGGCGTGAATCCAGAAGGCAAGACCGACGAAGAAGCAGGATTAGAAGGAATTGAAAAGCTGCGTGAATTCTGGAACAGCATTGGCGCACCGTCACGCCTTGCTGACTATGACATTGATGACAGCAAGCTTGAAATAATGGCTGACAAAGCAATGGTCAATGGGGAATTCGGCAACTTTGCAAAATTGAATAAAGACGATGTAATGGAAATTTATCGTCTGTCGTTGTAAATTACTGAAGGACCCAGGGGTATAACCCTGGGTCCTTAGTCTTTTCTTTAGGTCAAAAATCTTAGAGAAAGCTCTTTTGGAAGAAGGGTGAAATACTGAATATATCCCTATTCAAGGTGAATTAATGAAACTTGAGAAAAATTTACCAATTAATTTAATAGGACTATATGTTTAAGTCGCTGGGTAACTGTGGTAAGTCTTAGAATGTAAGACAAGGAAGCCGAGGAATATTTTACATAAGTAAAAAACAACACTCATGCTAATAGCAAACCTGCTGAAAAGCTGGGACGCAAAGCCAGGAGTCTAAGGTTGCAAAAGTGCAGCTATGATCGTCCAGCCGCCATGGAAAAGTAAATTCCCGGCGGCTTTTTTTGTCTAATTATAATGGTGAATTTTATCGGGAAGGAGGCTAAGTGCCGCAATTAATATCTGAATATTCAGTCTTTTATTGCGCAAATTTTTAATAACACTAGAAAAGGGGACGAGAATATGAAAAAGACTTTTATGAAAAAATTATCAGCAGTCTCGATTGCATTCCTAATGTTATTTTCACTGACAATACCGGCACTAGCAAATGAGAATGGAGATGCGGCGTCGGATAATGAAGGAAACACAAAAGTTGAAATCGAAGCCAAAGAATCAACTCAACAACAAAACGATCAGTCAAATGAAGTAGAAAATGATGAATCAACACAAGAAGAATCCGATGAGTCAGCTCAAGACGAAAACGATGAGTCAACTCAAGAAGAAAATGATGAGTCAACTCAAGAAGAAAACAATGATCCATCCCAAGAAGAAGACGCTGAGTCAACTCAAGACGAAAACGATGAATCAACACAAGAAGAATCCGATGAGTCAACTCAAGAAGAAAATGATGAGTCGACTCAAGAAGAAAACAATGATCCATCCCAAGAAGAAGACGCTGAGTCAACTCAAGACGAAAACGATGAATCTACACAAGAAGAAAATGGTGATTCAAACAAGGAAGAAAAGGATTCTGAAAAAGGTACTAAATTAAATGCCAATAAAAGTACAGAGATACATCTGCATTTGAAAAACTGCACAGAAGATGTGGTAAAAGTAGAGGTCATGTTAAAGGGAAGTTGGAAAGAGATGTCCAACCCGGGTAACTCGCCACTGTATAAACTGAAAGATGGTGGTGAGTTTGTAAAGAATGATATTACTGCTTTCAGGCTAACTTTTGAGTCAGGAACTAAACAAGAATATTCCATGGATGAGGTTAGGGAAGGAAAAGAAGCGGAAGGAACCATTAACTATTGGCTTGAAGGCTGCTCTATAGAAGATGACAATTCTGAAGAACCTGGCGATGGTACGGAGAATCCGGGTGACGGTGAAGAGGACCCAGGAGATGGGACAGAAAACCCTGGCGATGGAACGGAGGAACCAGGTGATGGCAACAGTGATGATCAGGGTGAAGAGAATGGCAACAAAAGCACGGAAATCCATCTTCATCTAAAAAACTGCGTTGCTCCAGTTGAGAGTGTGTTTGTTAAATTAAATGGTGAATGGAAAGAAATGTCCAATCCAGGTAACTCCCCGCTATATAAGCTTAAAGATGATGGGGAATTTGCAAAGGATGATATCACGGAATTTAAGCTTGTATTTGAATCAGGTGCTGAAAGATTCTATGACGTCGAAGACATTAGAGTAGGAGTAGAAGCGGAGGGATCCATTAATTATTGGATAGAGGACTGCGCATTACCTGAAGATGATAACACAGAAGAACCAGGGGATGGAACGGGAGATGACGATGAAGATTCCGATCAAGATGGAGAATCACCGGATGTTATCGAAATAGTCAAAGAAATGTATATCACTTTTAATCTGGATATTGAAACAGTTGTAAACTTGACATTGTTAATGAATGGCGGCGAGAAGCTTGAACTCATCAAGATTAACAACCTCTGGAAACTAATTTTGGCCAATGGTCTGGATGTTACAGATATTCAGGGAATAGAGATTGAGTTTGAAGATGGAACGACTAAATTTATAGCGCTAAGCATGCTTTCTTTTGAATTAGAAGATCAGGTTATCCACTTAGAAATTGATGAAGCAGTCCTCGGTATTGATAATGAAGCAGACGTTGAAGATGAAACCGATGTTGACGAGGATGATGGAACTGGGAAAACTGGCAATAATGATAACAATTCCGGAGGGGACGTTACGCAAGACTGGAACGGAAGCGTACTTCCAAAAACAGGTGAAAGCAGCAAAATGATGTTCTATATTTTAGGCTTCCTTCTAATGGCTGCCGGTACAGGATTAAGAATGAGAAAGCCAATCAGGAACTAAAGGATGAGGGGGGAAGAGATTCCCCTCTTTATTTTGACTTAATATGAAAATTGGAGTGATCAAAATGAAAAAAGTCCTGTCTTTAATTCTTATATTATCTGGAGGGGTGCTGTTTTTATATCCATCCCTATCAAATTTATATACTGACTATCAGCAGGAGAAATTGATTAGCGAGTGGGAAGCAAGTACATTTGAAACAGAAGCAGCTACTGTCGCTATGAACGAAGAGGCAGCTAAAGAAAGCCTGGATGAACTTAATGAAGTTTTTGAAGTGAAAGAGGAGAATACTGCAGTTCAAGCCGAAGAAAAAGGGGATCACCAGGCGGTTAATGATTTATCCATCACAAATGACTCATCAAAGGAAAACTCAAAGCCCAAAAATACCGGTATGCTTGGTGTAATCGAAATAGATAAAATCGATTTGCGTTTACCGATTCTTTATGGTGCATCGGAACGGAACCTTGATGTAGCTTCAGGTCTGCTAAATGGTACTTCACTACCAGGGACCTCTGGAAACAGTGCAATTGCTGCTCATCGCAGCCGTTCATATGGCAGGATGTTCAACCGCCTGGACGAGATCAGTTCTGGTGATGTCGTGACTGTTAAGTCCCAAAATCGAACTTATCAATACAAAGTTTATGAAACTCAAGTAGTTAAACCACAGGATGTTTCTGTGCTAAACGGCAGTAAAGATGAAAACACCTTGACTCTCATTACCTGCACTCCAATCGATACAGCGACGCACAGGCTGATTGTTAAGGCGAAGCAACTTCCGTAATCGTCAATAGGCGTTTAATTTTTCTATCTCTGGATCAAAAGTCAAAAGTAGGCTGCCCGGTTATGTCGAAAAATACATTTTTTAAAGTTTACTTAAAATTTCACAATTGGGCACGCTTACATCTGAGAGTGTTTCTTGATTATTGGGATTCATTTCGATAAAGTGATAGAGAATATAAAATAATGGAGGATCAGACATGACACATGTTCGTTTTGATTACTCAAAGGCGCTTAGCTTTTTTGGAGAACACGAAGTTACATACTTAAGGGATTTTGTAAAAGTAGCCCATCATTCATTGCATGAACAGACTGGTGCAGGCAGCGACTTTTTAGGCTGGATCGATTTGCCTGTAGACTATGATAAAGAAGAATTTGCACGCATCCAGAAATCAGCGGAAAAGATTAAGGGTGATTCTGATGTCCTGCTCGTAGTAGGAATTGGCGGCTCTTATCTCGGAGCACGTGCTGCGCTAGAGTTTTTACAGCACAGCTTCTATAACGCTCTTCCAAAAGAAAAGCGCAAAACACCTCAGGTCATTTTTATCGGTAACAACATCAGCTCAACTTATATGACAGATGTGATGGACCTGTTGGAAGGCAAAGATTTCTCCATCAATGTCATCTCAAAATCTGGAACAACGACTGAACCTGCGATCGCATTCCGTATTTTCCGCAAGATGCTCGAAGAAAAATATGGAGTCGATGAGGCCCGCAAGCGCATTTATGCGACAACGGATAAAGCACGCGGAGCATTGAAAACTCTTGCTGATGAGGAAGGCTACGAATCATTCGTGATACCTGATGATGTCGGCGGACGTTACTCTGTCTTGACGGCAGTAGGTTTATTGCCAATCGCTGTCAGCGGTTCAGATATTGAAGCGATGATGAAAGGCGCGGCTCAGGCGAGGGAAGACTTTGGCAAATCAGAGCTTGAAGAGAATCCTGCCTACCAATACGCTGCAGTTCGCAACGCACTTTACAATAAAGGCAAGACGATCGAAATGCTGATCAATTATGAGCCATCGCTTCAGTACTTCTCTGAATGGTGGAAGCAGCTGTTCGGCGAAAGTGAAGGGAAAGACCAGAAGGGGATCTATCCATCTTCAGCGAACTTCTCTACAGACCTTCACTCACTAGGACAATATGTCCAGGAAGGCCGACGAGACTTGTTCGAGACCATCATCAAGGTGGAAAAGCCTCGCCATGAATTGACAATTGAAGAAGCGGCAAGCGATCTTGATGGCTTGAACTACCTTGCTGGCAAGAGCGTTGATTTCGTCAACAACAAAGCATTCGAGGGAACAATGCTTGCCCATACTGACGGTGGCGTACCTAACCTGGTACTGACGATTCCGCAGCTTGACGAGTACACATTCGGCTACCTTGTGTATTTCTTCGAAAAGGCTTGCGCAATGAGCGGCTACCTGCTTGGCGTAAATCCATTCGACCAGCCAGGCGTTGAAGCATACAAAGTGAACATGTTCGCATTGCTTGGAAAACCAGGCTTCGAAGAAAAGAAAGCAGAATTGGAAAAGCGACTTAAATAAAGTTGGAAAAGGAGTGCCCATGTTGGGTGCTCCTTTTTATAATGTGCTTTTTGAAAGCTGGAAAAGATCGCGCGAAATTTCCAGTTCGCCAATAAATTTAAAAAATCGCCAATAAAGTTGTGAACATCGCCAATAAAAATAAATTTTCGCCAATAAAACTGTAGAAATCGCCAATAAAATTATTTTTCCGCCAATAAACTTGAAAAGACCCTCGATCATCAGCTAGAATTCGGGCCAATTGAAGCGGTCACCGCTCATTAAATGTCTGCTTTTGGTTAAAACTAAGCAAAAACACGTGGAAAGGCGGAAACGACCAATGATTGAGATACAATCTGAGCTTGAGGGCAAACATTTTGATCTTTTTAAACTGGAGCAGATGCTGAAACCGTTGGGATATTCAATCGGAGGAAACTGGGATTACGACCATGGGGCGTTTGATTATAAGATAGATGACGAAGTTGGGTACCAATTTTTGAGGCTTCCATTCAAGGCGATCGATGGTCAGCTTGATTCGAAGGGCTGTACTGTTCAATTTGAGCGCCCTTTCCTGCTTTCCCATAAATATCAGCGTGGGATCGATGACCATGCGGAGATTGGGAATGCCAGCGCATCCTTCAACCAGTTCCAGGAACCGGTCGATAAGGATGCGAGCTTTCCAGAAAAGTACATTGAAGTAGGTCGTTCGCTTGTCCGCGAAGTAGAATCTGCTTTGTTGCATTAATCGTCATTTAAAATGGCGAGTAGCTGATCATCGTACCTAATTTTGATATTGTTCTTGGGGTTGACGATTACGTCATCCCCTCTTTTACGTCCAATCAATATAACATTCCGTTCTTTCAGCAAAAATTGGCTAGCATCCTGAAAATTCTTGCCAATCAGGGAAGCTTCGGCTTCAATATAAGCCAAGCGTTTTCCGTTCAATTCCCCAAGCATATCCAATAAAGGATTCACAACCTCCTCAGAGGCGATGCTGTTTAACAGGACGGCACTGGTCAAAGCATTTGCAGGAATCAGTTCATCAGCTCCCGCTCTTCTAGCATTATTGATTTGTTCACCAGTTTGAATTTCAGCAATACAGCGGATATCCGGGTTTAATCCTTTGATCGCAAGCAGTGTGAGGATCGTATTCATATCTGCCTGCAGCTCATCCAGGTTCTGGTCTGAAGTTATAATCACTTTGCTGGCCGTAGTAATGCCGGCATCAAGTAAGGTTTGATCCTTGTTTGCACGGCCTCTGATAAAATGTACATTGTCATCCATAATGGGATTTGTCCCGAGTGTATCATCAACTAATATGATGGTTTCATCCGCCTGTATGAGAGATCGAAGGACAGAGCGAGACCTTTCGTTCCAACCGATGATGATGATATGGCCACTTCCCCTATAGCCTACCTTTCCCTCTGCATATGCATTTTGTTTGGTAACCGTCGCAGCTGATAGATGGATGAAATAGGATGATAAAAATCCTGTTCCAATCAGCAGGAGCAGGATTGCCGTGATTCGTCCCCAAGTCGTAACGGGATAAAAATCTCCGAATCCTACTGTTGATGCAGTGATGATCGCCCACCAAACACCATCAAAGATAGTCGGAAAGCTTCTTGGTTCAACAAAATGAATGACTACCCCAAACAGAGTAATCATTAAAGAGGCAATCATAAGGATCCTTGCTATTATTGGCAGCTTTATGAAACGCATATATAAGTGATTAGACATCTTAGTCCCCCTCTTACTTCTCGTTGTATGTATGAAAGCAGTATTTACTTTTCCCTTGTTTTTCCCTTCAAAAACGGAATTAACCAAATTTATGTAATTCTATTTTCGTCGAGCAGATTCTTTTTTACACAAAAAATTCAAGAATAGTTCACTAGCCCGTACCAATTACCCGTACATACATATTCTGGATAGAAAAGGAGGGATTATGATATGTCATTCAACTGGGGATCCAATGTGTTGCTGTTTCTCGCCTGTATGCTTGCTGGTTGGGCACTGATTGAATTCGGACCGTTGCTGTTGACTCTTTCGGGACTTGGCATCTTTGGAATTATTGGTGTTATTGTTATCGTGCTTTTCGCTTTTGTCATTATCTTTATCGGTCTTAGAGTCTTATTCAGAGGCGGTTGGCGCAGCTGACGTTCCTTTTTAAAAGAACCTGTCAAATTGGGCAGGTTCTTTTTCTTGCCTAAAGTGAGATAAACTTGGACATTCATAAATATATTTTTAAAGAGTGAAAGGAATTGGAGTGGTGCACATGCAAGAATTTATCATGGCTGTCTTGGACTGGCTGTCGAGCCTTGGTTATATTGGGATTGCTATTGGATTGATGCTTGAGGTCATTCCAAGTGAAATCGTCCTTGGCTATGGCGGTTATATGATTTCAGAAGGAACCATCGGTTTTACTGGTGCAGTTGTTGCTGGGACGATCGGCGGGACAATCGCGCAGCTGTTCCTCTATTGGCTTGGCTATTTTGGCGGCCGTCCGGTGCTGGAGAAATACGGGAAATACTTATTCATCAACAAGCACCACTTGGAAGTATCGGAAAAATGGTTCAATCAATATGGTTCTGGAGTCATTTTCTCGGCAAGGTTCATTCCGGTGGTCAGGCATGCCATTTCGATACCTGCGGGGATTGCGGGCATGTCAGCCATCAAGTTCACATTCTATACCATTGCGGCAATGATTCCATGGACAGTATTCTTCCTTTATCTAGGCATCGTCCTAGGTGAAAATTGTTCTGAAATCAAGGACATCGCCAAACCGTTCATCATTCCTATCAGCATCATTGCGTTAGGGGGAGGTGCAGTCTACATACTGGCAGCACCAAAACAAAAGAACTTATAACAAGCTCAGGATTTTTCCTGGGTTTTTTGTATGGTAAAAACTCATAAATCATAGCAGTTTAGTAAAAGTTAAGAAAAGGAAATAAGCAATCCGACTGGCAGGGAGTAGATGGAATTTGTTAAAGGAAATGCTCAGGCTGATCAACAAACCGCAAAAACAACCTTCTCCCTCGGCGGAAAAGCTGACTGGAGAGCAGGATGACCTGAAGAATCAGAAGTTTTCACGCAATCTTGTAGACAATCTGTCAGTGATCAAAAAACTCTACAGCATTCCTGACAACAAGGACGTAAAATTGCGGGAAATGCACCTTGAGGGCTTCGGTAAAAATGCAGCTCTTATATTCATCAGCACAATCTCAGATGTTAAGAGTATAGAAGAAAACATCCTCAAGCCTTTGACGGAAAACACCTCGGCAAATAAAAGGGTAAAAGATGTTGTTTCCATCCAAATGGTCCATGAAATTGAGATTTTCAAGGATGCTGTCAAGGATGTGAATAAAGGCAATGCCCTGCTGATATTAGATGGTGAAGCAAAGGGATATATCCTTGATTGTCCTGATTTCCAGAGCAGGGCCATTGAAAAACCCGAGAGCGAAATTTTAATTAAAGGACCAAAAGAGGCCTTCAATGAAAAAGTAGTGGCAAACATCTCCCTGCTCAGGAAGAAAATCAAGAATGAGAATTTGATTGTCGAAGTGATCGAAGTATCCCAGCGCTCGCATAATGATGTTTACATTCTGTATATTCGTGGTCTTGCCAATGAAAAGCTGGTGGACAATATCAAGGAGCGATTGGGCAGTCTTGAGGTTAATGCCCTTCAAAACCTTTCGCTGCTGGAGGAATACATTGAGGAGCGGAATTACTCGCTGTTTCCAAGTGTGTTGACAACGGAACGTCCTGATCGGGCCGCCTCTTTCCTTGAAGATGGCTATATTGCTTTGCTTATGGACAACTCACCTGATAGCCTGGTTCTGCCTGCGACGTTCTGGTCTTTTTTCCATAGTCCCGAAGATCACTACTTGAGAATTCATTATGGCAATTTCACTAGAGCCTTAAGAATGGTTGCGCTATTCATTACGCTTTTCACTTCAGCCATCTATATTGCGATTACCACCTTTCATGCGGAAATGATTCCGCCGGATTTACTGCTTGCGATTGCCTCTTCCCGAGAGAAAGTGCCATTCCCTGCAGTGATTGAAATCTTGGTTATGGAAGCTGCTTTTGAGCTGATCCGAGAAGCGGGACTGCGTGTGCCCAGTCCAATCGGTCCGACGATCGGTATTGTTGGTGCGCTCATTCTTGGACAGGCTGCCGTTGAGGCGAATATCATCTCCCCGATTGTCATTATTGTGGTGGCACTAGGCGGCCTGAGTTCCTTTGCGGTTGCAGATTTAAGCCTGAACTTCGCTGTACGGCTCATCCGTTTTGCTTTTATCCTGAGTGCAGCATTCTTGGGGATATATGGGATGACAGCATTTTTTGCTGCAGGCATTTTTTATTTGGTTTCACTCAAATCCTTCGGTGTTCCATATTTAGCACCGTTGTCTCCAAGTTATAAATCGTCCAAGGATACTATTTTTCGGCGGCTTGTGAAAAATGAGAAACTCCGCCCGGGATTTTTGAAAACCTCTGATTCACAAAAAAAAGCGATGGGGCATAAGCAATGAAACGAAACGAGGGGAAAATTGGGATAAAAGAATATGTGGCGATCATTGCCTTAACAATTGGTACCAAGCTTAGTGACGATACTCCCACAATTATTTACGAAAATGCAAGGAACGCCGGATGGATCGTCGTTTTGCTGATGGGCGTAATGGCTTTTATCCCGGTCATCCTGTTGATTAAAGTTTTGTCAGCTCATAAAGGCAAGAATCTGCATGAGGTCATCATCCACATATTTGGAAAGTTTTTCGGGACAATCATTTCTATTCTTCTCCTGGTGGCAGGAGTTGCTTCTATTACCGTTGATACCGGTATATACGTTGATATAATTGGCACCATGTATTTCACGAAGACTCCTCCCAGTATCATTTATGTCATTTTGATGCTGGTCTGCGGCTATGGAGCTAAGAGGGGAATTGAGCAGATTGGAACTGTGGCTTGGGTATTGCTGCCCTATTTGAAAATCACATTATTCATTGCGATACTAGTCAGTTTGAATACTGGCCACTTTGATTATATTTTTCCGATTTTAGGTGAAGGCAGTATGGAGATACTTAAGGCCTCTGCCAAAAATGTATCCATCTTTTCGGATTTGTTTTTTATCGGGTTGATTGCTCCGCTGGTAGTATCTTTCAAGGATTTTAAAAAAGGGACGATTTTGGGATTGATTATGGTCACACTGGAAATTAGCCTGGCAATGGTCACATTTGTGATGCTTTTTGATTACTCAACGGCCGAGATGCTAAGTTACCCTTTCCATGAAACAATCAGGTATATCGAGGTTGGCTTCCTGCAAAATGTAGAAACCTTATTCTTCCCATTTTGGCTCGTGGCTACTTTCATAAGGTTTTCATTTTATTTATATATCAGTGCGGTACTTCTGGCAGGAATCCTGAATATTAAGGAATCTGAATATTTGATACCGTTAATAACGACACTGATCATTTTATTTGGTCTCGCACCAGACAGCCCATCAATCGTACTTTATAACATGAGGCAAAACATATTGATGATGGTCAGTCCGGTATTTTTTTTACTGCCGCCGCTTATGTGGCTAATTGCGAAGATACGGGGAGATTTTAAAAATGGGACAGTTCAAGAATCTAATTAAAATCTCTATGATGATCATCATTACCTTTTCTTTGACAGGCTGTTGGGATAAGACCGAACTTGACCAAAAAGCCTATGTGATTGGTATTGGTCTTGATGCACACGAAAAGGAAGGGAAAATCAAGGTGACGTATTTAGTCGCCAATCCTGAGGTAGGTTCGCAGCAATCGGGAGGTGGATCAACTGAATCTCCGGAGGAAGTCATTTCGCTTGTGGCCGATGATTTCATCAGTTCACGGAATACAGCGAATACAGTCATCTCAAAGGAAATTTCCTATGACTTATTAAGTGTCATCATTGTATCGGAGGAGTTAGCGAGGAAACCTGATTTTATCAGGGTGATCTACTCAGCAGCGAAAGACAGGGAAATTAAAAGGACCACAGAATTGGTCATAACAAAAGAAAGTGCCGAAAAATTCATCTTGAACAATAACCCATTACTTGAGACCAGGCCACATAAATATTTTGAGTTCATGATCAGGAGGGGAAAAGAGACAGGAATGATTCCGAATACTGATTTGAATGGCTTTTTCCAGGTGGCAGAAACTGACGCAGATTTATTCCTGGCGATTTATGCTTCAACTGAGAAGGAAAGAGATAAAGAGATTATTTCTGATGATGACTTCATGGCAGGGGAAGTCCAATTTGGCGGAAAAACAAATGACACACAGTTCATGGGATCTGCTGTTTTTAAAGAAGGAATGATGATTGGAAAAATAACAGGAGAAGAAACACGGATCTCCTCCCTGCTGGACAATACTTGGGAATTAGAAGATTTTAAGACGACTTTCAAGGATCCATTTGATGAAAGGTATCGAATCTCAGCAAGAGTCGCTAAACAAAGGAAGAATAGCTATGACTTCAAGCAGCGAAACGGTAAAGCAATTATAGATATAAGGGTTCCGGTTTATGTTGAAATACTCAGTGATCCGAGTATGGTCAATTTTGCAAAAAATAATGATAAAGTAGCTGAATTGAAGAAGTCGATGACAAAAACAATGGAAGAACATCTAACACAATACATTAAATATACTCAAGAAGAATTCAAAGGCGATACTTTCCATTTGTCGGTTCCGATTAGGAAGGGATTTTGGACTCTCCAGGAATTCAGGGATTTTGACTGGATGAAATCGTATCCCGATGCTGAAATCAATGTGAATGTTGATATCCGATTTGGCGAGTTTGGCAGGCAGACCAAGCTGCCAGAGCTGCGGGAGGTGAGGGATTAAAATGATTTATTGGATTTGGGGAGGGGTGCTATTGGTATCGTTGTACTCCCTCGCATTTGCAGTGACGATCTGGAAGCAAAAAAACAAGGCAGGAGCGATTGTAGTTGGCCTGCTTTCCATGGCTGTGCTGATACTGCCCTATTTCACTTATCTAAAATAACGCCTGGATTGGGAAATACAGAATTTGCATCCGGGTACTCTCTTCCGATTTTTAAAAGTTATTAACATTGTGATAATATAAATATAATTACTATTAAATGGGGTGTAGGGGATGAGCCTGGTTGGATATAACTTCGGGAAAATTCTTAGGTCTTCTAGGGTTTTTAAAGGTTTGACTGAGGCACAGTTGGCTGAAGGGATCTGTTCTGAAGAGGATATCGTTCAATTTGAAAAAGAAGAGAAATATCCAACAATCGATCAATTATTAAAAATGGCAACAAAGCTTGAAGTTGAGCTTAACCATTTTTTCGATATCGCTTCTACTGATACATACAATTACGCGATCGCGGTTACGGAGTTAATAAAAAAGTATAAAAGAGAACGGGATTATGCCGCAATCAATGAAATCATCCAGAAGGAACAGGATAATCCACTGTTCAAACATACATCATACAATCAATTCCTGGTATGGCACCAGGGAATATGCAGCTATTACCTGGAAGATGATAGACAGAAATCCATTGACCTGCTTGTTCAGGCTTTGGACATGACCCATCAGAAAGAGGCTGCAATGACAGAACGGGAAATTGAGATTTTGACGAGCATGGCAATCATTGAAAAGGATAGCGGGAACCTGGACGAGGCTGTCGGGCTTTTTCAAAAAGCTTTGAACCAATTGACAGAGCTCCCTCAAGTCCAAGATTCAAGAATCTGGCTAAGGATTCTCTATGGGCTTGCCCAGGCATTATCAAAGCTTGAGAGATATGAAGAATCCCTCATCTATTCCAGCAAAGGAATCGATAACTGTATATATGAAGAAAACATGTATTTATTTGGAGAACTTTGTTACCAAACAGGCATGAATTACATTAAATTGGGTAAAGAAAACAAAGGTAAGGAATATCTTGAAAAAGCAGTCACGATATTCAAGCTGCAGAAAAATGAGAAGTTTGCTAGTTTAGTAAGAGATGAGATGGAAAAATTATTGAAGTATTGTTGATGTTTTACCGGCGTAGGAGGTATAAAATGAAGAGAACATTGATTTTGCCCCTTATAGCAGCTTTTGTTGCAGGAGTGTTGTGTTTAGGTTCCGCCGATAAGAACCTGACCGACCTGCCATCACAGCATTCGCAAGACGGCAAGAGGATAGCCAATTTGCCATCACAGCATTCGCAAGATGGCACAATGATAGCCGATTTGCCATCACAGCATTCGCAAGACGGCACAATGATAGCCGATTTGCCATCACAGCATTCGCAAGATGGCACAATGATAGCCGACCTGCCATCACAGCATTCGCAAGACGGCAAGATGATAGCCGATTTGCCATCACAGCATTCGCAAGATGGCACAATGATAGCCGACCTGCCATCACAGCATTCACAAGGCGGCACAATGATAGTCGATTTGCCATCACAGCATTCGCAAGATGGCACAATGATAGCCGACCTGCCATCACAGCATTCGCAAGATGGCACAATGATAGCCGATTTGCCATCACAGCATGAACATAATAAAGTATTAGTTTAAGCAAACTTTTGAGACAGCCTGGACCGATTTGGTTAGGTTGTTTTTTTACGCAATTCTTTTCTTTATGTTTTCTGCGTCATCTTAAGCTAAGATAGATTCAGTACATAGAAAAAGGGTCTGGATTTTATCCAGAACCCTTCTTGCTAGTCGAATGAAATGCTGGAGTTGTATTTACAGGTTATTCATATGGTCGCTATCCATCATATTAAAGTTTTTGCTAGGCATGGCGCCATTAGTTCCGTGGCAGTCATTGTACATTTGCTTGACTCCTTCATCGGATATGCCTGGGTGCATCTTTTCGATCAACGTCTTCATTTGACCAAAATTAAATGTTCCTTTTCCTTCTGTCCCTTCTTCTGCAAAGGCAGCAGTACTTGCTCCAAATATCAATGCTGCGCCTAATAAACTTAACGTAAGTTTTTTCATGTCTTGGTCAGCTCCTTTCAGGTATACATAAATCTTACCGGGATAATTTGCAAAAACTTAGCAGAAGCAGTGACAAAGTTTTGAAAAATACTGGAGGCTGTATATGTCATTATTGGAAGCTTTATCCGGCCAGCCATTTTGGATAGCCGCTATCATTAGCCTTGCAGTCAGCATAGTCATCGCGATAGCAGGTATCATCCCAAGCGCTTTTGTGACAGCTGCGAACATCGTTTTCTTTGGATTTTTCTGGGGGCTTGTTCTTTCCACTTTAGGGGAAGCATTGGGAGCTGTCTTAAGTTTTATACTGTATCGTAAGGGGCTTAAAAGCCTGAGTGGCAAAATCGGTTCTATAAAAGGATTTAAATTATTGGAAAAGCTAAAGGGAACAAAGGGCATGGAGGCGTTTGTGCTGGTCCTTGTCTTAAGGCTTTTTCCGTTCGCGCCATCCGGACTCGTCACCCTTGCCGCTTCATACAGCAAGATAGGGACATGGGCTTTTGCAGCTTCGAGTACAATTGGCAAAATTCCTGCCCTCTTAATCGAGGCATACTCCGTTCATACTGTTATTGGCTGGGAAACACAATATCAGCTTGCTGCAGCAATTTTTGCGGCAGCAGCCGGGATTTGCTACTATTATTGGACAACAAAGAGAAAAAAACGGAGGTAGTAAAAATGTATAAATTAAGATCAGTTTTGATTCCTATCCTTGCCGCAATCCTGTTCACCGGATGTTCAGGTCAAGAAAATCATGAACAGGCTCAGCCTGCTACTGATGAAAGTAAGGATAAAACCGAGGAGAAAAATACATCACAAAAGGAACCGCAGACTGACTTTATTTTAAAGGCAGATCCACAAACGATCGAACATATCCATGGGATTGGTTACCCGGGAAATGATGACGGATTATATGTTGCCTCCCACCAGGGCTTGAAGATTTATAAAAATGGTGAATGGCTTGAAATGACGGACGAAAACCATGATTATATGGGATTTCAGGCTGTTGAAGATGGATTTGTAGCAAGCGGTCATCCAGCACAAGGATCGGACCTTAAAAACCCGCTAGGCCTTGTGAAAAGTACGGACAACGGCAAGACACTTGAAAAAATAGCTTTTTATGGAGAGAGCGATTTTCACTTCCTGTCTGCAAGCTTTCGCGATAACGTCTATTACTTGATAAACGAGGAACCCAACTCCGAGCTGGAACGAGGTGTTTATGTATCCAAAGATAAAGGAGGGGCATGGGAACCTGTGGAGCTTAATGGCCTCGATGCAAACAGCCTGGGTATGATTGCGGTTCACCCTGAAAACGGAGGCACCTTAGCGATGGCAACGAGGGAAGGAGTTTTTGTTTCGAACGATTTTGGCACAACGATGGAAAGAAAAGGAGATTATCAAATGGTAACGGCAGCTGCTTATTCCAAGGAGAACTTGTATATCGCACCTGTAGAACATGAAAAAATTAAGCTAGTCAGACTTCCAGTAGGGCAGCAAGGTACAGGGGAGGAGCTTCCTATCCCCAACCTGAAGTATGACAATCCGATTACCTATATAGCGGCTGATCCTGAGCAGGACGGCACGATTGCTTTTATCACCATCTTGAACGATCTTTACGAATCCAAGGATGGCGGTAAAACATGGAATCAGCTTTTGATTAACGGAAGAATTGAATAGGAGGAGCCACAGCATCGTTTGCTGTGGCTTTTTTTTACCTCTTTTCGATTGCAATGACGATCCAGATTTTAATCAGTGTGTACCAGGTAAGCATACCCCGTGGTTCTTCAGAGTGGGTAAGGTGAAATCAAGGCAATTTTATTTTATCCAAGGTACCTATTTTGGCAAGGAATAAGCAGGAAACGCATCGAAGCAAAATGGTTGCTGTTTCTTTTTATTTTTTTTACAATATACGCATAGTTTTTACCTTGTGGGGTATATAAACTAGGGATACACTTTGCAGTATGGATTCCGCGAATTTATGAATACTAAACTTTAGGAAGGGGGATTACTATGTCAATTTCTGCGGATAAAGTACTGGACGCAAAAGGTCTGGCTTGCCCGATGCCGATTGTCAAAACGAAGAAAACAATGAATGAGCTTGAGCCTGGCCAGGTTATTGAAGTACAGGCTACAGATAAAGGTTCGACTACCGACCTGAAAGCATGGGCTGAAAGTACTGGCAATCAATACCTTGGTACAATCACAGATGGAGATGTGCTCAAACATTATCTTCGCAAAGCCAGAGATGAAGAACTGAACAATGAATCGCCACACCCGCATACAGCTACACTTGAAGAAGTACTGGCCAAGATGGAAGGCGAAGAGAAATTAAGCATTCTCGATGTAAGGGAATCTGCTGAATATGCTTTTGGACACATTCCTAATGCAAAATCAATTCCGCTTGGAGAACTGGAGCAGCGTTTCAATGAATTGGACCCTGAAGAGGATGTCTACATCATTTGCCGTTCCGGATCAAGAAGTGATATGGCGGCGAAACAGCTTGCCGAAAAAGGATTTAAGAAACCAATAAATGTTGTTTCAGGGATGAAGGGCTGGACAGGTCCTACCGAAACATCGGTTGAAAAATAGGAGGAACCAAAATAATGAAAGTAGCTATCATCGCCTCTAATGGCGGAATGTTCGATGCATATAAAGTATTCAATATCGCGACTGCGGCAGCAGCAACAGACGCAGAAGTAGGAATTTTCTTCACATTTGAAGGCTTGAACTTGATCCATAAGGAAGCCCACAAACAACTTCCTATGCCAGCAGGTACAGAGCACTTCCAAGAAGGTTTCGCACGAGAAAATGTTCCTCCAGTTGACCAACTAGTTGAAATGGCAGCTGAAATGGGCGTAAAGATGATTGCCTGCCAGATGACAATGGACGTAATGTCACTTCAAAAAGACCAGTTCGTTGATGGCATTGACGTTGGCGGAGCTGCTTCATTCCTTCACTTCGCTAGCGATGCTAACATTACATTGACATTCTAAACTCAAAGCAAAACAGGAGGAATCAGATGGTAAAGACAATCACAGCAAAAGAAATAGCACAAAAAGTCATAAACCATGATGACCTGTTTATCATTGATGCAAGAAATACAGATGACTTCGATGATTGGAAAATCGAAGGCCGCAATGTAAAAGTCCATAATACGCCGTACTTTGACCTTCTTGAAGGTATTGATCCAATAAAGGATGTATTGCCTAAAGACCAGGACATTTACGTCGTATGTGCAAAAGGTGGTTCGTCTGAGTTTGTTGCCGAGCAAATTGAAGAGGCTGGTTACACGAATGTATACTCTATTGAAGGCGGTATGAAAGCCTGGAGTGAGTATTTGGAGCCTATTAAGATTGGTGACCTTAAAAATGGCGGATCGCTCTATCAATTCGTCCGTATCGGGAAAGGGTGTCTTTCCTATCTTGTTGAATCGAATGGCGAGGCTGCCATCATTGATACAAACCGGATGATTGAACAGTATGAGGAATTCATGTCAGGGAAGGACTTCAAGCTGGTTGCCTTGCTTGATACACATCTCCATGCTGACCATATTTCCGGCGGAAAGAAGCTTGCTGATAAAGTGGGAGCCAAGTACTACCTTCCGCCTAAAGATGCAGAAGAAGTGACATTCCAATATGAACCTCTTCAGGATGGCGATGAAATCAAGGTTGGAAACACTGTGATCCAGGCTTTGTATTCTCCGGGCCATACAATTGGCAGTACTTCGTTCATCATCGATGATCAATTCCTGCTGACCGGTGACATTCTCTTCATTGACTCAATCGGACGCCCTGACCTGGCCGGCCTGGCTCAGGACTGGGTAGGCGACCTGAGGAATACTTTGTATCAGCGTTACAAAGAACTTGCCGATGAATTACTTGTCCTGCCGGCCCACTATATGGGGATCAATGAGATGAATGATGATGGCAGCATTTCCGAAAAACTTGGCGTGCTGTACGCCGAGAACCACGGATTGCAAATCGACAGCGAAGAGACGTTCAGGAAGACAGTAACCGAAAATCTCCCGCCTCAGCCTAACTCCTACCAGGAAATCAGGCAGATGAATATGGGTAAAATCAATCCAGATATCGAAGAACAGCGGGAAATGGAAATCGGTCCGAACCGATGCGCAGTAAGATAATTTGAAAAGCAGCGGCGACTCGGGAAAAGAGGCACTGAGCTTTGACATTGTAAAAAAGGGGTACCTAATGCAGGGTACTCCTTTTGCATATAAGGCAAAAGGCTTTTTCCATAAGCATCATGCAATTCAGGAGGTTTATGGAAAGAGCTTTAACTAGCAATGGAGGAGAGGAAACTATGACAAAATTGACGATTATACAGCAAAACGACACACATGGGAGCCTGGAACTCCATCATGAACTATTCTGGAAAGAGAACCAGCCTGAACTTCGTAAAACAGGTGGTTTTCCAAGGATTTCGAAGTACATCAAGGATCTTAAATCTCAAGAAAAGAATGTTCTATTCCTGGATGGAGGAGACCTGTTTCATGGGACACTTCCATTAGTAGCGTCGAAAGGCGAAGCAATTTTACCAGCATTGGAGAAAATAGGGCTGGATGGCTGGGTACCTGGGAACTGGGATTTTGCCTACGGAAAAGAACAGTTGTCTTCTCTTGTAAAAGCATTGCCGTTTCCCTCCGTTGCTTGCAATGTAAAAGATCAAGAAACAAATGAATCGTTTATGAAGCCATATATCATCAAGGAGCTAGAGGGTGTCAAGGTCGGTATCATTGGACTGACTTATCCTTATGTCGACGAGACGATGCCTGAAAGCTTCTCAAAAGGCCTTGCGTTCTCTAGAGGGGTGGAGGAAACGCGTGATTGTGTGGAAGCCTTGAAGGGGCAGGTAGACCTAGTTGTGTTGTTAAGCCATATGGGCCTTCCTCTTGATGTTGAACTGGCAACTCTTGTTGATGGCATTGATATCATCTTGTCGGGACACAGCCATGACAGGGTAGAAGAGGCAATTACCGTCAACGATACTCTTGTCGTTCAGGCTGGTTCAAGTGCATCATTCCTTGGAAAACTGGATATCACTCTTGAAGACGGCAAAATGGAAGACTATCGATACGAACTAGTGCCAATCGATGAGAGCTTTCCTGAAGATAAGGAAATGGTGGGAATCATTGCAGAGATATTAGAACCGTACAGTAAGGAGCGGGGTAATGTCGTTGGAAAGACAGAGTCTATTTTACACAGAATGACCTTGAATGAAGCCCCGATGGATCAACTGATCACAGATGCATATCGTCACGCCTACGATAGCGATTTGGCATTTTCGCATGGGTGGAGATATGGTACGCCAGTCCCAGCAGGAGATATTACTGAGTATGAGCTGCACACCATCATCCCGACAAACCCGGAAATGTTCACTCTTGAGATGACAGGAGAGCGCCTGATGAATGCCCTCGAGAAGAATCTGGAAATGGTGTTTTCAAGGGATCCGTTCAAGCAAAAAGGCGGATATATTCTCAGGTCCTCAGGGTTATTCATGTCCTTCAAGCCATACAATCCGGAAGGGAACAGAATTCAGAAGCTGCTCATAGGTGGGCAGGAGATCGATCTGACGAAGAAATACAAGATTGTAGGGGCAGGCAAACAGCTGTTTAAAGGCGCTGAAGCAGATAAAACTTATCATGATGTTCATGCAGTGGATGTTATTAAGCAATTCTTAAAAGAAAAAGGGACATTCAAAGCCGTTCGAGAGCAGAAAATCTTAAGCACGTAGAATGCATTGGTTTATTGGACATTTCAGAGGCGGAGCAGCATCAAAATGTCCAAGAAATAAGGTTTAATGGACATTTCAGAGGAAACCCAACGCCAAAATGTCCATAAAAACCAAAAACCAATCAAAAAAGTCACGGCTCCCAGCCGTGACTTTCCTATTTAACCCCAGTAAGGTCCTTCATCATATTCTCGTCCATCGGGCCGACGATTTTTTTCGTAATTACTCCGTTTTCGTCGAGGATGTAGCTTGTTGGGATCGTAAATGCCTGATAGGTGGTTCCGGCGAATCCTTCTTCATCCATCGGAATTGGGAAGGTCAACCCATATTCATCGACGAATTTTTGGACTTCTTCCTCGCCTTTATCCATGTTCGTCAGGTTGACGGCTAGAATTTCAACGCCCTGGTCATTATAGTCTTCATAGAAATTTTGCATATGCGGCATTTCGGCTTTACATGGAGGGCACCATGTAGCCCAGAAGTTCAGGATCACTTTTTTGCCCCGGTAATCAGACAGCTTGATGCTCTCACCCTCAAGCGTATTGAGTTCGAAGTCAGGTGCCTCTGCGCCTTCTCGCAATGAAGACAGCTTAGCGCCCGGAATATCCTCGGTCGTTTCAACGGAATCACCTGTTGGTGCTGTTGTATCCTTTTCGCCCTCGGTCGCCCCTGGTTTCCAGATATTCACGATCAAAATGACGACAGCCAATGCTAAAATCGCGAATGATAAAAGATTTTTATTCAATGCTGAGCATCCTCCTTTTTAAAACGCTGAAACATGATTAAGTAAATTCCTAGTGCGAAAATCAGCAGATTCTCTACTGCAAGTAAATCGGAAAAAAGGCTGAGAATCAGAGCCTCCACCATCAGGAATAGTATCGCATATTCCGTGTTTAGTTCCATTCTTTTAAAATAAATCCCGGCAAAGACAATGAATAGGATGGCCTGTACTCCAGCGGCAATGAAATCCTCTGAAAACGCGAATAATCCAGTCCAATAGAGAAGGAAGAAAAGGAAGTAGCCTGGCAGATATTCAGGTACAAAAACCAGGTTCTCCTTTTTCCTTGAAATCAAATATAAGTAGATTGAAATGCCTGCAAAAGCAAGAATCTGGCCTTCCGTACCTCCGTTGAAATAAAGGAGGGAGAAGGGAGTATCCAGGAACATCTTAAAATTTAAAACGGCATAGCTAAGCTTGTAAATCGCTATATAGATGAAGAAGCTATTCCAATACCAGTCTCCTATGCTCTTTTTCTCCCTTGCCCGATAAATCAGGGCTCCAATAAAAATGGCAGCAAACGCGGCAAGCAAATCTGCCGGCAGCGTGAACCTGCCAATCGTTATATAATTCAAGCAACATCACCTTTTTTTGGCTGATCTGGCGTGAACTCAATCTGATAGTGGATGTCGATGCTTCCGATGACAGATTGGATCATGCCGCAGTTTTTGAGGACAAGGCCGGCAATCTTCTCAGCTTGCTTTTGCTTATCCTCTGTGTCTGTCTGGACGGCCACATTGAAGGTCAGCTGTTCAATCCGGTTTACCTCTTCGGTGTTTCGGATTGCTGACACTATGACGTCCATTCTTTTATAGTCTATTCTCTTCTTCTCAAGAATATTTGCCAGTACCGAGGTACTGCACCCAGTCAATGAAGATACGAAAAGTTCCATAGGCCTGTAGCCCATCTCAGTATTCGGGGAAATTGGAAGGAACCCGTATTCTAATTGTCCGATCAGTTTTTCATTATAATAAGTAAATTCCATGAAAATCTCTCCTTCAATACAAAACTACATTTACTGATCAGTATGCAATCGTATTGTTAAGGATTGATTAAGAATTGGAACGAGTTGGCAGGCTGATCCAGAATGAGTGCTGATGCGCATCTGTATCAAGGCCGATTTTCCCATCATGTGCGCTGATGACGCTTTTGGCGATGGCCAGTCCGAGTCCGGCACCCTCCGCTTTTGTGCTCCGCGATTCTTCAAGCCTGTAAAACCGCTCGAAAATAAGCTCTTTTTTATCTGGATCAATATACGTTCCTTCATGGGTAAAAGTAATCCTGTATCCTTCAGCATCAAGCTGTCCCTTAATATCAAGGTGACCTCCGCTATCATAATCGATGATATTCTGGAGCAGATTGGCCAGAACTTGCTTCAAGCCATCCTTATGGCCAACAACCGTAGCATGTTCGATTTGCTGGCTGAATGACTCGAACCTGCCCGACAGCTTGAGGTGGAAGGCCGCAATTGATTCGGCCAAAACCTGTTTTATGTCCAATTCTTCAAACTGCTTCTCCGGAAATTGTGACTCCTGGCTCCAGGCATCTAGCTCAGTGATCAGGTCAACAATCCTTGTAATCCTCTTGGATTCATCCAAAAGAGAGCCGAAGAGCTCCCTGTCCCCCGTCAATACACCATTATGGAGTGCTTCAAGGTAGCCATTGATATTCGTCAGCGGGGTCCTTAATTCATGGGCGATATCCCTTAACATTTCTTCTCGCCTTAATTGGACTACAGAAAGTGTCTCTGTCATGGCATTAAAGCTTGTTATGAGTTCACCTAGTTCCCCGCTTGCAGGAACATCGATTTTCGGCGGGATTTTACCTGCTTTAACTTGATTTGCAGCAGCTGCCATTGCTTTCACAGGGTTCACAATCTTCCTGACTGAAAAATAATGCAAAAGCCCTGCTGCGATAAAAGCGATGATGCTTACTTTTATAAGAAATGAATTCAATGTATCAACAAGCTGCGCGCCGGTCACTTGTTCATGGTTAACAAGAAAGCAGGCATAATCTTTTACTGATATTCCTGCAAGCATGATGACCAGGAGGATGACGATGCTATTGACGGCAACCAGCTTCGATAATAACAAGTTCGTGATCCTTTTAATTCGCCGCAAATTTATACCCCATCCCTCTTACTGTCTGAATATAATCTTTCGGCGTTTTTTCTTTGATTTTTTCCCGGAGGTTCTTGATATGCACATCGATCGTCCGCTCCGTGACGGCCTTTTCGCTGTTTTCATAGATAGTGTCAAGTATTTGCGCCCTCGACAGGATTTGGCCGGGATGCTGCATGAACATGTGGAGAAGCCTGAACTCAAAATTGGTCAAATCGAGTGCTTCGCCATTGACCATTGCCTGCCCTTTAGCGGGTTTAATAGTTAGTCCGGTAAAAGTCAGCTTTCCGCAACGGCTTGCCGTCCTTCTTAGCACCGCTTCTATCCTGACCATCAACTCGGCAGGACTGAAAGGTTTTACGACATAATCATCGGCACCGAGCTTAAAGCCTTCAATCATGCTTTTTTCAGAAGCTTTTGCTGTCAGCATGATGACAGGCATCATACTTTCCAGGTCATTACGCAGCCAGAGGCAAATCTCCTCACCGCTCTTGCCTGGGAGCATAAGGTCAAGGATCAGGATGCAAGGATCATATTTTTCAATCATTTCCTGTGCGGCAATCCCATTGTCCGCTTCCAGGACCTCGTAGCCTTCATTCGTTAAATAAATTTTTACAAGCGTACGGATTTTAGGATCATCTTCGACAACCAGTACACTTTTGCCAATCAGTTCTTGCCTCATAGCACAGGTCACTCCTTGACATTGCCTTGAATCAGCATTTTGAAGAGCTACAGCAGGATTCTAAAATCCGAATAAGCTGTAAGCAGACAGCCAGGCGCTTATTTTTTGCATTTGGCCGGAAAGGACGAGGAAGCCCATTCCAACCATGATCATACCATTCACGAGTGCGAGCTTAGATAGATATTTGTTGATCTTCTTGATTGCTTTCAAAGAATAAGAAATAACAAAAGATATGATCAGGAAAGGAACGGCCATTCCAAGAGAATATGAAGTCAGCAGATACATTCCCTGGTATAAAGTATCGGAAGAACTCGCTAAAAGCAGGATGGAGGAGAGTGCAAGTCCGACACAAGGTGACCATCCGCTCGCGAACGCCATTCCAAGGAATACAGAACTGAAAGCGCCTTTCGATTTCGTATCGGAATGGACTTTTTTCTCCATCATCAGAAATTTAATGTTCAGCAGGCCGGCCATCTGCAGTCCGAAAATGATGATCAGCAATCCAGCGATTTGCATGACGATTGTCCGGTAATTGGCAAATACCTGTCCAAGGAAAGAGGCCGACGCGCCCATGACGATAAAAATCAGGCTAAACCCGACAATAAAACCAAAAGAACGAGTGAAAAGTGTTGCGCGATCGACTGCAACTTTTGAGCCCTCAATCTTTCCGCCAGTCAAATGAGTTATGTAAGCAGGAAGGAGAGGGAAAACACATGGTGAGAAAAATGATAAAATTCCAGCAGTAAAGGCAAAAAATAACCCGATATCTGTCATTATAAGTAGTCACTCCTTTTCTAGTATCTATTATATGATGTATTTGTTAAGTTTTAATGAAGAATAAAGAAGTAATACCCATGTTGGTATTATGTGTTTTATTGTATAATGACTGTTGTTAAGTTTCAATTTTATTCTCTCGCTTTTTCAGGCTGTGCTATTTACTTCTTTTTGATTGCTAGTATACTGCTTCATGGAACATAAGAAAAGCGCTAGCGCCTTGGTCAGCCCCGACAAACGTCTCGAGCTGCTCAAAGCTGATGCTTCTCGCAAGATACTCGAGGAAGCAATCTCGGGGATGAAAACTGGCTAGGCGCTGGTCTGGACAATTCTCTAAGTTTAAATGATATAAATTCTGATATTAAAAAAACCTAGGAGTTCTCCTAGGCTATCCTCAACTATATTTTTCTATCACAAACTTAAACCCCGTATGGTATAATACCAATTAATGATTTAAATTTCTTCTGATACCGAAATAGGTGAACAGGGACACAGTGGATAAAATGGCCAGTGAGGCGATTTCAAACTTAACATCGCGATAAGTGACGGAATCATCTTTGGTAAAGTACATCAAGCCGAAGATAAAGACAGATAATACAAGAACGGTAATGACGATATCTACTTTTTTCATTTTATTCCCTCCATTTCTAAAGTATAAAGGAGTGCGATCATATTGAATTTGGAACACTTAAAGACTTTCATTGCTGCCGCAAAATATGAGAGCTTCTCCCAGGCAGGTAAGATGCTGAACCTTTCACAACCCGCCGTTAGCCATCAAATCAGCCAGTTAGAGGCTTATTATAATAAACAGTTATTCATTAGGGCCAATCGTAAAATCAAATTATCAGAAGCCGGCAAAAGATTATATGAACATGGCCAGCAGTTGATCGCATTGAATGAAAAACTGGAAAATATCCTTGCAGAAGGAGATTCCAGCCAAACAATCAAGATTGGCTGCAGCAATACGATCGGTGAATGCATGATCTCGAAAATGATACAGGATTTCATAAAGCTAAATCCTGATATAACAAGCGACCAAATCCAAATTACTATCGGTACATCTGTTCATATCACAGACTTACTGTATGCATCGGAAATTGATCTTGCTCTTGTCGAGGGACAAGCTGGCCGGTATGACTTTATTTCTCATGAGTTTTATGATGACTTGCTCGTTCTTGGTGTTTCTCCACAGCTCAGGGTAGACCCAGAAAACCAGGATCCTGCAAAGCTCGAAGAAATGACCTGGCTGATCAGGGAACCAGGCTGTGCGATGAGGCAGGCAACACTGGACTTATGGAAAGGGTTGAATATCCAGCCGAAATCTGTCCTTGTGTATAATAGCAATACCCTCATCAAAGAAGGTGTTAAAAACGGGCTTGGTGTCGCTGTCTTCTCCAAACTGGCTATTTGTCCTGAAATTCATTCAACACAGATTAGGGTCAGTCCGTTCAAAGACAGGGATCGTTTTCGTCCATTCTTCCTGTTAAGGAAGGATAAACAGTTCAAATCTAATCTTCATGAGAGATTATGGGACTATATAAGGAAATTAGATGAAAATCCTAATGCTTCCTGTTGAGAAGCATTAGGATTTTTCTTTATCGCAGCAATGGTATACTTCGCTGCAGCTTTCTTGTTATTCTTTATCCTTATTTTGTTCAGCCAGTTCCATTTCCAGTTCTGTTTGGATGGAAAGCGACTTATGCTCATCGGAAGCAAGGTAATCGATGATTTGCTGTCTTTGTTCATCGGTCATTTTTGCTCCGTTCCCTTTCATGCGGTCTACAACTGAAGTCCATGCCTCAGATCCTTTACTGTTGTTTCTCATGATACGGCCAATATCGTGGCACTGTAAGCAAGTTCCAAGGAACGCTTCTTCATTGATATTTCTCGCGTCAGGGAATACAAGAGTTGAAGCTTTCTTGATTCTGTTCGCTTCTTCTGCATTAATTTCTTTCTGATATTTTACAAGCTGGTCTTTAGGAACATTTGTCTTGATTGCGATTCCGTTTGGATTCAAACCAACAGGAATTGTCTGTCTGAAATCCTTCTTCTTTGTCAAATCAATTTTTGTGAGGGTTTTGTCTCCCCAGTTAGAACCAAACATCATGCTGCCATCTGGACTCCAAGCGAGCCAGTGGATATTCTGGACACCCCAGATTTTCCTGACAATTTTATAGTTGTCTTCCGGATCCATAACAGTTAAATAACCGGCACCATTCTGTGAAGTATACCAATGTCCGTCTGGACCGAGGTAAGGGATGTTCGTCCCAGGACCTGTCTTGATGGTTTTGACGAACTTCAATTTGTCTGCATCGATGATGGAAATTGAACCATCATTACGGTTTCCTGTAACTAAATCGTAAGTATCACCCATGAAGCTAACATTAACTGGTTTAGGGATATCGCCAAATTTTTTAAGAAGCTTCTCAGTCTCTGCATCATAAAGGGCAACTTCATTGTCAGCTGTATTGGAAACAGCAACGAGTTTGCCGTCATTTGACATGTCGAGACCCGAACCTGTACCTTTTCCGTAGTCAGTCTCTGTTCTTTCAAGGTACCTCATATCACCTGTTTCGATGTCTATGACAGTGATGAACGATTCTGCCTGCAAGCTGACAAACAGTTTTTTGCCGTCAGGAGTGACGTTCAAATCCCTTGGCTTTTTACCAACGTCTTTGAACACTTTCACTAATTCTGCCGTGTTGGCGTCAATCATTCCGACAGCTCCTACACCATTCAGAGAAGTGAAAGCATACTTGCCGTCCATTGACATCGTCATATGCTGCGGAGCAGGTGCATCTTCAAAGCCTGGAAAATCGATGTTATGGGACTCGAGTGTCTCCATATTAATGGCTAAAACGCTTGTTCCATAACGTTGTGTCGCAAAAGCCCATGTCTGCTCTTTGTTTAAATGAACGTGGTGGGGAGTACCTGAGCTTTGAAAGTATTTGACCACGTTACCAGTTTTGATATCTGCGATGGCAACACCGTTACTAACTTCATTGGATGAGAGGATCCAGCCTTCTCCGTCCCAATCTGTATCGGTATCTGCGTTCCCGTTCGGCTGGTCTTTCCACCAGTTTGATGAATAGTCTTCATGGATCGGTGGAAGATCCTTTTTGTTTACATCATCAAGAGATGCATTTTTTACTGCAGCTTCAGAGCAGGCAGTAAGAGAAATTGACAGTAGTGCGAATGCTGACATTTTCAAGATTTTATTCATGTATGATCTCACCTCGCTTCGGTTTTCTTTAGAACCATCCAACAAGCAGGACTAGTACAAGGGCAGTCGTTGTGCCCCATGTAATCCATACACCTGGATGGGTAAGCCATTGGGTTTTGTCGTCCACACGGGAAATGCCCTGAGCAAGTCCGTATGGGCAAACTTTACAAAAAGAGTTTCTTGCCTTGTAAGATAAAGCTGTAAATAGAACAGCGGTTGAAGTGACAAGGAAGAAGTATTTGTTCATTTTAAAATTAACGAGCGATTCCCAGATTGTCATTGGGTCGTAGAAATAGCTCACTGTCGCGTAAGCCATGAAGATACTTACAACGAAAGCCAGCAGGAATGTTACGGCTTTGCCCTTGTCACCTAGTTTTGCTTCAATTTTGTTCAAAAGCATGCTGAAGGTATTGTGAGGGCATGCATACTGGCAAAACGCCCTGTACACGATCATCGATAGTGCCAGGAAAGCCATCAGGAACAAGAATAAGAAAACGAAAAATAAGTAGCCAGCTTCATAGGATAATTGGAAGCCGAACAAGAATAGCTTTTCGTTGTCGATGTCCATCCTGAAACCGTTCCAGAACGGCAGAGTGAAAATAATGATGAAAAATGCCCATCTTGTTATAGTTTTACCCACGAAAATCCTCCTTCCTTATCTGTAATCCTCTAAGTATTCATAAACTTTATCGATTTCTTTCTCTGTATAAAGGTGACCAATCGCAGGCATAGTGTTACGGCCTTTTTTAATGACATTTTTGATGTCCTCTTCCGGCATCCTGTCGGTTACACCTCTCAAGTCAGGTGCTGCACCAGTAGCGTGGCAGCTCAGGCAAGTACCCTCGAAAATGAGCTCACCTTTATTATCCTGGGGAGCCGCCGCAGGTTCGACTGCAAGTTTTCCAGGCATGAAGATTGCATACCCGATCGCCCAGATGGCGACAACATAAAATACAGCGACCAGGAGCTTCGGCACTTTATTGTGTTCAATTTTAATACCAGAGACAATGTCTCCCTCTTTGCTGTCATGTTGCTGATATTCTTTTTTCATGTTTTACACCTGCCTTATGAATACTGATATGGGTGCTCATTACCCTGAACTATCTGGGTTCAAGGCAATGAGCGGTAATGGATCTTAATTATGGTCCATTGATTTTGCTTCTTCCCGTTCTTTCTTGTATTCTTCCAGTCTTTCTTCTGTTGGCTTGAGGCTCATTAAATAAGCGACAAGATCATCCAGTTCCTGATTGGTAAGGTAATCGAAGGATGGCATGATTGTTCCAGGGCTTGTTGATTGTGGATCAATCAAGTGCTGGCGCTGCCAGTCCTCGTTATACTTCAATCCAACCCACATTAAATCAGGGCCGGTACGGTTAGAGCCCAATAGATGAGGCAAATCATATTTATAGTCGCCGCCTTTTGATACAGGTCCTAAATTCTGGTTTGTATCGGCAGGCAATGCTCTTACAAATTGGGTGTGGCAAGTCTGGCAGCCGTTCTGGACATAAACTTCTCTTCCTCTTGCTTCAGCAGAATCCTCTGGATAATTGCGGAGCTCGCCGCTCGCAGTCGCAGAGTTGATTTCCTGATCGAAGAGGGGAAGGATGACGGTTCCGGCTACACCGAAAGTCCATAGAATTAAAGCAACGATTAATACAGCTGATGGTTTACGTTCCAACGTGTTCCCTCCTCATTAAGCAGTAGCAGCTTGCTGCTGTGCTTGCTGTTTTTTCTCAAGTTTTGCAAGTTTAATAGTTTTATACATATTCCATGCCAGGAAGAACTGAGCTACATACATCATTGTTCCACCGATTGCGCGGCCTTGTACGTAAGGCTCCATCATCAATACAGTTTGCAGGAATGGTATGCCGTCGATCCATGCGAATCCCTGTACTACACCAGCGATCCACAATGAGAATGCGAATACGAGGAAACCGACAGTAGAGAACCAGAAGTGTGCTTCCATTGCTCTCTTGCTGAACATTTCACGTCCAACGATTTTAGGCAGGATGTAATAAATTGCCGCGAAAGATGTGAAAGAAAACGCGCCGAATGGTCCCATATGTGCATGCCCAACAGTCCAGTGAGTGAACTTAATGACTGAACTTACTGATGGAAGGGCTTGCAGTGGTCCCTGAAGACAGGCGAAAAGATAAAATATTGTTCCCGCAACGGTGAAACGAAGCGGTACGCTAGTTCTTGTCTGTGACCAGGATCCTTTCATTGTTCCCCAAAAGTTGGCTAAAACAGCCCAAACCGGTATCAATAGAACGATTGAAGGAATAACTCCGGCTTTTGAAATCCAGCCTGGGATTGGTCCATTCATCAAGTGGTGAGGACCGTTCCAAACATAAAATGTAGCAATTGCCCAGAAACCAATCATCGATAACTGGTGACTGTATAGAGGGCGGCCAGTCAATTTAGGAAGCAGGTAGTAAATCTGTCCAACACCCACCGTTGTCATCCACAAGCCAATTGCGTTATGTCCAAGGAACCAGCCCATCAATCCTTGCTGTACCCCACTTGGAATCCATTGTGCCGGGAAGTTGCCGACAATCCAGGTCAGTGGTAGCCATAGCAATGATCCGAGGAAATACCAAAGGCTGACATAAAGCATTTTTTCCTGGCGGCGTCCAACTGTCTTGAAAAGGTTATAAGCTACAAGTCCGATTGCGACAAGAAGCTGAACGTCAACCCAAAGTGGAAATTCACCATACTCGATGACCTCGGTCTGGCCAAAAAGCAATGCGAAGAATCCTTCTAAAATGACAATGTTATAAAATACTAAAGCGAAATTACCCAGTTTCTCGCTATAAACCTTCGTTTTAGCAAGCTTGGGAATCATGTAGAACATGGATCCTACATAAGCCATTGATAACCAGGCGTAGATAACGAGCATGACGTGCGCCGAGCGAACATGCCCATAAGTTGTCCAGCGATTGTTCAACAATTCTGGCCAGATTTGTTTTGTTGCAGTAAGAAGTCCCATGCTCATGCCGATGATGATCCAAAAGACAGCAGCGATGAACCAATTCTTGGATGAACTCCATTTTTCGTCTGTAAACATTTTGACACTCCCTTGTTCATAAAATAAACACATAAATTTCACAATTTCTTCACAATCTGCTATGTTACATGATACATTCCAAGGAGAACTTAAGTTATTCAAGTTTTTTATAGTGTTATCCAATTGTTTTATACTTGCTGTCTAACTGGAAATAAACAGGCTTTATTTACATTTTTGACAAAAAAAAACAGAGTGGAATGGTTTCACTCTGTCAGGGGATTTTAATTCTGTTCTTCATTTTTATTATACTTTTTGCGAAGTGAATCAAGGACGAAGATAATCAGGATAGGCACTCCGATGTAATAAAGGAAATCGAAGTAAAAGCCCAGGGATTGATGGTCCATTTTTATACCTCCCAATTGAATTTGAACACATTGTAATCTCAAAGGTTTCTTTTTACAACCCCTGAAAAATACTCTGGACGGTTTCCGGAAATTCTGTTAGAGTAATTCGATAGTATAGGATATTTAACAATAGGAGGTGGAAAAATGGCACCTGGAGCTTGGATTTTACTATTGGTTATGATTGCATTCACTGCTTCTGCAGGAATCATCTGGGCTTGGAGCAAGAAAAACGGGCTTTACGATGAAAGTATTAAATATAGAATGCTTGATGAAGAATAATCAAGCCTGACTCACAATCTTTACAATCTGCTAATTATAAAGATCTTTTTTCAGGGCTTGGATTTCTTTTTTTATTATTCCACTATTTCTTCTGCTTATTGACCTCACATTTTGGAACCCATATTATTTCATTATTTCTTCAGGAAAATTATTTTCTTCTATATTATTATATTGTCTTCGGCTATCTATTTATTGTCCTATATCATATCGTCTTCAGCTAGATCTATTTATTGTCCAATAATAATTTCCTTCCAACTTAAATACCAATCAACAATACATCAAGGGCAACATATGATAATAATATCCGCGCGTTCAGAATGCGAATTTCCAAGGGGAAAATTCGTATTGAATAATAAAGTCATAAAAAATTCATAATTACGGTTGACAAAGTGGTTAATCTTTTATAATATATACCCTGTGAGGTATTTAATAACGTAATCACGTTAGAAAAGATATTATATTTTTTTGCAGTCATAAATACCCGTTACCGTAATTAAAGAGGGGGAAAAAAGATAATGGGAGAACAGAAAAAAACAACCATCATTTTATTCAGTGGGGATTATGATAAAGTCATGGCTGCATATATCATTGCTAATGGTGCTGCTGCCTATGATCATGAAGTGACAATTTTCCATACGTTCTGGGGTTTGAATGCTCTAAGAAAAGATGAGCCGATCCAGGCAGATAAAGGCTTCATTGAAAAGATGTTTGCCAAGATGATGCCAAGAGGCGCGAATAAATTAGGGTTGTCAAAAATGAACTATGCAGGATTTGGCCCTAAAATGATCAAGGATGTCATGAAGAAGCACAATGCAATGCCGCTTCCAGACTTGATTGAAATGGCTAAAGAACAGGATGTAAAACTTGTTGCCTGCCAGATGACAGTAGACTTATTTGGTCTTACTCAAGAAGAAATCATGGATGGCGTTGAGTTTGCCGGTGTAGCAGCTTACCTTGCTGATGCAGAAGACGGAAACGTCAACCTGTTCATCTAATAGATACTATTAATTGGAGGTCGACAAATGGAAACTGTTAAGACAAATGCTACAGTCGACGCAAAAGGGCTTGCATGCCCAATGCCGATTGTCAGAACGAAGAAAGCAATCAACAATTTAAATCCCGGCGAGGTTTTAGAGGTGCTTGCAACGGATAAAGGTTCTAGAGCAGATATCCAGGCGTGGTCAAAAAGCTCTGGCAACCAGTACCTTGGAACCATTGAAGAAGGAGATGTTCTAAAACACTATATCCGCAAAGGCGGCGCTGGTGAAGAACAAGAAGAAACAAAATATCCGAATGTTGTTTCAAACGACGATGTTGTCAAAAAGCTTGAAGCAAACGAGGATGTTGTTGTCCTTGATGTAAGGGAACCGGCTGAATATGCCTTTGGCCATATTCCAAATGCCGTTTCTATCCCATTTGGGGACCTTGAAAACAGACTCGAAGAACTTGATAAGTCCAAGACAATCCTGGTTGTTTGCCGCACAGGCAACAGAAGTGATATGGCTTCCCAGACACTTGCAGGCAAAGGCTTTGACAAGGTTTGGAACGTCGTACCAGGCATGTCTGAATGGAATGGCCCAACTGAAACGAAAGTTCAGTAATTATTTTTAGGAAAAAACATACCCAGGGAGGTAAAGTGTAATGAAAGCAATGACGTCTAAAGAAGTAACAAAAAAAGTATTCAATAAAGCACCACTATTCATCCTTGATGTCCGTAACGAGAGCGACTTTAATGATTGGAAAATCGAAGGCGAAAATTTCGAGTACTTTAACATCCCTTACTTCGATCTTCTTGATGGAGTAGAAGAAATCCTTGATAAAGTACCTACTGATAAAGAAGTTCTTGTTGTATGTGCAAAAGAAGGTTCTTCAGTAATGGTTGCAGAAATGCTGGAAGAAGCAGGCCGTGAAGTATCTTATCTTCAAGGTGGAATGAAAGCGTGGAGCGAACACCTTGAGCCAGTCAAGGTTGGCGACCTTAAGGATGGCGGAGCAATGTACCAGTTCGTACGTATCGGTAAAGGCTGCCTTTCTTACGCAGTCGTTTCAAACGGTGAAGCTGCTTTGATCGACGCGACAAGAATGACTGACGTTTATCTTGATTTCGCTAAAGAACTTGGCGTTGAAATCAAACATGTATTTGATACACACCTGCACGCAGACCACATTTCTGGCGGCAGAAAAATTGCTGAAGCAACAGGTGCAACTTACTGGCTGCCTCCGAAAGATGCTGATGAAGTTACATTCAACTACCAGCCTCTTGAAGATGGCAACCTTGTAAAAATCGGTGAGACAAACATCGACATCAATGCACTATACACGCCAGGACATACAATCGGTTCCACTTCATTTGTAGTAGATGAAAAGTATCTTCTATCTGGGGATATACTATTCATTGACTCAATTGGACGCCCTGATCTGGCTGGAAAAGCTGAAGACTGGGTAACGGACCTAAGAAACTCTCTATACAATCGCTACAAGCAGCTTTCTGATGAGCTTGTCGTTCTGCCTGCACACTTCATGATCATTGAAGAGTTGAACGAAAACGGCAGCGTTTCTGAAAAATTAGGTACTCTTTTTGCGAAGAACCACGGTTTGAATATCGAAGATGAGGCTGAATTCCGCAGACTTGTAACGGAGAACCTGCCTCCACAGCCAAATGCATATCAGGAAATCCGTGAAACAAACATGGGGAAAATCAACCCAGACGATGAGAAGCAAAGAGAAATGGAAATTGGACCAAACCGCTGTGCGGTAAGATAAATCTCTTATGAGGGGGCTTTGCTCCCCGGAGAATACTACTTTAAAAACAACCCTAAAAACTTTTTAAACAACCAAGGAGGATTTTTACATGAACGTAGCAAAAGTATTAGACGCAAAAGGACTAGCTTGTCCAATGCCAATCGTAAAAACAAAGAAGGCGATCACTGACCTTCAATCTGGAGAAGTACTAGAAATCCACACAACTGATAAAGGCGCTGTAAAAGATCTAGCAGCTTGGGCACAATCCACTGGAAACGAACTTCTGAAGCACGAAGAAGAGAACGGTGTGTTCAAGTTCTGGATGAAGAAGGCGTAATTGAACGAAAGGGGAGCTCGTCTCCTTTTTTGTTTTTTGAAAAAGGAGTGGCTTCACAGCTTTTTTAAGAAAGTAGCTTTGTAAAAAAAGGAGGAAGCCCGATGGATTTCACGTTTCTTATTGTCATCTTTCTAATTGGTTTTATCGGTTCTTATATTTCCGGAATGGTTGGAATTGGCGGTTCAATCATTAAATACCCTATGCTATTATACATTCCGCCATTGTTCGGCATTGCGGCATTCAGTGCCCACGAGGTTTCCGGAATCAGTGCGGTCCAGGTTTTCTTCGCTACAATTGGTGGCGTCTGGGCCTACCGTAAGGGTGGATACTTAAATAAGACATTGATCATTTATATGGGTTCGGCGATTCTTGTCGGTTCCTTGATCGGAAGCTATGGCTCTGGGTTCTTGTCCGAAGGCGGCATTAATCTCGTTTATGGTATCCTGGCATTAATTGCGGCAATCATGATGTTTGTACCGAAAAAAGGAGTAGATGATATCCCGCTTGACCAGGTTAGCTTCAATAAATGGCTGGCAGCATTCTTCGCATTTATCGTAGGGATTGGAGCAGGTATCGTAGGCGCAGCCGGAGCATTCTTGTTGGTTCCGATCATGCTGGTTGTGTTGAAGATTCCAACCAGAATGACAATTGCCACTTCATTGGCAATCACATTCATCTCTTCCATTGGATCTACAGTAGGTAAAATTGCCACGGGTCAGGTAGAATTTTGGCCAGCATTGATCATGGTTATCGCAAGTCTGATCGCATCACCACTTGGTGCAAACGCAGGTAAGAAAGTAAATACGAAAATCCTGCAATACATTCTTGCAGTGTTGATTTTAGGAACAGCCATCAAGATTTGGATGGATATCCTGTAACAGTCAGTTTGGAAAAAAGCTTCGCTTCGTGCGAGGCTTTTTTCTGTTTTAGGAAACATTCGTTATTATGACAGGATTCAGGTGGAGAGACTCAAAGCTGTCAAGAAAGCGTCGGTATTATGACAGGTTTCAGGTGGAGAGGGACGAAGCTGTCAAAAGATGATCTAACTTAAGACAGGTTTGAAGGAAAAGCGCGAAAAGCTGTCAGAAGATGATCCAACTTAAGACAGGTTTGAAGGAAAAGCGTGAAAAGCTGTCAGAAGATGATCCAACTTAAGACAGGTTTGAAGGAAAAGCGTGGAAAGCTGTCAAAAGATGATCCAACTTAAGACGGGTTTGAAGGAAAAGCGTGAAAAGCTGTCAGAAGATGATCCAACTTAAGACAGGTTTGAAGGAAAAGCGTGGAAAGCTGTCAAAAGATGATCCAACTTAAGACAGGTTTGAAGGAAAAGCGTGAAAAGCTGTCAGAAGATGATCCAACTTAAGACAGGTTTGAAGGAAAAGCATGTAAAGCTGTCAAAAGATGATCCAACTTAAGACAGGTTTGAAGGAGAAACGGGGAAAGTTGTCCGAACCTTACTAACAATTCTCATAAATAAAATACTATTTGGTTTATTATGGCAAAATAGTAAATATTTATAGCTGCTGTTGAAAGTTAAGTCTTTCGACTCACGAGAAATACTATCAAACGATACTTTTTCCCTATTTAGAATATACTGAATATTTTATACTATTTAGTTAATAGAAATATTCTAATAGGGAGTGGATAATGTGTTAAAAGTTCTTTCTACATCAGCACTTTCTCTAGCTTTGGCAGGAAGTGCGGTATTTGCTGGAGTCAGCTCAACTGATTCTGCTGTCAAACCGCAAAGTAAATATGAACTAAGCCTTGCTCACCATGTAGGTGCAGCTCCGGAGCTAGTTGATAGAGCAAAGGAATTAGGGATTGATCTTTCCAAAGCCGATCCTGCTGAGAAAATGGCTAAAACAGGTGCGAAGTTCCAGCAGCCAGGAGATAATCATGTCGATTATAAGAAAGCAACGGGCGATGTTCCTGTGCTTGTATTGTTAGCTAAATATCCTGATGGTGATGAGCCGGTTGGCGACATGCCAGGACAAGTACCTGCCAAGTATTATGAGGACCTGATTTTTGGCACTGAGTACAATCCGTATGAGCTAGAGCAATTCGAGCAATATGATGGTGCAGACGTTCCAAAGAACCGTACGATGCAAAATGCTTACAAGGAATCAAGTTATGGAAAGGTAAACCTTGTTCGTAAAGAAAATACCGATTTCGCCTGGGTAGAGATGCCTAGAGGTGCTTCATATTACCTTGACCAGGAAGGTACTTATGCAGAAGGTGGAGTATATAAGCTTGGTAACGTAAATGGAGATGCCCATACAGGCGAGTTCATTCGTGATCTGTTAAAAGCAGCGGATGACCAAGTTGACTTCTCACAGTATGCCATTGATGGTGAAGTTCCAAATATTTTCGTAATCCATGAAGGCACAGGCGCTGAATTCAGCCGTGATCCAGCTCAGTTCTGGTCACATAAGTGGAGTTTGCTAAGCGCGCTTTATTATGGGAAATACTATGAAACTGGCAAACCAGCTGACGCTCATGCTGGCATGTCCCAGGGTGAATGGATTAACAAAACAGTTGCAGAGGACATGACATACGATGAAGTAGTCGTAAACAACTACAACATCCAGCCGGGTATCGGCGGTAACGTATCTGGTTTTGATACAGCAACTAACTCATATAAAGAAGAGTTAAAAACGGGTCCTTTCCCTGCTCAAACAGGCGTTTACGCGCACGAGTTTGGACATGCACTTGGACTTCCTGATTTCTATGATACTGTTTACTCATCTGAAGGTGTTGGTAACTACTCGATGATGGCCGGCGGTTCTTGGATGCGCTATCCTAATAAATCGGCTTATTCCGGAAACTCTCCAACTCACTTCGATCCGTTCTCTAAGATTTTCTTAGGCTGGGCAGAGCCAATCGAAGTAACACCTGAGAGCGGCGTTCAGGAAATCACTCTACCGGCAGCTAATGCGGCCGATGCTGATAATGGCATCGTTAAAATGGAAGTTCCAGGTTCAAACGGAACTGAATACTTCCTGTTCGAAAATATGCAGCAAGAGGGCTTCAATAAAGGGATGGTACGCCAGGGTGAAGACGCTCATGGATTAGTGGCATGGCATGTTGATGAAAATGTCATCAATATTTACCAGACTGCTGGATTCCGTCCGAATAACGTCGAAAACTGGATGAACAAGCGCTTCCAGTTCAATCAGTCACAAACTGCTAGCAATGGTGAAGTGGTAACACACTATGGTCTATCTGTCCTTCAAGCGGATGGCAAGTATGATCTTGAAAGAAACCTAAACCGCGGTGACGCAACTGACTTCTTCAAGACTGGAAGCAAGCTGACTCCGGTAAGCGGTAAAGTCCACACTGGTTCTTACTACTTCTGGAAGGGCTATGGTGCTACACCAGCTGACTCCGGAATTCACGTAACGGATATCAAGGAAAATGAAGATGGCTCGATCTCAGCTAAGTTCTTCTATAACTTTAATTCTAGTGTGAAGTAAAAACAAAAACTGAGCGGGACTCGTTCTCGCTCAGTTTTTGTTATTTAAAAAAGGAACAAAAATATCCAAGTGTCCTGGAAGGACCTTCGCCTTAAATGGCAATGGCTCGCCTTCTTCACCGTCGATATTCACGACGTGCTCCTTGTCAGATGTAATATTGAGATAAGAAGTCCGTATATATTCGACATCTTCACTTTCTTCCAATTCTCCTTTTAGAAGCGAAGGAACAAGCGAAGCGATTTTCGGAACGGAAACCTTCTTGATAATAAAAGTATGAAATTTCCCATCATTCAACCTTGCTTCGGGCGCAAGGGATTCGAAGCCGCCAACAGAATTCGTCAGTGCAGCAAGCAGCAGGAAAGTATGACCTTCCCATTTTCCGCCTTCATGTTCGACGACTAAATCGATTGCCTCGCCTTTAAGGAATGATTTTGCTCCTTCCATAAAATAAGCGAGGGAACCAAATCTTGTCTTCAGTTCTGGACTCACATTGTAGGAAGCTTCTGCAATGGAACCTAATGCTATAACATTCGCGAAATAATGGTCATTGATTTTCCCGATATCCACAGGACGGAGGTTTTGCTCTTTCAATATATCGATGGCTTCATAAGGATCCAGCGGAATATTGAGTGCCCGCGCAAAATCATTGACCGTGCCAAGTGGAATGATTCCCAGAGAAGGCCGATGATTTTGTTCAGCCAGCCCATTTATGGCCTCATTGATGGTTCCGTCGCCTCCCATTGCAATGATTCCATCGTATAAAGAAATGCAGGCCTCAGTTGCAAATGCCGCAGCGTCGCCCTCTTTCTCGGTTCTTCGGATATCGATATCATCGTATCGGTCACGTAATGTTTCCTCTATTTTTTCAGCGTAGTCCGCTGCCTTTTCCTTTCCTGAAGATGGATTCAAAATAATCATGGCTTTCATCCACGATAACCTCCCGAACAATTTATTTAAGAAATGAGTAGCAACCCTTAATAATTGCCGTGTTTATTCAACCCTATTATTTACCTTTAAATGAACCGGTATAAACTCGGTTATCAGTAGTTATCCCCCAATATTTTCAGATGAAAAATAAAGAAAAACAGTGATTCAGTGAGAAAAGATATAATTTGTTATCATTTATGGTTGAAAATGAACGAAAAACGCCATTTTTGGCTTGCTTTTCATGTTTACAAGGGAATGGCAGAGGAGTATGATTACAGCAGTTTAAGATATTAAATGAGTTTCATATTTCTAAATCGCTGAATCTGAATAGAGCGGGGGAACCAACTTTGTGGAGTAATCCACTTGGGGTGAGGCCTGGATAACAGGCGGGGCTATTCTGAGCCCTAATCCGACAGCTAACTCCGTAAGCGTTGCAGAAGAGGAAGATGAAGCTTGTGTGACAGTATGTATAAAGTCCACAAGGCTGCTATCTTTTAGCCTCTGGGGGCTTTTTTGTTTTGCTGTATTTTAGATATGTCGACTATTCTAAATTCCAGATCGAGCAAAGTCCCTGCAAAGAAATATTAGACGCATAATTCCTCATACTAAGGAAAGAAGGAAGGATCATGCGCAGGAAATTGTTTTTTAGATTAGATCCACCGAAAGTACTTGTTTTTGGATTTGGAGGCATTATTCTTTTAGGGACATTATTGCTTTCATTGCCAGCATCCACAGTGGATGGTAGAGGACTTCCGATTTTGGATGCCTTGTTTACGGCAACTTCGGCCACTTGTGTAACAGGTCTTGTCGTCGTGGACACAGGTGATACCTTTACTCGTTTTGGGGAAATGGTCATCCTGTCGATGATCCAGGTTGGCGGACTGGGTTTCATGAGTTTTGCCACTTTGCTTGCATTTATTTTAGGTAAAAGGATTTCGTTCAAAGAAAGGCTGATCATCCAGGAGTCATTGAATAACGAGACTGTAGAAGGGATTGTCAGGCTTGTCAAACGAATTTTCCTTTTTACAGCAGTAGTCGAAATTACCGGCGGGATTATACTATCTCTTCGATTTTCACAAGAAATGGCTGCTGGAAAAGCGATATATTTTGGGTTTTTCCATGCTGTTTCGAACTTTAATAATGCCGGATTTGATTTGATGGGTGACTTCAAAGGGCTTACTGCATATGCTGAAGACCCTGTTGTCAATATCACCATGATCACTCTTATCAGTTTGGGCGGGATTGGGTTCATTGTCATGAATGAGCTATTTGACTATCGCAAGACAAGGAGACTTACCCTTCATTCAAAAATCGTTTTAGCACTATCGGCTGTTTTGGTGTTTGGAGGGGCGCTCCTGATTTTTATCCTGGAATTTAACAACCCTTCCACCTTGAAGCCAATGACGATGACTGGTAAAATATTCGGAGCGTTTTACCAGGCAGTCACACCGAGGACAGCAGGGTCGAATACATTGAATATCCCAGACTTGAAGCAGTCAACCTTGTTCTTGATCATCTTCCTTATGTTCATCGGTGCTTCGCCTGGGTCTACAGGGGGAGGAATCAAAACCACCACCTTCGCAGTCCTGGTTGGTGCTGTAAGGTCTCAAATTCGTGGCAGGGAGGATGTCACATTTTTTGGAAGAAGGGTGGATCACACTATCATTTCCAAATCATTGACAGTTACACTGATTTTCCTTTTTCTAATAGGTTTGGTTACAATGGTGTTGACCATTACCGAGCCTGGCAAAGAGTTTCTGGTGCTATTATTTGAGACGGTCTCAGCTTTTTCAACAGTCGGTCTGTCCATGGGCTTGACCCCTGAGCTGTCATTATACGGAAAAATATTAATAACGATAACGATGTTCGCGGGCCGGGTTGGTCCGTTAACACTGGCTTATGCAATTGCGAAAAAAAGAAAAGAGGATCATTATCGATATCCAGCTGGAAAAGTGATGATTGGGTAGGAGGATTTTATTATGGCAAAGCAGTACGCAGTAATTGGTATGGGACGTTTTGGGTCCAGTGTGGCGACCACATTATATCATGAAGGAAATGAAGTACTTGCGATTGATAAAAGTGAACAGCATATCGAAGACTATAAGGAGTTTGTGACCCATGCGGTCATCGGAGACTCAACCGATGAGCAAACCTTGAAAGCGGTAGGAATCAGGAACTTCGATACTGTCATTGTGGCAATTGGTGATGATATCCAGGCTAGTATTCTAACCGTCCTCATTCTAAAAGAGATGGGAGTCGCCAATGTTGTTGCCAAAGCTCTTAACAAACACCATGCACAAGTATTGTTCAAAGTTGGAGCGGATAAAGTCATTTTCCCGGAACGAGATATGGGAGAAAGAGTTGCCCACCAGCTAATGGCATCACCGAATGTATTGAACTTCATCGAGCTCTCGGATGACTATAGTATCGAGGAAATCAAACTTCCTTTGAGCATGGCTGGCAAGAACCTGATTGAAATCAATCTGCGTGCCAAATATAATATCACTGTAATCGGCGTGAAGACGGCCAACAAAGTCGACATCTCTCCAGATCCTGAGAAGACACTAAGAGCGGAGGATATCCTGATTGTCCTTGGTGAAAATGGCGATTTGAACAGGTTTACGAAAATAAAATAATCCAAATGAAAGCGGGCTGTTAAGACAGCCTGCTTTTTTCCTTTTAGCTGGGTTATAACTGAATATTGTTTTTACAGTGTTTGAAAAATAAACGGATAAATTCCGCTTAAAATTGAAACACCCCCTGGTTTTCATAAAAATAAGGGTCGCTATTCCGGTTATTTAATCCAAATTATCTAATTTTGTCTTATCTTTAGCAATTAACCGGAATATCTCCGCCTATTTCGGCTTCAAAAGCATTCTTTATATACAGTAGCCGGAAATACTCCGCTTATGAATTCTCAAACTTCCACGATAATCGACAGAGCCTTCTTTTTAGAAAATTACCAAAAGAAAGACTTTCTTTAAGTCCATTAAAAAATGATAAATATGGTCGATGAATTACATATAAATCTTTAATAAGGGAGCATTACATCAAGATGAAGCAAATTATAAATATACTTTTCATTTCATTTATCCTCGTTGGCAGCCTCAGCGGATGTGCAAGCACAGAGCTGAAAGCGAAGGAAAGGGTCAAGGTTGGCATTATGTTGTCTGACGTCGGACTTGGGGACCAATCCTTCAGTGATGCTGCTTTTGCTGGACTGACAAAGGCACGAGACGAACTGGATATTCTTTTTGATTATCGGGAGCTGAAGGAAGCAGGAAGCTACGAAAAAGGATTCACGGAGTTGGTGGAAGAGGGGAATGACCTTGTCATCGGATTGGGCTTCATGGTTCTTGAAGACCTTGAGAAGGTTGCGAAAAAATATCCTGAACAACAATTTGTGCTTGTCGACTCGGTATCAGAGTTGGACAATATCACATCGATTACTTTTAAGGAAGAGCAGGGAAGTTTCCTGGCTGGTGCCGTAGCAGGAATGGTATCAAAATCAAAGATCGTTGGATTTGTTGGCGGAGCTGATGTCCCATTAATCCACAAGTTTAAAGTGGGATTTGAGCAGGGAGTAAAATCTGTGAATTCAGAAGCCGAGGTTAAGGTTGCTTACGCAAATGACTTTGGCAATGCAGAGCTTGGAGGGAAGATTGCTTCCGGAATGATGGATGAGGGTGCGGATGTCCTCTATGCTGCGGCTGGTTTTACCGGAGTGGGTGTGTTGAAGGAAGCGCAGGCGAGGAAAAAATTCGCGATTGGTGTGGATAGCGACCAATACTTTTTTGCCGAAAAAGCAATCATTACCTCCATGCTGAAAAATGTGGATATCGCTTTATACGAAGTAGTAAAGGAATTCCAGTCAGAAAAGAAGCTCGAATCCAGGCAAATCGAGCTGGGCATAAATGAGAAAGGAATCGGGCTGGCGCCGATTCGTGTGATCAAGCTGACACCAGAACAGGACAAGAAATTAAAAGACCTGGAAGCACAATTATCAACAAATGAAGTTTCAATCCAGCTAGATTAACAGCTGCAACTGGGGGAACCAAGATGACAATCAAAAAGAAATTACTATTGAACTTATTGCTCGCCATTGGCTTATCGATCGTGATGATTTCTTTCATCATTTACAGAATGCTGATGGTCCAGGCATCTAATCAAGACTATGTCCAGGTATTGCTGACAGTCCAGAATCTCCAGGCTGAAACATCGGCCACGAAGCAATCGCTAAGCAATTTTTCCTTCAATCCAACAGAAGCAAATAAGCAGGATGCTTTGGTGAAAATGGAGAAGACTTCGCAGACTTTTGCGAAGGCAAAGGAAGTGATGCAACAGGATAACAGCAAGGTCGTGCTGGATAAGGCACTTGGAAAGTTTACCGCCCTGGAGTCTGAAGCTAAAAAAGCCCTTGAGGAAAAGGTAAGTGCTGAAGTTAAGCGCCAGTCACTGCGCAGTGAAGGTATCCTGAACGACTTGCATCTATTGAATATCCAGGTCAATGAATACTATGATTTTCTGCAGGAGGATTTAAAGAACCAAATTCAATTCATCATCTTGGCGGCCATCATCGGAAGCATCCTTCTAGTGGTCGTTGCCGGTGGTATTGGAATCAGGCTTACGAGCTCAATCACCAGGCCGTTGAAGAAGATTGCCTTAAATGCGCAAGAAATTGCCAAAGGGAATTTGATGATTGAAAAAGTTCCTTATAAACATGAAGATGAGCTAGGAACCTTAAATGAATCATTTGATTTAATGGCAGTCCAGTTGACTTCCTTGTTGCGAAAGGTGAATATGGCCAGCAGGGAAGTGGAGGAATTCGCAGGGGGAATCGAGCAAGAAAACATCGCACTGACGGAAATCTCAAATCAGGTAGCTGTATCAACGGATGAGCTTTCTGCAGGAGCCCAAACAGTATCGGAGGATTTACAGCAATCGGTCGAGCTGATTGATGATATGGATAAGGAAATCATGCTGAACCTTGATCACACTCAGGAATCCTCCTCGTATAGCAAAGAAGCGGTTGATGCAATCAGTGAAGGCAGAAAAGCGATCGAGGGGCAAAAGGTCTTAATCACTGAAAACAAAGAGGCATCATCATCAATTCAGGCAGCAACTGATCAATTTGCGGGCTATGCGGCAAAAATCCAGGATATGGCACAGACCGTTTCGGCCATCGCAGATCAAACCAACCTGTTGGCATTGAATGCGGCAATTGAAGCAGCAAGGGCAGGAGATGCAGGAAAAGGGTTTGCGGTCGTAGCCTCAGAGGTCAGGAAGCTGGCTGAAGAATCGAACAGAGCCACAACGCAAATCTTTGATATGGTCAACCTTCTAAAGACGGGACTCGATGAAATCGGAGAGGCCGTAAACAAAGGCGGGGAAATCGCAGAAGAACAGATGGAATCAATGAACCTGACAATGTCTGCTTTTGAAAATATCGAATTGAAGGTCAGCGGCATCTCAGAGAAAGTAACCCATCTTGTCAAAGGTATGGAAGCTTCGAAGGAATTGGGAGCCAGGGTACTGCATAATGTCGAATCCATCAGTGCGGTCGTAGAAGAAACAGCGGCTGGAAGTGAAGAAATCTCCGCATCCACAACGGAACAATTATCCGCTTTCGGCAACCTTTCTAAAAAGGTGACAGACCTGAGGAAGCTGACAAATGAATTGAATGAATCCGTTTCGGTTTTTAAGTTTGATAGATAATTAGTTGAGTACCACAGTCCTAGGACTGTGGTACTTTTTATTATACAAACGGAACTGCAGAATGCCTACTTGGTCGAAAAAGTCGTGGATGTGGTCGAAATAATTCAAGAAGTGGTCGAAATATGTGTAAAAGTGGACGAAATAATTCAAGAAGTGGTCGAAAAAGTCGTGGATGTGGTCGAAATAATTCAAGAAGTGGTCGAAATATGTGTGAAAGTGGTCGAAATAATCGTGAATGTGGACGAAATAATTTAAACAGAGGTCGGAAAAATTAAAAATTTGCCAATATCTTGTATTGCCCTGTGAATCTGAACCATTTACAATGCGAAAATTACGAAAAATGAGCCCCCCGACGGTAAATTAACGTGAATTTGACATGCAGTATCGATTATAGGAGTCTATAATAAGATAAAAGAAATAAGATTTATAGAAAGAGACTGCTTTTGGCACCAATTACAGAAGAGAAGGTGAAGTTTTGAAACAGAGGGATTTATTCTTAGCGTTTTTTCGCGTCGGAATCCTGGGATATGGCGGTGGCCCGTCTTCGATTCCGCTTGTACATAAGGAAGTGGTAGAGAAATATAAATGGATGGATTCTGATGAATTCGGCGATATCCTCGCTTTAGGAAATGCGCTTCCGGGACCGATCGCCACAAAAATGGCTGGCTACATTGGCTATCGTGTAGGGGGATTTGTGGGGATGATCAATGCCCTGGCTGCCACAATGATTCCGGCGATTATCTTGATGATCCTCCTCCTGACCGGCTTGAACTCATATAAGGATGAGCCATGGGTGAGAGGGATGGCTGAGGCTGTTGTGCCAGTTGTTGCCGTCATGCTGGCTGTCCTGACATGGGACTTCATCAAGAAGTCAGGCAAATCAAAGCTTGGTTGGGGATGGACGGCCATAGCTCTTATTGGCAGTCTGCTTCTTCTTCAATTCCTGAATCTGCATCCGGCTATACTGATTTTTGTGTTGCTGCTCGGTGCCTTGCTGAAAAAAGATCCTGCTCCAGCAGAAAGTAAACAATCGGGAGGGGAGCAGCAATGATATATTTCCATATATTTTTAGCGTTTTTCATTCCCGGAATACTGGGATATGGCGGCGGTCCTGCCTCCATTCCGCTCATCGAAAATGAAGTTGTCGATCGTTATGAATGGATGACAGTCAGCGAATTCAGTGAAGTGCTAGCGATGGGCAATGCCCTGCCTGGCCCGATTGCAACCAAGATGGCTGGATACATCGGCTATGCAGAGGGTGGAATCCTTGGGGCAATCGTTGGGGTATTCGCCACAGTGGCACCATCCCTCATCTTAATGATCAGCTTGCTCGGATTGTTGATGAAGTATAAAGATTCCCCCCGTGTGAAAAGGCTGACGATCGTTGTCCGCCCTGTCATTGCCGTGCTATTAGGGGTCATGACCTATGATTTCTTTTTTTCATCGTACGAAGGAGTCGGCCTGACGCAAACGATCATGATTGGCGGAATCAGTTTTTTGCTGATGGAAAAATTTAAAGTACACCCCGCCTATGTCATCGCAGGTGCACTAGTATACGGAGCCCTTGTTTTATCGTAGACAAGGGTTTTACTTTTTTTAAAAAAAATTTCCTACTCTGCCAACGGTGTAAGCGATATCATGAAAAAAATACGAAAAAAACTTTATTGACAAATAAATCAGATAGTCTTAATATTTCAATTATCGAAATTAATTTAATAAGAAACTTATCAAGAGAGACTGAGGGATTAGGCCCAATGACGTCCGGCAACCTCCTTTATGGAAAGGTGCCACTTCCTACAGAATGTTTTCATTCTGAAAGATAAGTCGTATAGATGTTTACGATGCCTCTTTCTATGAATGAAAGAGGCATTTTTATTTTTAAAAATCGGGGGTGCTAATGATGATTGAAGTGAAAAACCTGGTCAAGGTTTATGAAACGAAGAAAGGCTCGGTAACTGGTGTTGACCATGTTTCATTAAAAGTGGAAAAGGGTGAGATTTACGGAATTGTCGGATACAGCGGGGCTGGGAAGAGCTCTTTGATCCGCTGCCTGAACCTCCTTGAAAAGCCGACATCCGGTGAGATACATATTGACGGTGTAGAGCTTACTTCTTTAAGCAAAAGTGAACTGAGAAAAGCTCGCCTGAAAATCGGGATGATCTTTCAGCATTTCCATCTTGTCAGCGCTAAAACAGTCAGTGAAAACATCGCGTTCGCGTTAAAAGCTGCCGGGCTGCCAAAGGCGAAAATCAATGATAGAGTGACAGAGCTTCTTGAAATGGTCGGACTTTCGGATAAAAAGGATGTCTATCCTGCACAATTGTCAGGCGGGCAGAAGCAGCGGGTGGGCATCGCCAGGGCGCTTGCGAATAACCCTTCGGTGCTCTTATGTGATGAAGCTACTTCGGCTCTTGATCCAAGCACTACAAAATCGATTCTCTCCTTACTTAAAAAGATTAATAGTGAACTAGGGATCACGATCGTCCTCATCACCCATGAGATGGAAGTCGTCAAGACGATTTGCGACAGGATGGCTGTCATGCAAGATGGGAAAATCATTGAAGAAGGAGATGTGTATGAAGTCTTCGCGAATCCAAAACAGTCGCTCACAAAAGACTTCGTCAATTCCATCCTTCAATTCGATTTGCCGGAAAGATTGCTGGAGGAACGGCAAGGAAAGCTCATCAAAATCTATTTCCAGGGTGAGATTGCCGAGCAGGGAGTCATATCTGATGTTTTCCAGACGTATAAGGTTCGCGGCAATATCCTGCACGGGAAGATCGAGTATATTCAGGATATTCCATTGGGGATTTTCATTATGGAGGTTTCGGGAGATCAGCTGGAGATTGACCGGGCGATTGCCTACATAGCGGCAAGGACGAAAAACTTGGAGGTGATGGATGATGCTGCTTGATAGCCTGATTGAACTGTTGCCGGAATTGAATAAAGCATTTTTTGAAACGATTTATATGGTCGGCATCTCCATCCTTGTCGCCATTATTGTTGGATTGCCAACAGGAGTGCTGCTGTTTGTCACCGACAAAGGTCTGTTCCTGGAGAACCAGCTTTTTAAAAATATTGCCGGCTTCATCGTCAATATGATCCGTTCGGTTCCGTTCATCATCTTATTGATCGCCTTGCTGCCGCTTGCGAATTTGATCGCTGGCACGACAATCGGCCCGACAGCGGCATCTGTTTCGTTATCGGTCGCCGCGATTCCATTTTTTGCGAGAATCGTAGAACAAAGCTTCCGGGAAATTGATAAAGGAGTCATTGAAGCTGCGGTTGCGACAGGTGCGACTCCATGGATGATCATCAAAGATGTCTTGATTCCCGAAGCAAAGCCTGGCATCGTCCAGGGTGTGACCATCACGATCATCAGCCTTGTTGCTTATTCGGCAATGGCGGGAATTGTCGGTGGAGGCGGAGTGGGTGACCTGGCGATTCGCTTCGGCTATTACCGTTACGACAATACGATCATGATCACAACAGTCATCATCCTTATCTGCCTCGTCCAGCTAATCCAGTTTGGCGGGGATAGGATTGCAAGAGTAGTAGACAAAAGATAAATATTAGGGGGTTCTTTTAAGATGAAAAAATTATTCTTTTCAGTAGTGTTGTTATTATCAATCGGGCTGCTTGCTGCATGCGGCAGCGACTCGGCTTCCAGCGGCGATGCGAAGGCAGACGCAAAAAAAGTGACATTCGGTGCGACATCCGGTCCATACAGTGACATGGTCTCAAAAGCTATCAAGCCGCTTCTTGAGAAAAAGGGCTATGAAGTGAAAGTGGTCGAATTCAGTGATTACATCCAGCCAAACCTGGCTTTGTCAAAAGGCGATCTGGACGCTAACTTGTTCCAGCACAAGGTCTATATGGAGAACTTCGCAAAAGAACACAAGCTTGAACTATCAGAAGTCATAGTCGTGCCAACTGCGCCAATGGGAATCTACTCCAATGAATTCAATTCACTGGATGAAATCGCAGAGAGTGCTGCCATCGCGATTCCAAATGACCCAACAAATGCAGCACGCGCTTTCTTGATCCTAGAAAATGCGGGATTAATCAAGCTAGACCCGAATGCAGACCCACTGACAGTATCTGAAAAAGATGTAAAAGACAATGTGAAAAACCTGCAGTTCAAGCCAATTGAAGCCGCACAGCTTCCTAGAGCAGTCGAAAGCGTCGATCTTTCAGCTGTACCAGGCAATTTCGCCCTGGCAGCAAAAATGGACCTGCTTGACGCACTTCAGCTTGAAAACATGCCAGACCAATACCGCAACCGTGTTGTCATCAATACAAAAGACAAGGATGCCCAATTTGCAAAGGACATCAAAGAAGTCGTAGAATCACCTGAGTTTGAGGAAATCATCGATGAAGAATTCAAAGGCTTTGGTAAGCCGGAGTGGATGAAATAGGAGAGATATAATATGAAGTCCCGAGAGCAACGACTCCCGGGACTTTTCCTTTTTAATAGCTTTCTCCCCTATAAATTGGTTAAAATATTGAAGAGACTCTATTTTAGGAAGCTCTTTTGTTTTTTTACATGACAAAAGGGAAACAAGCATTCAAAAGATGCTGTCAGCCTTTTACACATCATTCTAACAGTAACAGAGGGAGATATATGGAAAAAAGTGATAAGAGATCTAGACATCTAGCGGCAATTTCGCTGGCGATTATGGGTGTGGGGTTCCTCGCGATGATTCCGTTTCAGGATTCATTGATTGGAAAATTGCTGATGGGCGGGTTTGAAGCCGGTCTTGTCGGCGGTTTGGCTGACTGGTTTGCCGTAACGGCGCTCTTCAGGCACCCGATGGGAATCCCGATTCCCCACACCGCGCTTTTGCCGAAAAACCGTGATAAAGTAACGCGCGCATTAATCAACATGCTTGAAAATGATTGGCTCACGAAAGAGAGCATCATGGAAAAGTTCAAGCAGATTCATATTCTAGACAAAATTTTCGAAACGGTCGAAAAAGAGCTTCATTCAGAATCTGTGAAAAACAGCATCCAGGCATTCAGTCTTGATGTCGTAAAGAAAATAGATGTTGAACGATTTGCGCCGGCAATTGAACAGGAAATCAAAGGGTTCCTGCTTTCAGCGGATTCTTCCGAGTTTTTACAAAAAGCATCCAGCCATATACTTGCAAAAGAATATGATTCAGCTGCATTTGACTATGTCCTGCAAGAAACGGAAAAATGGGCGTCGCAGCCTGAAGCGAAAATGGTTCTTGGCAAGCTCGGAAAACAGGCAATTGATACGACCGAAGCTGACGGACTATTAAAGTTCGCGATTCAATCGTTCAGCAATATGATCACTGAGGAAAAGGTCGGCAATATTTTGCAATCATTCATTTTAAAAAGAATGAAAAACCTGCAGCAGGATGAAAATCGCTACCGCCATATGATCCTGGATAAGATCCGCAAAGAACTGGGGAATCTCAATGAGCGTGAAGCTCTGATGTCGGAAATCCAGACGTGGAAAAACAAGATGGTCGAAGAGATGGATTTAACTCGACAAATAAAAGATGTACTGGTTAAGGCGAAGGATCGTGGAATTGCTTTCATCGAAAAAGACAGCTTTGTGGATGATACGGTTACTCCAGTGGTGAAAAAATTCATTGAAGAAATCAAAGCAGACGATAAAAAGGTAACAGCAATCGAAAGCTGGCTCCATGCAAAGATCGCCGGTCTGATTGAAAGAAATCATTCCAAGATTGGAAAGCTTGTCAGGGAAAATCTCGATAAGCTGGATACCGAAACACTGATTGATATGATGGAAAACAATGTAGGAAAAGATCTGCAATGGATCAGGGTAAACGGCGCCGTCTGCGGCTTCCTGATTGGAATCGGTTTGACGATCTTTAAGCTCTTGGTCATGTAAAAAAGGAATATAAGGCCAATCCATTCGTGATTGGTCTTTTTTACCTTCTCAAATGGTAAAATGAAAATGGGAGGGGGAGGCATGGCTAAAATAAAAAGGCTTATAACAGTATTTTTGATTCTAGTGAGTGTCGTCCTTTTAACAGCATATTGGATTAATCAACATAAAATCCTATCGGGTGAATATGACAAATTGACAATCAGCGGGATGGAAGGCACAACCATCCAGGTAATAAATGACCCTCGCGAGATTGCCAAAATCATCTCAGCCATTAATGAAAGCCCAAGAACTTTTAAGTATGATAATGGATTTACATATGATTACTTACCGCACGGAATCTTAACCTTTGAAAATGAAACGGAAAAAGTGCAGATTGGGTTTATTTTAACAACGGGAAATGCAATCACTAAGTACTGGGAGATTCATACAGAGTTTCCTTACCGACAATAGGGGGAGTTGGCAAAATGGAAAAAGTAAATATAAATGAAAAGTTCTCACTTTTTAATGATCATTGGAGTCCGAAAATCGCCGGGGAAATAAATGATATGCATGTAAAGTTCGCCAAGCTGAAGGGTGAGTTTGTTTGGCATAAGCATGAACATGAGGATGAGATGTTCCTTGTCATGAAAGGGAAGCTGCTGCTTAAGTTCAGGGATCAAGATGTTCACCTGAACGAAGGGGAATTCATGATTGTTCCTAAAGGAGTGGAGCATCTCCCTATTGCTGAAGAAGAAGCGCATGTTATCTTTTTTGAACCGAAATCAACTGTGAATACTGGTGACGAATTGAATGAAAGAACGGTATCCGATCTTGAGACAATATAAACAGATGAAAAGGCCTCGTCAGTGACCAGGCCTTTTATTTATTGTTTCTCTTCATTCATTGAAGTCCAATTTTAGTCAAGATCGTTTTCCACCGATAAATTTTGAAAGCCTCCTGCAAAAACTCAGGAGGCTTTCATTCATTTTATGCTAGCTTTCTGTTTGAAAATGGTTTTTCGGATATATGGAATCACCCAATAGTCCAATCCATATTTTCCTGCGTTAAAGCCAGCGAAGAGGATGATGAATCCGAAGAAGATATCTGTTGGGTTATGGGAGACGGTTCCGGCGAGAAAGAAGCTGAAGTTCATGACTAAGCCGAAGAACATTGCAGCAGTTGTCAGGCAGCCAAGGATCAGGCCCAGACCGACGAGGAATTCACCGACCGGGACGATAAAGTTGAAAAGCTCAATGTTTGGCAGAGCGAAGTTTTCCAAAAACGAGACATACCAGCCATAAACCATATTGCCATCAGGACCTTTAACAGGATTCGCTACAGCGTTTTTCAGATATCCAGTTGCGTCAAATCCTTCCCCGGTCATTTTATGCCATCCGGCAACCATCCAGTTGTAACCCAGCCATAATCTTAAAACAGTCAACAGGCCAGCAGCATACTTGTTACCTCTTAACCAATCAGCAAACATATCAATCGCTTCCCTTCGAGAATGAAGTATTATTTGATTACACTACAATATATTAATCTGCTATTTTAAAATGCGAGCTGGGTGTCTTTGTTCACAAAATGGAAAAAACATATTGTCAGGATTTTGAACACTTTGCAGAGGTATTAACCCTGGAAACTCATGGGGGAGGAGATTGCGATGAAAGAGGAGGTAAAAAGCGTCAGCGGAAAGAAAAATCAGAGCTATCCTTAGAAGATAGGTATTTGGGAATGCATGAAGAGGGGACGGGAATAGGGGGTAATAGAACAAGAGCCAGGCATTTGCCTGGCTCTCGGTATAAGATTTCAGTTAAACTGCTTTATGGGCAGTTTCAGCTTCTCTTTTGAATACAGTCTTGCGGATGAAAGGAACCACCCAGAGGTCCAAGCCGTATTTGGCAGCATTGAAGCCAGAGAACAGGATGATGAAGCCAAAGAAGATGTCTGTTGGGTTATGAGAAACTGTTCCGGCAAGGAAGAAACTGAAGTTCATCACTAGTCCGAAGAACATGGCAGCAGTTGTCAAGCATCCAAGGATAAGTCCAAGTCCAATCAGGAATTCTCCAAGCGGAACGATGAAGTTGAAAAGATCGACATTCGGGATGGCAAAGCTTTCTAAGAAGTTAACATACCATCCATAAACCATGTTTCCGTCTGGACCTTTTACCGGGTTCGCAACAGCGTTTTTCAAATATCCAGAAGCGTCAAATCCTTCACCAGTCAATTTTCCCCAACCGGCAGTCATCCAGTTATATCCGAGCCATACCCTAATCACAGTCAACAGGCCAGCAGCAATATTGTTTTCTCTTAACCATTTAGCGAACATATAAATCGCTTCCCTTCAAAAATAAGTGATTAATGATTACACTTACAATATATCAGAATTCGAAATAAAAATGAGTTGAATGTGAAGATGTTCACATAATCGCAACAACAAATTGACGGAATATTGAACATGGATCTTTTTTACAGGATTATCTGGAGATAGTGGCTGAAAAAGTAGTGAAAATTGAAAGGATGAAAGCAGATGGATCACACAACAGGAGCAGCTCAACAACCACAGGGCACTGAAAAAATTTGGAGCAAGGACTTTGTGTTTATCTTCCTGGCGAATTTCTTCATCTTCCTGGGTTTCCAAATGACCTTGCCTACGATTCCGCTGTTTGTGGAGCACTTAGGCGGAAACGACCAATTAATTGGATTTGTCGTTGGGATTTTTACATTTTCGGCATTGCTTGTACGCCCTTTTGCAGGCCGGATGCTTGAAACGAAAGGAAGAGGGTTCATTTACCTGACAGGCTTGGCCGTTTTCGTGGTTTCTGTCGGTTCATTTGGATTTGCAACAGGCATTGCCTTTTTATTTTTAATGAGGATTATTCAGGGGGTTGGATGGGGTTTTTCCACGACAGCATCAGGTACGATTGCAACCGACTTAATCCCGCCGCGGCGCAGAGGAGAAGGTATGGGGTATTTCGGGCTTTCCGGGAACGTGGCGCTCGCGATGGGACCGACGCTGGGCCTTGCGCTTGCTGCGGCAATTACATTCAAGCAGTTATTTTTGATCAGTGCCTTCCTGGGCCTTGCTGCATTCCTGCTTGCATCACGGATTACCTATAAAAAAGCAGAGAAAACAGAAGAAACTACAGAGAAACGCAGATGGGACGTATATGAAAAATCCGCCTTGCAGCCGTCCCTGCTATTGTTGTTCATTACAACGACATTTGGAGGTATCGCCTCATTCCTGCCGCTTTACTCAGCGCAGAAGGGAATTGCAGGGATAGAATGGTATTTCTTTATTTTTGCAATGACCTTGATGCTTTCCCGGTCATTTGCGGGAAAACTCTATGATAAAAAAGGACATGGTGCCGTCTTCCTGCCCGGGACAGTTCTAATCATGATCGCCATGATTCTTTTAGCCTGGCTGCCGAACAGCCTGGTGATGTTCATCGCCGCCGGTCTGTACGGATTCGGCTTCGGTTCGGTCCAGCCGGCATTGCAGGCATGGGCCGTCCAGGATGCTCCGATGAACCGCAAAGGAATGGCGAATGCAACATTCTTCTCTTTTTTCGATTTGGGCGTCGGGGTCGGAGCGATGACTTTTGGCCAAATCGGTCACTGGCTTGGCTATGGAAGCATCTACATCGCTTCAGCCATCTCGGTTTCTGTTTCGATTCTGCTCTATATTTTTATGATGAAAAGGCCAGCAAGAACGTAGACCTGTTCCGATTTGGAGCAGGTTCTTTTTATTTGAAGAAGAATTTTTAACAGATTAAAATACAGATATAGGTATATATTGGAATCAAGGCAGCACCCGGCACAGGTATATTTTTTGCTTTAAAAAATATGGTGCGGGGTATAAGAGAGTATAGTCTTCGTAAACCTAATTAAAATTAGAGGAGGAGCTCATATGTATTTCAAGTCATTTTTTGATGATCAGCTTGCACATATGTCGTACTTGATTGGCTGCCAGAGGACGGGAGAGGCGATTGTCATCGACCCGGCAAGGAATATTCAGCCTTATCTGGATATCGCTAAAAAAGAAGGATTCAATATTTCAGCCGCAACTGAAACCCATATTCATGCAGATTATCTGTCAGGAGCAAGGGAGCTTGCCCATCACTATGGAGCAAAGCTGTATTTATCCGATGAAGGGGATAAAGATTGGAAGTATCAATATGTCGACCAGTATGAGCATGAATTGTTGACAGAAGGCTCGACATTCAATATCGGGAATGTTTATTTCGAAGTGCTCCATACGCCGGGGCATACACCGGAAAGCATTTCATTCCTTCTGACGGATAAGGGCGGCGGCGCCAATGAACCGATGGGCATTTTCACGGGAGACTTCCTGTTCGTTGGTGACGTCGGGCGTCCGGATCTGCTAGAAAAGGCGGCAGGCATCAAGGACACCTCCGAAGCAGGAGCACACCAGATGTTCGAATCGCTCCGGAAAGTGGAAAAGCTGTCTGACTTCCTGCAAGTATGGCCAGCACACGGAGCAGGAAGTGCCTGCGGAAAATCACTTGGCGCTGTCCCTATGTCCACTTTAGGCTATGAGAAAAAATTCAACTGGGCATTCCAGATCAAAGAAGAGGACAAATTCGTTGAGGAACTGCTTGCGGGTCAGCCGGAGCCTCCAAAATACTTCGCCCAGATGAAAAAGCTTAATAAAGTAGGTCCTGAATTGCTCAGGCGTGAGGAAACTCCAAAAGTATCATTGTCTGAAGCAGGGGATGCGGTGGTTGTCGACACCCGTCCGGCAAATGAGTTCGCCAGTGGACATGCTGAAGGCACGATCAACATCCCTTACAACAATTCCTTCACGAACTGGGCAGGCTGGCTATTAAGTTATGAGCAGGACATCGTATTGATCGTAGATCCGGAAAAATTGCCTGACGTGAAAAAATCACTGCAGTCAATCGGACTTGATCAGGTCACAGGGTATGTCGATCCGAAAGAGCTCGACGGCAGCCTGGAAGAGTATAAGAATGTCACCGCAAGTGAAGCAAAAGGAATGATGGTAGACGAAAACTACTTTGTCATCGACGTCCGCAATCAGAGTGAATGGAATAGCGGCCACATCCCCGGTGCCCATCATATGATGCTCGGAAACCTGACCGACAAGCTTGACGAAGTGCCAAAAGACAAGAAAATCATCGCCCATTGCCAGTCAGGCGCACGCTCCGCAATCGGAACAAGCCTGCTTTTGAAAAATGGCTTCAAGAATGTAGTCAACCTCGAGGGAGGCTACTCCGCATGGGAAAAAGAAGGACTCCCAGTTAAAAAGGGTTAATGCCAGAGCCAGCTCAATTGATGAGCTGGCTTTAATTATGGGGATAGAGCATATTAGTGCCCAGAAATTCAAGAATATGAGAAAAGGAGGTCACCGATCGAGAAAGTTGGAGTCTTGATTTGTAAGAAAATAGGAGAATGGTGTAACCAATAGAGCGTATTGGAGCAAGGATTTGTAAGGAAATAGGAGAATAGTGCAACCAATAGAGCGTATTGGAGCAAGGATTTGTAAGAAAACAGGAGAATGGTGTAACCAATAGAGCGTATTGGAGTAAGGTTTTGTAAGAAAACAGGAGAATAGAGTAACCAATAAAGCGTATTGGAGCAATGATTTGTAAGAAAACAGGAGAATAGTGTAACCAATAGAGCGTATTGGAGCAAGGATTTGTAAGAAAATAGGAGAATGGTGTAACCTATAGAGCGTGTTGGAGCATTTATTTGTAAGAAAATAGGAGAATAGTGTAACCAATAGTGCGTATTGGAGCAAGGATTTGTAAGAAATTAGGAGAATGGTGCAACCAATAGAGCGTATTGGAGCTTTGTTTTGTAAAAAACTAGGAGAATGATGTAACCAATAGAGCGTATTGAAGCCTTGCTTTGTAATAAATTAGGAGAATAGTGTAACCAATAGAGCGTATTGGGGTCTTGATTTGTAAGAAAATAGGAGAATGGTGTAACCAATAGAGCGTATTGCAGCCCATGTTTGATAGAATCTAATTAACAAAGCTCAACGGATCCCTTTTATTCATGAACAAACTATGACCAACATGTTAAATAATCTGTAACAGCAGGTGAAACAGTTGATTCTGTCTCCGTTGCGCTATACTTTATATATAACAGAGTCGGAATAGAGGGGATTACTGTGAAAATATTAGTGATTGAGGATAATGAAAGTGTCTGCGAGATGATTGAGATGTTCTTTTTAAAAGAGGGCATTGAAGGCAGATTTGTGAATGATGGCCTCCAAGGCTATGAGGCTTATAAGGACGAAGATTGGGATTTGCTGATTGTTGATTGGATGCTTCCTGGCATGGATGGTGTCATGCTGTGCAGGAAGATCAGGCAGGAGGGCAGTGATGTGCCGATTATCATGCTGACGGCCAAGGATAGTGAATCGGATCAGGTTCTTGGACTGGAAATGGGGGCCGATGATTATGTGACGAAGCCTTTCAGCCCGCTGGCTTTGATGGCGAGGATCAAGGCTGTGGCCCGGCGGTATCAAAAACAGAAGCCCGATGAGCACAGCGAGGTTGGGACGAGCGCACTGAAAATTAACAAAGAAACACGTGAAGTGAAGCTGGATGGGAAACCAGTCACCAACTTGACACCAAAGGAGTTCGACCTGCTTCTATTTTTCGCCCAGCACCCGCGTCAGGTATTCACGAGAGAGCAGTTGCTGGAGCGTGTCTGGGGATACCAATTTTACGGGGATGAACGAACGGTTGATGTCCACATTAAGCGCCTGAGGAAGAAAATCGGCACGTTTGAACAGCCATTCTTCCATACGGTTTGGGGAGTCGGCTATAAATTCGATGAAAGTTCGGATGGGGCATGAAGGTTAAATATATCTACCAGCAATTCATCAGCCATATCAGCATCATCATCGTCGCCTTTCTAATCCTGAGCCTGGTATTCACACAGTATGTGGAAACGCTTGTTTATAAAAATAAGACGGAGGAGCTGATTTCTTACGGTGAAAATATCCTCCGCGATCTTGACCGGGGCGGTGAACGTCCTGACCAGGTGATCAATCAATATGCCCGGGTGCTTTTCGGCCGGGATATCCAATTCAGTGTATTCGATGAGAATATCCAGCTGCTGAATCCAATTAGATGGAGAGGGCCGGCGATTGAGTTATCGGAAAAAGAGTGGAGTCAGCTTACAAGCGGGAAGCCAATTGTGAAAAATTATGACCTCGAACGGTATGACCGTGCCGTGACCCTAGTGGTTTTGCCGTATGTTGATCGCGGAAACTTCATTGGCGGCATTCTCCTGACATCCCCAATCAGCGGGACACGGGAAATGATTACGGAAATCAATAAGTATTTGATTTATACCATGCTGATTGCGCTGGGAGTTTCGTTCCTCCTAAGCTGGGTTCTGGCGCGAATCCATGTCAATAGAATCAAAAAGCTTCAGGAAGCCACATCCGCCGTATCAGCAGGGGACTATACGGTTAAAGTGCCCAAGTCGGATTTTGATGAAATCGGTGAATTGGCGAACGATTTTAACAGTATGGTGAGCAGGCTGAATGAATCGAAATCCGAAATCGAAAGCCTGGAAAACCGGCGCCGCCAGTTTATGTCAGATGTCTCTCATGAATTGAGGACGCCGCTTACGACGATCAGCGGAATTATCGAGGGCCTCAGGAACGATATGATTCCTGAGGAGGAAAAAGAGCGGGGCATCAAGCTGGTCAGCCAGGAAACGAAGCGGCTGATTCGACTGGTCAATGAGAACCTTGATTATGATAAAATCCGCTCAAACCAGGTGCAGCTTGTAAAAGAAGACATTGAATTAATCGAGGTATTCGAGATCATCCAGGATCAGCTTGGGTTTCAGGCAGAAGAACGCCATAACAGAATCGAAATTGAGGCAGATGAAAAAGCCATGGTCCATGCCGATTATGATCGTCTTCTGCAGATTTTAATCAATATTACGAAAAACAGTATCCAGTTCACTGAAAACGGCACAATCTGGCTTCGCGGCAGGATGGTTGGGCCAAAGACGATGATTGAAATCGAGGATACCGGTATTGGCATTGAACCGGCTGAAATCGAAAAAATCTGGCATCGCTTTTACAAAGCAGATATCTCGAGAACGAGCAATCCGTTTGGAGAATTCGGTCTCGGTTTATCCATTGTCAAACAGCTCGTACAGATGCATGACGGGAAAATTTCTGTGAAAAGCGAACAGGGAAAAGGCACAAAATTCATAATCGAAATACCAGTAGAAAAGGGACAAAGTTTGTGATTGACTTTCCTTTTCGTTAAGATGAAAAGAAGCTGCGGGCATAGACCACGGCTTTTGCTATTTGAAAGGGTGAAACAACATGGTGCGTTTCGGAGTGGTAGGAACAAATTGGATTACAGAAGCGTTTATTAAAGGTGCAAGCCACCATAAGGATTTTCAGCTTAGTGCAGTTTACTCACGTGCAGAGGACCGTGCTGCAGAATTTGCCAGCAAATTCGGAGTGGATACTATTTTTACAGACATGGAAGAGATGGCGAAAAGTGATGCCATTGATGCTGTCTATCTCGCCAGTCCCAATTCCATGCATGCCAGCCAGGCGATTACATTCATGGAAAATGGCAAGCATGTTCTTTGTGAAAAAGCGATTGCGTCTAACAGCCGTGAACTGGATGAGATGATCAAGAGTGCAAAGGATCACAAGGTTGTTTTGATGGAGGCGCTAAAATCAACCTTGATGCCGAACTTCAAGGCTGTCCAGGAGAATCTGGATAAAATCGGCACGATCAGAAGGTATTTCGCAAGCTATTGCCAGTACTCGTCCCGCTATGACAAATATAAAGAAGGTACCGTGCTGAACGCCTTCAACCCGGAGTTTTCGGCAGGTTCGCTTATGGATATCGGTATCTATTGCATCTATCCGCTCGTCGTACTGTTTGGAGAGCCAAAGTCGATTCAGGCAAATGGTTACGTACTAGAATCGGGAGTGGATGGGGAAGGCAGCCTGATCTTGAAATATGATGAAATGGATGCTGTCATCATGTTTTCAAAAATCACTGATTCGGCTCTTCCTTCCGAAATACACGGTGAGAACGGGAATATCAGGATTAATAAAATCAGCACGCCGGAAAAAGTGGAAATTCTTTATCGCAATGGGAAATCTGAAGATATATCGAGAGAACAACTGGATGATAATATGTTCTATGAAGCAGAGGAATTCATTACGCTGATTCAGCAAGGGAAACTGGAATCTAATAATAACTCACTTGAGAACTCGAGGATCACCATGAAGATTCTTGATGAAGCAAGGTCGCAAATGGGTGTCAGGTTCCCGAGCGACAGATAAAGAGAAGGGCAGGTGCACTTAATGGCACCTGCCCTGTTTTTGCTTAGTGGCTCTTTACGAAGAACAATCCGTAAATGAGTAGCTTTTTAGTAATTCAAAAATTTTACACAGACCGGATCTGGAACCTTCACATCAGACTGCAGCAAAGTCAATTTGCCTGTTTCTGCGTCACGGGCATAGAGTACGACATTGCTGGAATTCTGGTTCGTCGCAATCAGGAATTTCTCGCTCGGGTCGAGAACAAAATCCCTTGGCCAGTGTCCTTCTGTTGACGTATGCTCGACAAACTCAAGCTGGAAGCATTCTGGATCCACCTTGAAAATCGCAATACTGTCATGGCCTCGATTGGCTGCGTAGACGTATTTCCCATCAGAGGAAATATGGATGGCGCTTCCCTGGTTGTTTTCGGTAAAATCTGAAGGCAGGGTGGAAATTGCCTGTAGCTGTTCGAAGCTGCCGTCTTCTGAATTGTACTTTAAAACGAGAACCTCAGAGCTGAATTCTGTCATCAAAAAGGCAATCTTGTGGTTAGGGTGAAAAACAAGATGTCTTGGACCGCTTCCTGGTGCAATATGCAGTACACTCTTCTCAATCAGCTGGCCATTATCCAGGCTATAGGTTATCAACTGGTCGATGCCAAGGTCGACTACTGCTGCATAGTTGCCGTCCGGGGTGAAGCCCGCATAATGGGTGTGCGCTTTTTCCTGGCGCTCATCAGGTCCTGAGCCTTCATGCACCGCGCTGGATAAGACTTCTTCAATACTGCCAGTTTCTGAGTTCAACAGGTAGGAATCAGCAGATCCTTTATGGTAATTAGCAGATAAAAGCTGGCTGTTTTCCTTGTTCACGCTAACATGGCAGGGTGAAGCTCCTGGCGCAAGCTGCGAATTGATGTAAGATAGCTTTCCGGATTCCACGATACCGAAGGATGCCACACCTCCAGTGCCGCCTTCCTTTGCGACAGCATAAAGAAAGCGATTGTCGTCACTGACTGTCAGGTAAGTAGGGTTTTCCAGGGTTGCTGCTGGTTCTACGTCCAGAATCTTGCCACTCACTCTATCAAGGGTAAAAGAGTAGATGCCCTCGCTGTCCCCTTTTGTATATGTACCAAAATAGCCTTTGAATGTATCATGGGTTGCCATAATGAATGCCTCCAATTTGATTAGCATTTTTAGTCTAAGTTATAGTCTAGCAAAAAAATACTGGCGAACAAAATGTTACGTACAGAGAGTGAATGGGTAAAATAGTACATGTGGATTTCAACTTGTAAATTGGTATGTTAGATTCCCTGACCAAAATCTGGACTTTGGACTTTTTTAGGGATATGCTTTTTGATAATAGTGTTCTCGCAAAACCTTTTACCAAATTGAGTGAGCGAAGAGCATGGTGATTAGTAATAGTGTTTAGGAGGTTTAATATGAGCTTGCAAAAACAGATTATAGAAGCATTGGATGTTCGTCCCAATATTGATCCCCAAGAGGAAATCAAGAAAAGAAAGCAATTTTTAAAAGAATATTTGCTTGCTTCAAGGGCAAAAGGATACGTCTTAGGAATCAGTGGCGGCCAGGACTCCACTTTGGCTGGAAGGTTGGCGCAGCTGGCTGCAGAGGAATTGCGATCAGAAGGCAAGGACGCCAAATTCGTGGCTGTCAGACTTCCATATGCTGTACAAAAAGACGAGGAAGATGCACAGAAAGCACTGGACTTCATTAAGCCTGATCAAACCATCACCTTCAATATCCAGCCTGCGGTTGATACCTTCAATACACAGTTCGAGGAAGCGATTGGTGATCGAATGACGGACTTTAACAAGGGGAACGCGAAGGCAAGGATGAGGATGATTACTCAGTATGCCATTGCGGGACAGGATGGCTTGCTAGTGATCGGGACAGACCATGCTGCCGAGGCTGTGACTGGATTCTTTACAAAGTACGGAGATGGCGGTGCTGATTTGCTGCCGTTATCGGGTCTCAACAAGCGCCAGGGCAGGGAGCTGCTGAAGGCATTGAACGCAGAACCAAGACTGTACCTGAAGGAACCTACTGCCGATCTTCTTGACAATAAGCCGCTCCAATCAGATGAAACCGAGCTTGGAGTGAGTTATGAAGTAATTGATGACTATCTTGAAGGAAAGCAGATCGACGAAGCAGCTGCAGCCAAGATTGAGGGCAGATATCTTGCTTCAGAGCATAAACGGCATACGCCGGCATCCATGTTTGATTCATGGTGGAAGAAGTGAGCATAACAAAAGCCTGGCTGAGATTTCGATTAATCAGCCAGGCTTCTCTAATTAGTCCGATTGCGCAACTGCAAAAGGCGCTGTATCTTCTTTTTCCGTTACTTTGTCGATTTTATCGGTGAACATTTGGAAGACACGCTTTTTCTCTTCCAGTTCCTTGATATATTCTTTCAAATCATTAAATTTCTCTTCAAATGGCTGATGGTACAATTCGCGGATTTTTCTGTTCAAGTCGGGGTTCACTGTTGACTGGACAACCTGCTTGGTGATGTTGAATTTATATGTATACACTTTTAGTTCATTCTTTACTTCTTCATACTCCGCATCAATCTCTTTAAGAATTTCTTCAATTTCTGCTTTCCATTCATCTAGCGACTTCTTAACATGCTGTTCCATAAGGATCCTCCTGCCATTCGCCTGTAATAAAGCTTCTTCCCTTCATTCTAGCAATAGAATTTTACATAGAGATTGCGGAGATATTACAGTGTGAAAACAATCGAATTCTGCACACAAAATGAATATTTAATAGGAAAATAGACTCATCCTTGTAAAAAAATGGCGAAACTTGTTGAAATGATGGTTCTAAAGTTTTATATTTTAAGTAGAACTGAAAAAGGCAAACTTATCGAAAGGTGAGGACGCAAAGCCACGAGTCTAAGGCCATTTAGCTATGATCGTCGGGTTGCCAAAAAAGAACGGATGATAAAACCAATTGTAGGCAAATGGTTATGAAAGACTATTTGACGTATGAAATCCGCCGTCCTTTTGGAGGATTTTTTTATTTTGACTGTTGATAATGGCATAATAATGCAAAAAGGTGTCGATTTCACGTTTGCATCACGCGATAGAGGATAAATAATACTTAAGATACTTGACAGGACTAATAAAAATAATTCTTTTGGCAGGTTTGGTTTTTTGGTAAAGGTATTCAAAAAAAGAATGGAAGGTGGAGGAATCATTGACTGTTTTATTTGGGACGGTAGAGTATTTTGAACAGGAAATTGAATTTCACTTAACTGAAATCGAAAAACGCGAGAAATTCCGGGAAGAAATCCAGCAAATTCAAAGGAAGCTAGAAGAAGAGCTTCGGAACGATTTTATCTGCGACGAGAAACTAAGGATGGAATGTTTGCAAAATCTATCAAATGCTTGTAATAAATTAACTGAAGATTATGTAGTTTGAAAACTATTAAAATTAGAAAGCCTGTGGTAGGGACCACAGGCTTTTTCAATTTCCATTGTTACCCAGATGCACAATTCTATATTTTAAAAAGGTGTTTGAACCCGCAGTTTTAAGGATATGTTTAACAATAGGACAGCAAAAGGGGAGTAAACATGGAGAAAAAAGAATATAACAAACTTGTTAGAGATCTTTTTCCTGAGTTGATGAAAGGGAAGGGAAAGAAGGTTGAATTTGAGATCTTAGATGGCAGTCAATATAGTGCAAAGCTCATGGAGAAATTCAATGAGGAAGTGGAGAAGTTCCGGAATACTGGAACGGACAGGCTTCTAAGTGAAATCGTCGATTTGCTTGAAGTGGTGTATGCAATTGCTGAGCATCGAGGGATTACAGAATCTGAAGTGGAGTTCATGCGCCAGTTAAAGAAGAATCGCAGCGGCGGTTTCAGAAAAAAAATCCTGCTTAAAACAATAGAAGAAAGTTCCCAGTGAAAAAATGCCCTCAGCCTATTGGCGGAGGGCATTTCCTATATTGTTAAGCAGATTTATGTGCAGCTTCTGGTGTTTGTTTGAAGACAGTCTTGCGGATGAAAGGAACCACCCAGCGGTCCAAGCCGTATTTGGCAGCATTGAAGCCAGAGAACAGGATGATGAAGCCAAAGAAGATGTCTGTTGGGTTATGAGAAACTGTTCCGGCAAGGAAGAAACTGAAGTTCATCACTAGTCCGAAGAACATGGCAGCAGTTGTCAAGCATCCAAGGATAAGTCCAAGTCCAATCAGGAATTCTCCAAGCGGAACGATGAAGTTGAAAAGATCGACATTCGGGATGGCAAAGCTTTCTAGGAAGTTAACATACCATCCATAAACCATGTTTCCGTCTGGGCCTTTTACTGGGTTCGCAACAGCATTTTTTAAATATCCCGTAGCGTCAAAACCGTCACCAGTCAATTTGCCCCATCCAGCAGTCATCCAGTTGTAACCAAGCCAAACCCTAATTACAGTCAACAGGCCAGCAGCAATATTGTTTTCTCTTAACCATTTAGCGAACATCTAAATCGCTTCCTTTCAAAATATATAATGATTACACTCTTAAGATATCAAAGCAATTTATGGAAATCTGTGAATAATGTGTGAAGACACATATCAGCCATAATGTTTTGAACAAATTTTGTCAATGGATTTCCTTTAATGGAATTTAATACCTATAAGGGTATATTAGAGATTCCCCATTTCCCTTGCCGCATAAGTTGGGAATATATAGAATAAAAATATAAAGAAGTACAAGCTGGAAAGGGGAAGTTCATGATGAGCGAGCTTTTATTCAAGCAATTTGAATTAACGAGAGGTTCTTTTTTGAAAAGCATTGAGGGCATCACTGCGGAACAGGCAGGTGTTCAGCCAAAAGGCTTCAATAATACCATCCACTGGCACATCGGGCATGTGCTGACAGTTACAGAACAGTTCATGATGGGTTATCCGAAAAAATCTAGTCATTTGCCTGCCAACTACATAGAGTGCTTCGGAAACGGTACCCGTCCATCCGAGTGGACAGGGGATGTTCCATCTGTTGATGTTTTGCGTGACCAATTGAAAGTGCAGCTGGGAAGGATCAAAGAAGTACCGGCTTCCATGCTGGATGAAAAGCTTAAGAAGCCGTTCCTTGGGTTGGAGACTTTTGGAGAGCTTGCGAACATGGCATTATTCCATGAAGCCTATCATCTTGGGCAAATACACTCGATGAAAAAATTAGTTTAGTAATAGAATGGCAGGGTCCTATTTTGGGCCCTGTTTTTTGAAACCTGTTATCACTTATTACGTATTAGTAATATAAGGAAGGCAGGTGTAAGGAATGAGTAAGGATAAGGATTCATTGATTCTCAGAAGGTGGCTCTTCATATTCATTTCCTTTGCGATAACTGGAGCACTGTTCCTGTTGATTGATATCACGTGGGTCAGAAAGACACTTTCAGTCATCATGTTGTTGATGGGTTTTGTCGCTGCTGGATTTGTATACCAGTTTTATGAGACCTGGCTGAATAATTTAGGCAAGAAAAAGGATGGGAAATAAAATCGACGTTGGATCATCAAATGCAAATGATATAGGAAAAAAGTTGCTGTTATAGGTAGGTTGGGAAAGAAACAATAAATGAACTAGTTTTTTAGCTCAAGCTTGGAAGTTCCGTGAAAACGTTCTTCCTTGAATGACTGACAGGTTTCAGGCTGTAGGGCCCAAAGCTGTCAAGAAAACTAGTTTATTGTGACAGGTTTCAGGCAGTAGATCGCAAAGTTGTTAAGAAAGAGCAATTATTATGACAGGTTTCAGGCAGTAGAGCACAAAGCTGTCAAGAAAACGCGATTATTAAGACAGCTTTTAGGTTGCAGAGCATAAAGCTGTCAAGAAAACGCAATTATTATGACAGGCTTCAGGCGGTAGAGCGCAAAGCTGTCAAGAAAGAGCGTTTATTATGACAGGTTTCAGGCTGTAGGGCCGAAAGCTGTCAAGAAAGAGCGTTTATTATGACAGGTTTCAGACTGTAGGGTCCAAAGCTGTCAAGAAAACGCAATTATTAAGACAGGTTCAAGCCTGTAGGGCCCAAAGCTGTCAAGAATATCATGGAGCGGAGGCACTAAAATATGTACCAAGAGAACTGCCCATATTGCAATGTGCTTGCTGACGAAGAGCAGCAAATCACACTTGAGAATGAAACATGTTATTTTATCCAGAAGGAGTCGGAACAGCAGGTCCTGCAGGGGAGCGGACTGATCATCCCGAAACTTCATAAGCAGAATGTCTTTGAGTTGTCTGACCAGGAGTGGAATGATTCGCGGGAGTTGCTGATGGGTGCAAAAAGGATTCTTGACGAGAAGTATGCACCGGATGGATACAGTGTTGGATGGAATACGGGGAAAGCGGGAGGACAATCGATTTTTCATGCTCATTTGCATGTGATTCCGCGATTCGAGGATGAACCTCTTGCCGGCAAGGGGATCAGGTATTGGATTAAACAAAAGGAAAATATGAGGAAATAATTCACGAAAAACCATGTTGGGAAAATTCTCTCTAAATTATTTGAATATTTTTACAAAAATGATTCTAAAATCCCGGGAGAGCAGTCCCGGGATTTTTCTATTATACGAAGCGGTTGGGTCTATAGTGGTATAGACATCTATACTGTTATTTAGATAGTCTAAGATTACAACATGAAAGCCTTTTCAAAGTTTATGAGATTAAATGGAGCAAAAGCTCAGAAAAGGAGGAAACATGAAGAACAAATCACTATCTATTGCATTGGCCGCAGTTCTTGGTACGGGAGTGTTGATTCCGGTGACATTTGCGGAAGGCAATCAAGTGCCAGGGGCATCGATTGAACAAAGGGAGGGAAAAGCAGGATTCGATAAGGTGCATCCGGTTTTTTCATGGGACAAGCCTGGTCCATTATCCCCGATCCTACATAAAGGATCGGTTCGGGGAGCGGGCATGGTCCAACAGCCACTGGACGAAATTGACGGGCATATGGAGAGTATGATTTCTGATGGCGTGATGCCAGGAGCAGTCGCATTCGTTGCCCGCCGCGGACATATCGTGAAGCAGGAAGCCTACGGATATGCCTACAGATATGAAGATGACCAATTCACTGAGTCTAGTGAACCAATCGAGATGGAGGAAAATACAATCTTTGACCTTGCCTCTATCAGTAAAATTTTCACCACCACAGCAGCTATGATTCTTTATGACCAGGGAAGGTTCGAGCTCGATGACAAAGTTTCTAAGCATATTCCTGAATTCGCTGCCAATGGGAAGGGGGAAGTCACAATCAGGCAGCTCCTAACCCACACATCTGGTTTCACTGCATGGGTGCCATTATATACGAAAGGAGGCAGCCGTGAGGACAGGATGAATTTTGTATTAGAGCATCCACTGAACAATGAGCCGGGCAGTACTTATACATACAGCGACCTCAACATGATCACGCTTGGTTTGCTGATCGAAAGGCTCTCAGGACAGAGACAGGATGAGTTTGTTAAAGAATATATTACTGAGCCGCTCGGAATGACGGATACGATGTACAATCCGCCGGCTTCACTGAAAAAGCGGATCGCCGCGACCGAATACCAGCCATGGACGAACCGTGGAATAGTCTGGGGAGAAGTGCATGATGAAAACGCCTGGTCACTGGATGGTGTGGCCGGCCATGCTGGCGTGTTCTCGACAGCAGAGGACCTGGCAAAGCTCGCCCATATGTATTTGAATGATGGCCGATATGGCAGCGAAGTTATTTTAAAGCCGGAAACAGTTAACCTGATCGTTGAAAACCAGATTCCACAGTTCCCTGGTGATGACCATGGTTTAGGGTGGGAGCTTGCCCAGGGATGGTTCATGGATGCGTTATCCGAGGGCACTTCACTAGGACATACGGGTTATACCGGGACTTCCATTGTCGTGAACAGGAATAATGGCACAATTGCGATCCTGCTCACCAACAGAGTCCATCCTAGCCGGAGCACGGTTTCCACCAATGTCGCACGCAGACAACTGGCAAGGCAGGTTGCTGATTCCATACCTGTAAATATTCCAGACGGTTCAGCGTGGTTTTCGGGTTATGGCGATAAGCTGCAACGTAACATGACAACGGAAGTGAAACTGGACAAGCCTGCAACACTTTCATTTGACACCTGGTATCGGATTGAAGCGGATGCTGATTATGGGTATTTGGAAATCTCTGAGGATGGTGAAAGCTGGGAGCAAGCCGCTATTTTTACTGGAAGCAGTGTGGATTGGAATTCAGAGCAGGTTGAAATACCTGCAGGAACTAAGCACATCCGTTTCCGATATCAAACGGACAGTTATACAAATGGCCGTGGCTGGTATGTCGACAATATCAGTCTGCTAACCTCTGAAGGTAAAAAGGTTGCACCTGACTTCTCAGGAGAAGGCTGGCAGCAACGGAATTACTGATTTTACTAAATTTAAATGAATTGGATAAAATATGCAAAATGGAGGAGATACGATGAAACTTAGCAAGCTTATGCTCTTTTCATTAGTGTTTGTGCTGGCTTTTTCACAGATGCTGCCCGGGCTTTCTTTGAAGAAAGTGAACGCCAAGGAAAAGAACACAGTGGAAGATCTGGTGATTTATGAAAACATCCCTGAAGCGGATGCAGCTGTTAGTGATGGAAACATTCAATTAAAAGCACTTCATGTGTATTCAGAAGGGCATTTTATGCTAACATCTGAAAACCTTAAATGGGAGTCGGCGAATAAAAATGTAGCAACCATTGACCAGGATGGAAATGTGGAATTCACGGGACAGAATGGACGGACGTTCATTACAGTGACAGACGGTAGCTTCAAGGACCGCATTGCACTCGATTATAAAGTGAAACCATCTTCTAAAGAAGAAGGGGAAAAAGGAAAGCCTGAATCTGAAGCCGCTATCATCAAGCAGGAAGGCAAGCGCTATGATTTGATTGGCAATGCAATCAGCAAAATGAGCCTGGAGGAAAAAACAGGACAGATGCTGATGCCGGATTTCAGGACTTGGAAGGGTGAAAATGTAACCGAAATGCTGCCGGAAATCCAGCAGCTCGTGAAAAAATACCATTTAGGCGGAGTCATCCTTTTCCGCGAGAATGTGGTGACAACTGAACAGACAGCACGACTAGCTTCCGATTATCAGGACGCTGCTGAAAAATTCGGCCTGCTGCTGACGATCGACCAGGAAGGCGGAATTGTCACAAGGCTCCAATCTGGGACGGATATGCCGGGGAATATGGCATTGGGTGCAACACGCTCACCGGAAATCGCTTATAACGTAGGGAATGCAATCGGCGAGGAACTGGCTTCCTTGGGTATCAACATGAACTTTGCTCCGGTTATGGATGTCAACAATAATCCTGACAATCCGGTAATCGGTGTCCGTTCATTTGGTGAAGACCCGCAGCTAGTTGCTGACATGGGTGTCGCTTATACAAAAGGGCTCCAAGCAGCAGGTGTCGCGGCAACTGCCAAGCACTTCCCGGGTCATGGGGACACGGCTGTCGATTCCCATCTTGGACTTCCTGAAGTTCCACACGATAAAGAGCGCTTGATGGAAGTCGAACTGTATCCGTTCCAAAAAGGAATGGAAGCAGGCATTGATGCGATCATGACAGCGCATGTAACGTTCCCGAAAATTGACGGAACGAAAGCCATTTCAAAGAAAACAGGGGAAGAAATCGCTATTCCAGCAACTCTTTCCTACAAGGTTCTGACAGAACTGATGCGTAAAGAAATGGGCTATGAAGGAGTCATCACAACTGACGCGATGAACATGAAAGCCATCGCTGACCATTTTGGTGCAGTAGATGCCGCCATCCGCGCCGTAAAAGCAGGCACGGATATCGTCTTGATGCCGGTTGGCCTTGAAGAAGTAGCATCAGGCTTGCATGATGCAGTAAAGGCTGGCGAAATTTCCGAAGAACGCGTTGAGGAATCAGTCAGACGTATTTTAACATTGAAGGTTAAAAGAGGCGTAATTAAGGAAGAAACCCCTGTTTCGATCGATGAAAAAATCGCGAAGGCAGTGAAGGTAGTTGGCTCTGCTGAGCATAAGCAAATCGAAAAAGAAGCAGCAGAGAAATCAATCACTTTGGTTAAAAATAGCGCAGATTTACCTTTGAACCTGAATAGCGATGAAAAAATCGTCGTTGTGGGCAACACTTTTATCAGCAGCCTGGGTGATGCAATTAAAAAGCATCATGAAAATACAATCGTCATTTCATCTTCAACATATAAGCTGACAGAGGCACAGCTCGAACAGATTAGAAACGCCAGCACAGTGGTCGTCGGCACCTATACTTACAATGTATCTGGCCGGACGCCAACGAGCGCGCAAATGGCTATGGTCAACCAGATCATTGAATTGGCAGATGCTCCTGTTGTCGGTGTCGGTATCCGAAATCCATACGATATCATGGCCTACCCGGAAATTGACGCCTATCTGACCCAATACGGTTTCCGCCCAGCAAGCTTTGAAGCAGCAGCCGGGGCAATCTTTGGAGAATTCGCGCCAACAGGCAAGCTGCCAATCACCATCCCAGATTACAGCGGCGGCGTACTTTACGAATTCGGGCACGGCTTGACCTACTAGAAATTATATGGCGGGCTTCGTGAATGTTGCCCGCCTTAGATTTAGAAAAGTATATGTTCGAACAGAAAATTAGTAGTCTCAAAATCTAGTAAAACAGGAGTGATTATATTGAAAAAATGGCTGGCAGCAATATTGACAACCGTCCTCATTCTCTCCTCCTTGACCATCGCATTGGCAAACCATGACAGCGGACTGGGCAAAAGCCAGGATCTGAAGAAATTCAAGGTTGGTGCAGAAGCACTGCTAGAAGACCACAGGGACTTGATCGAAGGAAAGCGAGTCGGACTGATCACGAATCCTACCGGAGTAGACCAAAACCTGAACAGTGTCGTCGATCTGCTTTTCAATGACCCTGATGTCGAGCTGACGGCACTCTACGGCCCTGAGCATGGAGTAAGAGGAAGCGCTCAGGCTGGAGCATATGTCGAGTACTACATCGATGAAAAAACTCAGCTTCCTGTATACAGCCTTTACGGGAAAACGAAAAAACCTACACCAGATATGCTCGAAAATGTGGACGTCCTGCTGTTTGATATCCAGGATGTAGGCACAAGATTCTATACGTACATCTACACAATGGCCTATGCGATGGAAGCGGCAAAGGAAAACGATATTCCATTCATCGTGCTTGACCGTCCGAACCCGCTTGGCGGTGTGAAGGTTGAAGGACCTGTTCTTGAGTCAGAATACAAATCCTTTGTAGGAAACTATGAGATCCCGCTGCGTCACGGTATGACTGTTGGGGAGCTGGCCATGCTCTTCAACGAAGAATTCAATATTGGTGCAGACCTGACAGTCGTAGAGATGGACCGCTGGAAGCGCACCATGAATTATGATGAAACACCTCTTGAGTTCGTCATGCCATCACCAAACATGCCGACACTCGACACGGCCTTCGTCTATCCAGGAGCAGCGCTGATTGAAGGAACGAATGTATCAGAAGGAAGAGGCACGACAAAACCGTTTGAGCTGATTGGGGCGCCGTTCATCAATTCAGATGACTTGTCTGTCGAATTGAATTCTTTGAATCTCCCAGGAGTAAAGTTCCGGGCAGCATCGTTCACTCCTACATTCTCGAAGCATGCGGGCCAACTGTCCCATGGCATCCAGATTCATATCACCGACCATGAATCGTTTGAGCCGATTGTAACAGGGCTTCATATTGTAAAATCCATTCACGATATGTATCCAGAGGACTTCGAATTCCGTGCAGAAGACAGCAGGGGAATTTCCTTCTTCGACCTTCTGACAGGAAACGGCTGGATCAGGGAAGAGATTGAGGCTGGAACATCCGTGGAAGAAATCCAGTCTATGTGGGAAGATGATTTGAATGAGTTCAAGCAGGTGAGGGAAAAGTACCTTCTCTATTAATTGATTGCCACAGAAAAAATGGCCTCTGCACAAGCAGCGGCCATTTTACGTTGTACTGTTGCTCCAATCTGTATATAATCCACTGCCACTGCAGCCAGGACATTCGTACGGTGCCGCATAATATACAAACTCATTAGCTGAAAAAGCATAATATCCTCTTCCATGGCAGTCAGGGCATTTATTCTGGTCCTTCATATTCGACAGATGATTTTCATATCTTGCATTTCTCCATTGGTTGAGCGCATTAAATAATCCCACTCCCAAACACCTCCAGTTCTATGCATAGTTTGGAGAAATAATTGCTTTATTATGTATAGTTTATGGAGAATTTTGGTTTTTGACCCGGCAAAATGCACATGACTTGTCTACAAAGTTGACATTCCTGTGAACAATCCCGCCATTGAACCCAATGCTGGATAAACTTGGACTATAATGAATCCGTATCAATGATTAGGAGGGATTCATGATGAAAAACGAATTGACACAGGCAGTAAACAAGCAAATCGCTAACTGGACTGTACTCTACATCAAGCTCCACAACTACCACTGGTATGTGACAGGGCCGGAATTTTTCACCCTGCATGCTAAATTTGAAGAGCTGTATAACGAAGCTGCCTTACATATCGATGAACTTGCAGAAAGATTGCTGGCAATGGGCGACAAACCGGTTGCCACCATGTCCGGTGCACTGGAAATTGCTTCTGTAAAAGAAGCAACAGGAAGCGAAACCTCAGCTGACATGGTCGCAAGCATAGTAGGAGACTATTCCACGATGATTCAAGAACTAAAGAAAGGAATGGAGCTTGCAGGGGAAGTCAATGATGAAACAACAAGCGACCTGCTATTGTCCATTCACTCTAGCTTGGAAAAGCATGTATGGATGCTGAACTCTTTCCTGGGAAGATAACAAGTAGAGCAAAAACAAGACGTATGTAAAAATGCATACGTCTTTTTTTCGTTCTTTTCAGATTTACTGACTTGAAAAAATGCAAAAAGCACCCATCAACGGGTGCTTTAAATGAATCTATTATTTATGCCTCCAACCAATTCTGTGACCATTTTTCAATTTCTTTCATAAGTGGTTCCAGTGCCTTGCCTTTTTCCGTCAAGGAATATTCAATTCGAACCGGCGTTTCAGGATGGACTTCACGTCTTACAATCCCTTCGCTTTCCAAATCTTTTAATCGCTCTGAAAGCACCCTGCCACTAACTCCTATAGAGGATTCAATCGTACAAAAACGCTGAGGTCCGGACAGCAGCTGATATATGATCATTCCAGTCCAACGCTGGCTTAGGATTGTCATGGCTTTTTCAAATCTGGGACAAATCGACTTATCCATATCAATCACTCCTTACTATTATTATAAACATTACAACTGAAAAATAAATTACTTTTTATATAAAAGTTACTTGACGAAATTAAATTACAGTTATATAGTTACTTACATAAAGTAACTAACTTACTGCAGTTAAGTTTTCAAGGAGTGTAATGAATATGATAAAAAAGCATGAAGCAGCAGCAACTATTTTAAGGTTAGTACTAGGAGCAACCTTCTTAATCCATGGAGCTGCAAAGTTCCAGGGGGGAATTGAAAATACTGTCGGCTTTTTTGAAAGCCTTGGTTTCCCTGGATTCACGGCATACATTGTTGCCTTGATAGAACTTGTTGGTGGATTGGCGATGCTACTGGGTGTAGGAACAAGGGTTGTTTCCATTTTATTCGCGATCGTTTTGGCAGTAGCAGTAGTAAAGGTGAAGCTTGCCGGAGGATTTTTGGGAAATGGTCAAATGGCGGGCTTTGAACTTGATCTGGCCCTTCTGGCAATGTCCGTCTTTCTGGCCATTACAAACAAATCGCTTTTTGCCCTGGATAATGTTATTTTTCAATCAAAGAATGCTTAAAGGAGGAAATTAATATGAGTTTTCATCAACCGCCGGTTACTTTCGTGAGCAAGGTAAGTTTAAAGGTACAAAGCTTGGAACGCTCCCTTGCCTTTTATCAGGAAGTCATTGGTCTTAAGGTCTATGAAAAAACGGACAATTCTGCACTGTTAACTGCAGACGGAAAAACAGTGTTATTAAACATTGAGCAGCCATCTGACGTAATCCCAAAGAAGGGCAGAACTACAGGGTTATACCATTTTGCACTCTTGCTCCCTAATAGGTCTGACCTGGCAAAAATATTGAAGCATTTCTTGCAGACTGGTTATCCATTGCAGGGGGCATCTGACCATCTTGTAAGTGAAGCATTGTATTTAGCAGATCCGGATGGAAATGGAATCGAAATCTATACAGACCGTCCAGCGTCAGAATGGGAATGGAATGAGCAGCATGTGGTGATGGCCACTCAGGCTCTGGATGCAGAAGACCTTCTTGCAGAGGGAGCGGACCAATCCTGGAATGGGCTTCCTGAAGGAACTGTGATGGGGCATATCCATTTACATGTCGCAGAACTAGCGAAAACAGAAGAGTTTTACACAAAGGGACTTGGTTTTGAAGTGGTAAGCCGATACGGCCCACAGGCTCTATTCATTTCTTCAGGAAAATACCATCACCACATCGGGCTGAACACCTGGAATGGAGCAGGTGCGCCCAAACCGTCTGCCAATAGTGTTGGTCTCGAATCTTATACGCTGGTATTGGCGGATGAAGGTAATTTAAAAAATACAGTAAACCGTCTGAGAGGGATCGGGGCAGCTGTTGAAGAAGCAAAAGGCATTTTCATTACGGAGGATCCTTCTGGAAACCGCATTAGGCTGGAAACTGCTAAGTAAAAAGAAAAGGTGAAGGTGAAAATCATGAGTTTATTAAACAAACTTTTTGGAAGGAAGAAGGAGGAAACAAAGATGGCAACTGAAAAATTGAACATAGGGATTATTTTGGGCAGCACAAGACAGGGACGTGTTAGCCCTCAGGTTGGTGAATGGGTGAAAGGGATCGCTGACAAACGAGGAAATGTAATTTATGAAATCGTGGATATTGCTGATTTTGAATTGCCATTCCTGGGTACGACTGATGGTTCCGAGCCAGGGATTGCTGCCTGGAATAATAAGCTTGCAAGCCTTGATGGTTTCGTATTCATTGTCCAGGAGTACAATCACAGTATTACAGGAGCCTTGAAAAATGCGCTTGATTTTGCACGCGAAGCATGGAATAACAAGGCGGCTGGAATCGTGAGTTACGGATCGACAGGCGGAGCCAGGGCTGCTGAGCATTTAAGGGGGATCTGTGGAGAACTGAAAATTGCAGACGTCCGTACACATCCAACCTTATCTCTGTTTACTGACTTTGAGAACAGTACAGAATTCAAGCCGCAGGACCTGCACCTTAATAACGTAAACGCCATGTTGGATGAAGTAGAGGCCTGGAGCGGTGCACTGAAAACATTGAGATAAGCATTTCTTTTGACCTTTGATGAAAAACGGCTTAATATCTCGAAGTAAGCATTTTTTACTTCGAGATTTATTTTTGTAAGAATGCTTTTACAAACAAGATAGAAAAGGTGGAATAACATCATGGCTAAAGTTTTATACATCACAGCACATCCGCTTACTGAAGAACAATCTTTCAGTCTGGCAGCAGGAAAAGCGTTCATAGATACGTACAAAGACCAGAATCAGAATGATGAAATCATCCATCTGGATTTATTTAAGGAAAACATCCCCCATATTGACGCTGACGTATTAGGCGGCTGGGGCAAGCTGCAAAAAGGAACTGAGTTTACTGAACTGACAGCAGCAGAACAAGCAAAAGTAGGCCGACTTGCTGAACTGGTTGACGAGTTCACAGCAGCAGACAAATTTGTCTTCGTGACACCGCTTTGGAACTTCTCATTCCCGCCAGTCATGAAGGCATATCTGGATGCAGTTGCAGTAGCAGGCAAAACATTCAGATACACACAAGAAGGACCTGTCGGCTTAATGACAGACAAAAAAGCCCTTCATATCCAGGCCCGTGGCGGTTACTACTCAGAAGGACCAGCAGCAAACATGGAGATGGGAAATCGCTACATCGAAACAATCATGAACTTCTTCGGTGTACCTTCAATGGAATGCCTATACCTCGAAGGCCACAATGCGAACCCAGAAAAAGCACAGGAAATCAAAGAAAACGGAATCGCACGTGCCAAGGATTTGGCGCACACATTCTAATGAGCACAAACGTAGGCAGGCCGGGTTTTCACACCGGCCTGCCTTTATGCTATTTCAATGTAAGGACACTTTTTCGGAAAAATCATCGTGAAAATGGCCTATATCGGCGGGCTAATGGACACTTATATGAGATCATCCTGAGTTTGTCCAATAGAGGTCTTCTAACGGACACTTTCACAGGAAAACATCCTGGATTTGTCCGATAGAGCCCTTCTAATGGACACTTTTACGGGGAAGCGTCCTGAGTTTGTCCGATAGAGCGCTTCTAATGGACACTCTCACGGGAAATCGTTCTGAGTTTGTCCGATAGAGCCGTTCTAACGGACACTTTCACAGGAAAACATCCTGGATTTGTCCGATAGAGCCGTTCTAACGGACACTTTTGAAGGGAAACGTCCTGGGTTTGTCCGATAGAGCCGTTCTAATGGACACTCTCACAGGAAACCGTCCTGAGTTTGTCCGATAGAGCCCTTCTGATGGACACTTTCACAGGGAAACGTCCTGGATTTGTCGGATAGAGCTCTTCTAACGGACACTTTTTCAGGAAACCACCCTGAGTTTGTCCGATAAAATCATTCTATATAAAATAACGGATGCCCCCTATAGGGCATCCGTTTCTCGTAGTATTAAACTTCCTGTGGCACCTGCAGGCCCAATCCTTGGGCAATGCGTGTTCCGTATTCAGGATCTGCTTTGTAGAAGTGGCCGATCTGGCGAAGTTTGATATCGTCGCGCTGAACTGGCTTCATGGCAGCGACGATATTAGCGACTAAGCGCTCACGTTCTTCCTCTGTCATCAAGCGGTACAGGTCACCTGCTTGAGTGTAATGGTCGTTATGGTCATACCCAACATTTTCAGCAATGCCGCTGACAGGGAAGGATGCCTGCTTGTGCTCATTCACTTCGGTTGGTCCTCCGAAACTATTAGGCTCGTAATTTACTGATCTGCCTCCATTGCCGTCAAATCGCATCTGGCCGTCACGCTGGTAGGAGTTCACTTCGGATTTTGCTCTGTTGATTGGAAGATGCTGATGATTTGCTCCTACACGGTAACGGTGCGCATCAGCATAAGCGAACAGTCGGCCCTGAAGCATTTTGTCTGGTGATACATCTATACCAGGGACAAGCGTTCCAGGTGAGAAGGTTGCCTGCTCAACTTCAGCGAAGTAATTTTCCGGGTTGCGGTTCAATACCATGCGGCCAACTTCGATCAATGGGTAGTCTTTCTGTGACCAAACCTTTGTGACATCGAACGGATCGAAACGGTACGTATTCGCATCTTCCAACGGCATGATCTGGACATAAAGCTTCCAAGCAGGGAAGTCTCCCGCTTCAATCGCATTGAACAGGTCTTCTGTATGGTAGTCAGGATTTCCTCCTGCAATCTTTGCGGCCACATCTGGTGAAAGGTTTTTCACACCTTGCTCTGTCTTGAAGTGATACTTGATCCAGACGCCATCACCTTCCGCATTTGTCCATTTGAATGTATGGCTGCCAAATCCGTGCATATGGCGTAAGGTAGCAGGGATACCGCGATCAGACATCAGAATTGTTACCTGGTGCAATGATTCTGGTGAAAGAGACCAGAAATCCCAAACAGCATTTGGATCCTTTAGATGAGTCTGAGGGTTCCTTTTTTGTGTATGGATGAAATCAGGGAACTTAATGGCGTCGCGGATAAAGAATACCGGAGTATTGTTCCCGACGATATCATAGTTTCCTTCCTCTGTATAAAACTTCACTGCGAAGCCGCGTGGGTCACGAACAGTGTCGGCTGAACCAAGTTCACCGGCAACCGTTGAGAATCGGATGAACATGGGCGTCTTCTTGCCAACCTCGGATAGGAATGCAGCCTTTGTATATTGAGTCAGGTCATTTGTCACTTCAAAATAGCCGTGTGCTCCCGCACCTTTTGCATGCACAACACGCTCCGGTACACGCTCACGGTTAAAGTGCGCCAATTTTTCCAACAAGTGTACATCTTGCAGTAAAGTAGGACCTCTATGTCCTGCAGTCATGGAGTTCTGGTTGTCCCCAACCGGCGCTCCCCAGCTTGTAGTAAGTTGCTTATTTTGATTATTGCTCATCATGATCCCGCCTTTGTTTTAAAATTTGATTATAGCTAAATGATAACACTTTTCATTTGAAAATCAATACTTAATTATAATAATTTTAATTAAGGAATCAGTATAAGTTGCCAAACTACTAATGAATCCAAAAAAAGCCTTGGTTACAAACTTGTAACACGATGTAAAATTTGAACCGTTTACTTACATGTTTGGTTATTGAAGGAAGATCGGCGAACTCGGAATAAATTTCCACGTTTAAAAGAAATCAAGCGGTTTCACCGGATTATTGGCTTTTCTCCATAATGGTACTTATTGGGCCATGAATAACTATGTTACAACTGCTAGCCTTATTAGTAGAAAAAGAGACAGCATTACTGGGAGGTATGGAAAATGAGAAAAATGAAAAAAACATTGGCAGCGCTAACAGCAGCGGTATCTTTATCACTGTTTTCAACAGGGGCAGCAGCTGAAGCGGCATCTTACCAGGTAAAAACAGGAGATACAATGTGGGGAATCGCAAGCAAATATGGTGTGCCACTGACAGAATTGAAGAAAGCAAACAATCGAACTAGCAACAATCTACTATATCCAGGACAAAAGTTGACCATTCCGGCTGCAGCCGTGTCTGCGGCAGATCAGGACTTGCTTGCAAGGCTGGTCCACGCTGAGGCAAAAGGCGAGCCATATGCAGGGAAAGTAGCAGTAGCGACTGTTGTCTTGAATAGAGTAGCAAGCCCGGACTTCCCTAACTCAGTAAAGGGAGTTGTCTATGAAAAGTCAAACGGCTACTACGCCTTCACTCCTGTAAAAAATGGCGCAATCAACAAGCCGGCTGATGCAGAAGCAAAGAAGGCTGTAAAAGAAGCGCTAGCTTTCAGAGGACAGGGAAGCGGCTCATTATTCTTCTTTAACCCGAAGACAGCAGTGAGCAAGTGGGTTTTCTCAAGAGAAGTTACTGTGACAATTGGAAATCATAGATTCGCGAAGTAACTTTCACAATCGATCATCATAGATTAGCAAAGATATCATCAAAAATTGATAGTTTATCATTCGGAAACGAACCAGAAAAGCCATGCGGATTCTCATTCTGCATGGCTTTTTCTCAATTGGGAATGTTTCGTCTTCCGCTATACCCATAGGGGCAAATAAAAAGCTTGTTAAGTATTCGAAAAACACATACTATTTAATTGCAATACATATTGAATGGAGGAATGTTTTTTGATAGTAAAATCGCGTGTTGAAACCCTGGAACTGCAGATTCTGCGAATGCTGAATGCTCGAATGAACCTGTCTCCGAAAGACTACAGTAACTATTTATTCCTGGAAAAAGGGTATGAAGGAGAAGTGATTTTTGATCGTTGGATGGAGGAGGTAGAAAAAGGTTACCTGGTTGTGAATGATCTGCTCCTTGAATATGGAAATACAAAATTTCAAATCGATTCCCTATTCATCTCCAAGATCATCCATTTGTTCGAAGTGAAGTATTTCGAGGGCGATTATTTTATCGAAGGTGATCGGTGGTATACCAATAATGGAGTAGAGATTAAGAAACCCCTGCAACAAATGGAAAGAGCAGAATCTCTTCTGCGAAGAATGGTACGAGACCTTGGATTCAATATAAATATCGAATCAACTCTAGTCTTCGTGAACCCAAACTTTTACCTCTATCAAGCCCCACGCAATTTACCAATGATTTTTCCCAAACAGATTCCAAGACTTCTTAAAAACCTGCAAAAACAAACTGCCCCAATAAAAAATACCCACAATAACCTAGCAGAGCGGCTGCTTTCCCTGCATACCTTGGACTCACCGTATAAAAGGCTCCCTGAATATAGTTACGAAAGTTTAAAGAAGGGGATAGCATGTTCCCGTTGTCATACTGTGAATACTATCGTTACCAGAAAAACATTATTATGCACTAGTTGCGGGAAACGGGAAAACATCCAATTAGCCGTATTGAGAAGTGTTAGAGAGCTCCAATTGCTTTTTCCGGGAGAAGAGTTAACAGTGCATAAGGTTCATGAATGGTGCAATTCTATTAAAACGAAAAAGCCAATTAGAAAAACTCTTCTAGAAAACTATACATTGACCGGCTCTGGCCGTGCTACTCACTATATATCTAAAGGTGAATAAAGGAGTATCGCTAATAGGGTAAGATACAAGCCTTATGAAGTCCAAACCAGCAACAAAAGGGTACGGTACAAGCCCAATCGTATCCTTATGAAGTCCAAACTAGTTACATAAGGGTACGGTACAAGCCCAATCGTATCCTTATGAAGTCCAAACCAAGTCAAGTCCTGGTTATTGTGTAAAATTAACGGCAAGTAATCTCAACCAAACCCTTTCATTTTTTTGCGAAACTTCCATGGTTTCTTTTCTTCATCTTCGGGAAGGGATGTCAAATGGTTTTCAATTTGATATCCCTTCCCGGAGATGTAATCATCCATGATGGAAGTGGAGCTGAAAATGCGGCTAATATACCCGACCCTTTAAAGATTTCCTCTTTGAGTAGTCTGACACATGGTAATGCATCAGAACAGCGCCAACCAAACGATACGCAGATTGGGAATTAGGGAAAATACGAATCACTCTTTCTCTTCTACGAACCTCCTGGTTCAGCCGTTCCAATGAGTTGGTGCTTCGGATATGGATCCTGATAGCTTCTGGGAAATTCATATATTGTATGGTATCTTCGAAACCTTCATCTAATATAGCAAGCGCTTTTCCAAACCTTGACTCATTACTAAAACGGTTCATCAATTCATCCTTGAACCGGCGTACATCTTCAATCGTAACTGCTTCAAATACTCGCTTAATCATCATGCGGATTTCGGCTGAATCCTTTTTAGGCAATTTATCAATAATATTCCGTTTGAAATGGACATTGCATCTTTGCCAAGCAGTGCCAATAAATTCACGTTGGATGGCTTTCTGTAGTCCTTGGTGGGCATCTGAAATTATAAGTTTTGGTGATTGGAGTCCGCGTGATTTAAGCTGTTGAAAAAAACGGCTCCAGCTTTCAAAACTTTCCGTATGGTCAACACTAAGGCCAAGGATTTCACGTGTATGATTCTCTGTAATGGCTGTTGCAATATAAACAGCCTTAGATACGACACGATGGTGCTCTCGCACCTTTATATACATGGCATCTGCAAAAACGTAAGGGTAGTAGGTAGTATTCAAAGGTCGCCCAGCCCATTCATTTACAATGGGATCAAGCTTCTGTGTAAGGGATGAAACAAAGGACTTGGAAACATTCTTTCCACAAAGCTGTTCCACGATGTTGGTCACTTTCCGGGTCGAAACACCATTGACAACCATCTCCAACATGGAGAGGACCATAGCTTGATCACACCGGGCATACTTTTCGAAAACGGTGGTTGAAAATTCTCCATTACGCGTCCGTGGAACCTTTAGGGCTATATTTCCAATACTCATCAACAGCTCACGTTCATAGTAACCGTTCCGGTAGTCACGACGTTCGACAGCACGTTCATAAGGTGCAGCCTTTAAATAGTCGTCTCTTTCCTTTTCCATAAACTCATTTAATACCAACACAACGGCAGATTTAATCACCATATCAAGATTGGAATTTACAATAGCTTCTTTTAAAACATCAACATTCAGGTTAAACTGTACTTGAGTCATTTATATTCCTCTTTTCACTTGTTTATCGTGGTTGAAAACAGTGTTGCCAAGAGTGAATAAAATGACTCTTTATTTTTACACAATTATACGGACTTAATCCCAAACCAGCAACATAAGGGTACGATACAAGCCCAATCGTATCCTTATGAAGTCCAAACCGGCAACAAAAGGGTACGATACAAGCCCAATCGTATCCTTATGAAGTCCAAACCGGCAACATAAGGGTACGATACTTAATTGAGTGCAGTTCTATAAGTAAAAGGTGAGGAAACCCTAATTCTTAATTATTTACTTTGAAATTATCCTTACAATTTGATCCTCAACCTTCCTGCCTTCTCGGTCGTCGAGCAGGTTATTCAGCATAATAGTAAAAATAAGAGTATCCCCGCTGCCAGATTTCACGTAGCCTGCCAGGGTGCTTACGCCTGTCAGTGTGCCTGTTTTAGCGGCCACCCGATCTTTCAGTTGCTCTTCTTTCAGCCTGTTTCGCATCGTTCCGCCCACCATCCTGTCTTTCGATCCGGCTACTGGAAGGGCACGATAGAATGCAGGAAACCATTCCTCTTTTTGCACTAGATGTAGCAGTTTACTAACTTCATTCGCTGGTATAAGGTTTGCGTGAGAGATTCCTGAGCCGTCCCGCAACACAAGCCGGCTCGTGTCAATCCCGTAATCGCCAAGCGCAACACCCATGACTTCAAGTCCTTTTTCCCAGCTGCCTTCATCATGAACGACCTTTCCCATTTCCTTAACGAGCACTTCAGCATGTCCGTTATTGCTTAATTTCATGAAGGGTATCATCAGTTCCGCAAGCGGCATTGATTTATGGGAAATCATTCCGGTCATGGTGTCGGTTGCATACCCCGTTTTAATTTTCCCAACTACCTCTATCCCGTGTTCTTCTAGTGATTTTTTAAAAATACTCCCTGCATACAAGGAAGGCTCCCAGACGGCGACCCATTCTCTCAACTTGTTTGAATCAGCTGGAATGCACCCTGTTATCCTGATGATGTTCGTGCCATGTTCACGTTCAATATGAATATCTTGTTTACCTTTGGAATCTACCGTAACTGATTCATTGATGATGGTGACATAATCAGTAACAGGCTCAAGGGTAATATTCCCTGCTTTTCCTGTTTTGCCTGGTAAAATATTAACAATGACGGTGCCTGCATCAAAATCTTGATTGGGCGAAGCGGTCAGGGCGGAAACCTGTGCGCCATAATATTGATGCTCGTCATTCCAGGTCAGATCTTCTGAATAACGGATATCATCAAACCAGCTGTCATCAGCTACTATATCACCAGTGACCTTCTTGATTCCCCTATCCTTGAGTTCTTTTGCCATTGCATCAAAGTCGGCCGGGAGCAAGGTCGGGTCACCCATTCCTTTTAGAAAAAGGTCACCCTTAAGCGTCCCGCCATCAAGAGTTCCATCGGACAAAACTTCTGTTGTAAACCGATAATCTTCCCCTAAAACGGAAAGCGCCTCAGCAGCTGTGAACATTTTCAGCACGGAAGCAGGCTGCATTCGAGTGTCTGCATTATGCTCATACAAAAGCTTTCCATCATCTGCAGACCGGATGCTGATCCCCGCCAACGCTCCATCAAGAACGGGTTCATCTTCTATCAGTTTCCTTATTTCTGCTGATAGCTCCCCAGCAGGCTCGACAGCTTTGGCAGGTGGTTCCTCTGTATGAAAAAATGGAATGATGGCTAAGATGAGAACAAGCGGGAACAGTGTAATTATTGTAGTTTTTTGTTTCAATTTCTTGTTCATTCCTTTCATTTATCAACTGTATTCGACAGGAAATTTCCCAATTACCAATTAATAGAGTCTATGATAATGTTTTAATTAATATAAGGTTCAGGAGGGAAAAAAATGTACCGATACTTTTGGAATACCTTACTAATTCTAGCCATCGGAGCAGGATTTTACTTCTATGCCCAACTAATTTTTTCAAAGGTAACCGACCCTCTGTACGGAACATTGGCGCTTCTCGCAGGAAGCTTGTTTGCGGCAGGGATTTCGAGAGAGCTCCTATTGATTTCACAATCAAGGAGAGAAAATATTTAAAATGTGATTTCCTACACCCTGGCCCGCGGGGTGTATTTTTGTTTTTTCGAGAATAAATAGGTTTTATGTTAGGTACTATTAGGGGGTATGATAAAATAAGTTTAAAAGATAAAAGGGGGTTTTTAGATGGACGTTTTAGAGCCCGAAGTGAACGTTTCTGAATGTGGCGACAGCTGTTGCTCGTCAGAAAGAAAGAGCCATCACTCTGAAAAAACGAAAAAGAATCTCGTGACGAGATTAAATCGGATAGAAGGACAAATTCGCGGCATTAAAGGCTTAATTGAGAGAGATACGTACTGTGATGATGTGATCACGCAAATTTCCGCGACGCAGGCAGCTTTGAACAGCGTGGCGAAACTCCTCCTCGAAGGCCATATGAAATCCTGCATTGTTGAACGAATCCAGGAAGGCGACAATGAAGTAGTGGATGAACTATTGACTACGATTGAGAAGCTGATGAAAAAATAAAAAGCTGTTTTGTTTTTCATTAAACATAATGTTCTGTATAATGACACTAACTTAATATATTCCTTCGGGGTCCCGAGTTAGCCGTTACCCAACCGAACAAAAAGAGCCTACTTCCGAGTAGGCTTTTTTTACTTTAATTTCGCATCCACAATCTCAATGACAGGTCTTTCTCCAGCTCCACCTCTATGAGATTTCAGGCATTCAATTTTAATGTGCTCGAATAACTTGGTGAGGATTTCTTTTCTGTTCTCTGCCGATATATCTTTCCATCGATATTTCAGATTTTCAATGATTCCGTTAATTACTGCAGCTGTTGGTGTTTCTGTGGACACTTCGATTATCCTTCTTAATTCCGTTTCCTTCTCGTTTTCTTCGTCCATTTTTTCTTTGTATTCTTTCTTGGTTAAATCTCCATCCACAAATAACTCTTTCCATCTTGCTTTCCTGGACTCGATTTTCTTTAAATCCCTCTGGATCTGCAAACGGTCAATTTTCGTCTGTTCGGGTGCTTCGACTTCCACATGCACAAATTCGAGCGACTTCGCAAATTCTTGTTCAATCGTATCTTCAGCAATCACAGGCATATCACAAATTTTATACTGGAATCGGCCAGCGCATTTATAAAATCGGTATTCGCTGCCATCGGCTTTACTTCTCTTTTCACCATGCATGGAGTTACCACAGCGGGCGCATCTGAGTGTGGAAGAGAAAGGGTAGACGGTTCTCGACTTCCATCCGGTGTTTTTCCGTTCTTTCCTGGTCTTTCTAATTCCATCGAACGCTTCCTTGCTGATGATCGCAGGATGATTACCTTCCACAATCACTTCATCATAGGTGCGGTTCCCTTGTTTAGTGCGATAATTCCATCTTAGCGCACCATAATACACAGGGTTATTCACAACATAATCCACAGCCGATTGATTCCAGTAGGCTCCTGTTCGGGTACGTACACCGTTTTTATTCAGTTCTTCGGTTATGACTATCTTCCCTTTAGTGTGGAAGGACTCGAACATCCAGCGTACCCATTTCGCCTCTTCTTCATTGATGGTCAGGTTGCCTTCACTGTCGAGTTGATAACCGAAGGGTGCTCTGCCTCCATTGCGGGAGCCTTCCTGGTGCTTTCTTGCCATCCCCATATGAGTACGTTCTGCAAGCTGTTCGCGCTCAAATTGGGCGAGTGAGGCGAATATATTTATAAGAAGCTTACCCTGTGCTGTCGTGGTGTCATAAGGCTCTGTGACACTTTTAAAGGCAACATGGTTTTTCTCGAAAGTGTTTAATAGATAGTTAATGTCCGATACATTCCGGGAAAGCCTGTCCAGTTTATAAACGAGCACCACATCGAAGTTATTCATGTCAGCAAGTAGATGTTGCAGATGGGGACGTTCCATATCTTTCGCTGATCTTCCTTCTTCCACATATTCTTTGTGGATGGTCCAGCCTTGCGAAAAACAGAAGGCTCGCATTTTTTCAAGTTGTGCTGCAAGGGAATAACCTTCCTTGCTCTGTTCGTCTGTTGAGACACGAACGTAAAGAGAAACCTTCATGATGTTTCCTCCTAACAAAAAAACCGAGCTTATTCAGCCGGTTCTTCCTCTGGTGCTGGTTTTTTAGTCCCGATGATCATCACATTGTCGAAAATAACTTCAATTCCCTCTGGCAGCCCGTCAAAAAATACCACTTCCACGCACCCACGCACCTTTCGAAATACGAACAGTTGTTCTTATTTGTCATATTTTTATTATACCCTGAGTGGGTTTTTGTGTGAAGTGTCACCTAAACAAAGGAAACTTTTCCATATTCGACAAAATGCGCCATCATCATCCGACTATTTTCCCTATTTCTAGGCATTTTAACATGGCTAAATATATTAATTCGTGTCGCTAAATGTCGAACGAATATTTGTGACAAATTATAAAACTACTTAGATTTTGTTTAACTTTTCCAGAAAATCCAATGTTGCTTCTATTTCCTCCGGGGTTAAATTTCTCTTTTCCATTTTCTTTGCGAATTTGATCCATCCCTCTCCTAATTGTTTTAATTCCTCTGGTAGCTCTTGCGTCTCTCCGAAAAAGAAAGAAACTGGAACATCGTATATTTTTGCTATGTCTTCCAGTATTTCGAGAGTCGGCTTTCTGGCACCTCTTTCTATTTTGGATAAATTGGAGTAATTAAAATTCAGCTTGTTGCCTAATTCCTCTAGGGTGTGACCGTTTTTTGTCCGTAGATATCTTATCTTTTGTCCTATGTCCACATAATTCACCCCTTACCCTAAAAATGCACTAACTTATTCTCCTATATTTTATCGGAAATATACACAAAAAATATTTTCCAAAATGACCAAAAAAAGAGTTGACTTTGTTCAAATTGAACAGTAAACTCTAAATATAAGTTAGTCAATATGAACAAAAAAGCGAGGTGAAGAAATGGTCAAAAGGCGAAACAACCTCAAAGAGTTACGAAAAGCAGCGGGATTTTCGCAAGTTACGTTTGCTCAAATGCTTGGAGTTACTGCTTCTCATTTAAATCGAGTGGAAAATCATCTGGATCGCAACCTTAGTATGGATTTAGCAGTAAAGGCAGCAGAGATATTAAATGTTCCTTTGGACAAAATTTTTTTAAAGTAAATTTGTTCAATATGAACAAAAGGGAGAGGGGAACTTGAAAATCACACTAAATGAACAACAGTCCAGGACACTTATCGAAATTGCATTGCGTGACCTTCTTCCGCAGGAGCTGGAGAGGTTAAAAAAGGAGGCGAAAGCACAGTGAGAGCCATGAAGGATGAAAACGTCAACCACACATTTGAATGGATTTACACAGGCATCTTCTTCGGGATCATGACATTGGCGATTGTGTTTAGTTCGATGGTGGGGAACTAAGGACTCATATAACGAAGGAGTGTTGTCTATGTTTAAGTTGGAAATATGTGATAAATGCGGAAAGATTGACACTTACAAACAGTACAGGTATTGGAGTTTCTGTGATAAGTGCTATCAAGAGGTCAAGGAAAAGAAAGAAAAGAAGTAGCGAACAATTCGAAGATTATCTGCCAAAAGGGTGATGAAAATGCCTGTAAAAAAGAGGGAGAAAAACGAAAAATTCAGACCGGTGGTAGTTGTATTGAAGGAGAAAAAAGGGGTTCCTACAAAGGTTCAATTTAACGGTCAAGAGTACGCTCTGGTTCATACAAACTACATCAACGGCAATAAAAACAAATTCAGAAAGTAATTTGAGGAGGTGATTAAAATAGAACACCCGGCAATTACCCGCACTCTACGCACTGGATATCCTGAAAAAGTCGTTGATCAGCCGGAATGTGAAGGAACGGACTACTTCGGAGACGAGATTTTAACAGGCGATGATGTAGTCGTGGACGGAGAAGAAACGATTCTCCAGAACAATCTTGAAGAATACTTATCAGATGTCTACGGAATGAAATTCCTGACAATAAAATAGCCACTGCTGCGAACAGTGACTAGAACAAATCTTACCAACTCCATTTTAACGGTTTTCCGTTTGGGAGTAAATAGGAGGTCATCCACATGGATAAAGAAAGGCTTATGCAGTTTTTGTCCGATGCGATTGATTCAGGCGCGTTACTTTCAATCCACATGTCACAGTTTGAAGGGGAAGATTTCAGGCCTGTGTCACAGGAAGAAGCTGAGGATCGTGCGAAACGATTTGCCAGCATTGTTGGTCAGCCAATCGAGCAAGAGGATATCAGTAAAAAATGCGGTTCATTCTCTGTCGGCAGCACAGCTACTAATGGTATACGCGGGGATTTCATATATGTCTTGAAGAAGCCGGTGACGGTGAAATGAAGCATGTCATTGACGAGTTGCAAAAAAGCTTAAAGTACCACAAGCGGCAGCTGGAAGATAACCAGAACAAAATCCAGTTGAATGAAGAATCGGTTAAATCGCTGAAAGAGAAAAACCTCGACCACGAATCAGCGATCAACGAGATAGAAAGCCATTTGAATCAAATCAGAAACTCATAGGAGGTAAATGGAGGGGAGACACAGTGATAATCTCTGAATCAATCGTAAACATATCCAAAGCCATGCTTGCGGTCCAGGCGAATATGGTTCAACCGAAGAAAACAGCGGAAAATCCATTTTTTAAAAGTCGATATGTCAACCTGGATGGAACAGTCAACGCAATCAAAGAATTGTGTGCGGAGAATGGACTTTCTTACACACAGTCAATAGTTAGCTCAGAAGCCGGTATCGGTGTTCAAACCATGATAATGCACACCAGCGGTGAGTACATCATTCACGAGCCATTCTACTTACCAGTAGCACAGAAAACAGCTCAAAGCGGAGCCAGCAGTGCTACATATGCCAGACGATACGCATTAAGCGCAGCCTTCGGAATTGTCGCAGATGAAGATGACGATGGAAATGAAGCAAGTCAAAAATCCCAAAAAAACTTAGATTTCTAAAAGGAGACGATATACATGATCAAGCTAAATCTTAACAAGGACACTAACAAGGAATTTGAACAAATCACTGCTGGGGATTATGAAGTAACTGTTTTGAATTTTGAACCGAAAAAGGTTGGCGACAAAAATGTGATTTCCGTAGATTACGAGATTCGTTCTGATGTGGATCAGGAGTTCAAAGGCCAAAAAATCCGTTTCGACGACTTCTTCTGCACCGAGCGCGCATTGTGGAAAATTGAAAATGCTTCAATCGCTGCTGGATTCACTGAGGCCGAAGCAACATTCGAGAAATACTCTGAGTGGGGCAAGCGTTATGTCGGTAAGAATCTGTGTGTGAATGTTGTCATCAATGCCAAGGGTTATCCAGAAGTGAAAAAATACATGCCTACTGCTCACCCTGCCGGAGAAATTGAAGTCGATGATAGTGAAGTACCTTTCTAAGATAATCCATGAGTTTTGAAAAGACGGGAGCTGAAATATGCTCCCTTTTCTGAAAGGGAGTCAGCTAATGAATGTAAACTTTAAAACCATACCACAAGAACTAGCAGCTGCCCCGCAATGGATTCTCTGGAGGTCAGAGGAAAGGGGCGGCAAAAAAACCAAAGTGCCATATCAGGTAAATGGCACATTGGCGCAATCGAACAACAAACGCACCTGGTCCACATTCTCAGGAGTGCTCCACGCATTTGAAACAAGCGGAGAATATGACGGAATCGGATTCATGTTCTCGAAAGATGATCCGTTCATCGGGATAGACATTGATGGCTGTGTAGTAGACGGAGAGCTTTCCACACTTGCTGAAGATGTAGCCGAACTGATTAGTAGTTATACGGAAATGTCACCAAGTGAAAAAGGTATCCACATCATTGTAAAAGGTGAACTGCCTGAATACATCGCAGGAACAGGAAAGAAAAACCCGGAGATTGGCTTGGAAGTGTACCGACATGGAAGATACTTCACCTTCACCGGAAACCACATTCCAGGCACAGATAGAAGTGTGGAAGAAAGAACCGAAGAACTGCAAATCCTTTTCGATAAATACTTTGCAGAAAAGAAAAAACGTACTGGAAAAATTGTAAAAGTTGACCGTTCATCTGAACTTTCGAACCTATCAAACTCTGAATTGTGGGTGAGGATGTTCAAGAGTAAGAATGGCGGAAGCATTCAAGATTTATACAATGGCCAATTAATCAATGGCGATCACTCATCCTCAGACCTTGCCTTATGTAACCACTTAGCCTTCTGGACAGATAAAGACCCTTCAAAGATGGACAGCCTATTCAGGGAATCAGCTTTATATCGTGAAAAATGGGACAAGCGGCATTCATCCGATGGCCGGACATATGGAGAAATGACCATATACAACGCCATCGATTCTACTTCAACCACAATCTCTGAATTTCAACCAGAAAAACCTTTTGAGGTTTACATATCAAAGGAGACAGAAGAAGAAGTCGAAGATGAAGAAGCAAAGGATCCAGAGACACCATTTTTCCATCTAACTGAACTTGGGAATGCTGAGCGCATTATCTTTTATCATGGTCAGAATTTGCGTTACTGCAACGAGCTAGAATGGCTCATATGGAACGGTAAGCGGTGGGAAGAGGATAACACAAGGGAGATAGAACAAATCGCGGCAAAGACCTTCAGGGCGTTATATCAGGAGTCCAGAACTGTGGACGATGAAGCAAAGAAGAACCAACTATATGCCTGGGCGAAAAAGTGTGAGCGAAGGTCCGTCAGGATGAATAGCATTCTGGATGCCCGGCCTATGGTGTCGGTGAAGAAAACTGAGTTCGATGCCCACAAGTATTTGTTCAACTGCGAAAACGGAATCATCGACTTAAAATCAGGGAAGCTGCTCCCTCACGACAGAGAGCTGCTTCTCACTAAGATATCCCGGATTTCCTACGATCCAGAGGCTGAGTGTCCGAATTGGACAACCTTCCTTAACAGTATATTCAAAGATGCTGACGGAAATACCAACTTTGAATTAATTAATTTTCTCCAGAAAGCGGTAGGTTATACGCTCACTGGTGATATATCAGAGCAAGTCATGTTCTTCCTTTATGGTACAGGACGAAACGGAAAGTCCACATTTATTAATACCATTCAAACACTGCTCGGTGATTATGGCCGGCAGACGAACAGCGACACGTTCATTAAAAAGAAAAACGACAACAACATCAACAACGATATAGCCAGGCTAGACGGTGCCAGATTCGTCTCAGCTGTGGAGAGTGAGGAAGGTCAACAATTATCCGAATCACTGGTAAAGCAAATTACAGGTGGAGAGAAAATGTCGGCCCGATTCCTCAGACAAGAGTTTTTCGAGTTTACACCGGAGTTTAAAGTATTCTTCACAACCAACCACAAGCCGATCATCAAGAACAATGATGAAGGGATTTGGCGCAGGATCCGTTTGGTGCCTTTCACAGTGACGATACCGAAGGAACAAATCGACAAACACCTTCCAGAGAAGATTGAAGCTGAAATGCCTGGAATACTTCGCTGGGCGGTAGAAGGTTGCCTAAAGTGGCAGTCCGAAGGTTTAGGAGAACCTGCAGCAGTCGTGGAAGCCACAGAAAGCTACAGACAGGATATGGACATTCTCGGCCCATACTTTGAAGAAAACTGCATCATGCACGTTAATGCTAACACTGAAGCAAAGAAGCTTTACGAGGATTACAAACGCTGGTGCTTCGAAAATGACGAAATGGAATTGAAAAATCGGCAGTTTTATAGACAACTAGAAACCCGAGGATTTAAAAAGTTTCGCGGTGTAGCTAACAAAGTTTTCTTCGATGGAATCGGTTTGAAGTCGGAGAAGTCGTATCTGAAAAATGATTCAGTAACTTTCAGTAACTCCGACAACGTTACTCGGATTAATAGAAAAAGGCTCTGAAACGTTGATATTTCAATGGTTTGAAGTACTTGTTAAATATTGTAAAAGTTACTTAGTTACTGAGAGTTACTGAAAATCCCTGTTCCATTCTCATGAAAGATATTCATATAAAAATACACGTAAAGCGTTTATTACGCTGGTAATGCAAAAATGAGTAACTTTCAGTAACTAAATCGCTGAAACCGTTGGGAGAGTAAGGATAGAGCGATTTTCATTCAGTAACTATTCAGTAACTATTCAGTAACTAACTGGAAATTGGAGGGAATAAGGTGCATCCAAAACAAATAGTTTCCGATTTTAAAAGCCTTGGAGCTTCATTCTCTGTGGAAGATGGTGAACTTTACATCAACAATCCATCGAACATCTACCCAGAGCTTGAAGAACTGGCCAAAGGAAATAAATCACGTATCATCACGTATCTGAATGGTGGTTATACCGACAGGATTCACAGCGTGAAGCAGACGATTGATAAGATATTCGATTTCTACAGGGAAGGTTGCCGAAGGGAAACGAAAATCAATGAATGGCTGCAGCATGATCAGGAAGCGTTGACCAAGGTAATGGAGCTGGCTGTCTTATTCTCGAAAAACGGATGGACATTCAATGAGTTCCTGGCCAATTACGAGGATGAACAAACGGAAAAGCTTTCACAGGAGATATATGAAATGGCTATGGCTTACTTCAAGAAGGGAGCTGCAGCAGGGTGAACGCACTCTCCTATAAATTCACAGATACAGAAATGAAGAAGATACTGGCCACACTCACAATCACTGTGGACACTCGTGAAAGAGTGAATACTCATGTGCTCGATTACTTCCGGAAGAAAGATGTTCCTTTCAAACTCCAGACGATGAAAACAGCCGATTACTCAGCGATGATTCCGAAAAATGAAGAGTTTGGGATTTCCAGAGACTTATACCTGGCTGCGTTGATTGAGCGGAAAAACGGAGTCGATGAATTGGTTGAATCGATTAAGGACAGAAGCAGATTCGAGAATGAGTTGATCAGAGCTTCCCGCCATCCATTCGTGCTCATTGTGGAAGATGTGAATGGCTACGAAAAGATATTGCAAGGAAAGTACCGGAGCAAGTACAAGCCTGAGTCACTGCTGGGGAGTTTGAAAACGTTTGAGACACGATATAACTTCTCAACGGTTTTCCTTCCTCCGCACTTGACAGGAAATTACGTCCTACATCACATGCTCTATTATGCCCGCGAGTTTTTGAAACATTAAGGGGGAGAAAAAGTGCAACTGGATTTATTCAGAGAAATCATTGTAGATAATTTTGCTGGAGGCGGTGGAGCTTCCACAGGAATTGAAATGGCTACAGGCCTTTCAGTGGATATCGCTATCAATCATGATCCAGCAGCCATTGCCATGCACAGAGTCAACCATCCAGATACCGAGCATTATTGTGAATCTGTATGGGAAGTGGACCCGGTTAAAGCAGTCAAAGGTAGAAAAGTAGGTTTAGCCTGGTTCTCCCCGGACTGCAAGCATTTTTCAAAAGCTAAAGGCGGTAAACCGGTCAATAAGGAAATTAGAGGTCTTGCATGGGTTGCTGTAAAATGGGCAGCTGCAGTTCGGCCGAGAGTGATCATGCTCGAGAATGTGGAAGAATTTAAAACTTGGGGGCCAATCGGGAAAGACGGTCAACCAATTAAGAAAAAACAAGGTGTCACATTCAACAGTTTTGTAAAAGCTTTGGAGAAACTTGGCTATGAAGTTGATTTTCGTGAATTGAGGGCTTGCGATTATGGAGCACCTACTATCCGGAAAAGATTCTTCATGGTAGCTCGCAGGGATGGCCGGCCGATAGTTTGGCCTGAACCTACTCATGGAGATCCGAACAGCTTGGGTGTAAAAGTCGGAAAATTAAAACCTTGGAGAACAGCTTCAGAAATTATCGATTGGAGTATTGGAACACCCTCGATTTTTCAAAGGAAAAAACCTTTGGCAGCTAACACAATGAGGAGAATTTCATTAGGTATTCAGAAGTTTATTTTAAAAGAAAACGAACCATTTGAAGCTCCAGATGGTGCGCTATCATTCTTGACTCAATATTATACGGAAACAAACCCTGGAGAAGTCAGAGGCCAAACATTAAGAGAACCTATTTACACAATTCCTACTGCAAATCGATTTGGATTAGTAAAAGCCTTTCTTGTAGCTTATTACGGTGCCAGCGTTGGACAAGACTTATCCGAACCATTACACACGATAACCACTCGGGATAGATTCGGACTTGTTACCGTGAATGGTCAAGATTACAAAATCGCTGATATTGGAATGAGGATGCTGCAGCCACATGAATTATATGCAGGACAAGGATTTCCTGAAAACTATATCATTGATCGGGATTTTGCAGGCAAGCCTTATCCGAAAACAGAGCAAGTAGCCAGGTGTGGCAATGCGGTACCGCCACCATTTGCAGATGCACTCGTAAGAGCTAATCTTCCAGAAATGTGCGTGAAAAGTAATCGATATAAAAAGGCGGCTGCCAATTAGGGGGAGTTTACATGAACGACCTATCAGACCTAGACAGATTATTCGATGAAAACGAAACATTACGCTGGGAACTGTTTCATGCGAAGAAGAGAATTAATTCCCTCGAAAAAAGAGCGAAGAATTATGCCTACACGATCAGGAAGCTGAATGACCGATTAAGGAAGCTCGACCCGAAGGATAGATATTACAACTCAAACGGAAAGAGGAAGGCGGGGAAACGATGAGTGGAATAAGAGTGCTGATGGCTTTAATGCTCGCGGTGCCGGTGATAGTGTACTCAGATGAATTGTGGATGATGGCATGTGTCCTAGGACTCCAAGCATTAGCCAGTTTGGATTTCCGTTGGGGTGATGACGAATGATCACCACAGTAAAGTCATACGCGGAATTGTGCCTGGAGATTCAAAAGTTGAGGGAAGAAAACAAAAAGCTGAAGGAGACGAATCGAAGGAAACTGCTCATGGAAGTCTTGGAGGAAAACTTAGAGTTACATGAACAACTTGAATCTCAAAGAGTGTGGATAGCCTACCTGGAAGCGAGGGTGAACCGGAATGTATAAAGCTTACTGCCCAAAGTGCAAGTATCAGATTTATACGCTTAAAAAAGCCAGTGGAATCGGCAGAGTGAAATTCAATTGTTCCTGTGGATGTAATTTCGTTCTGAAAACGGATTATGCAGAGAAGGTAAGCTGATGATCTACGAAGCTATCCGGAATGGCGAAGTCGTGAAAGTAAAGAAATGTCCACATTGTTTAAAATACAAAGCTTTATCAGCATATGGAATGAGGACAGGCGGAGAGTACGTGCGGTCATGGTGCAAGAAATGCGAAATCGATAAAGATGTGCGGTATAAGCGGAAAATGAGGGCCTTGCGAAAGAACAATTAGGAGCTGGGGAAAATGGGGATTTTGTACGATAGGTCAATCGAACGGATCACGGCTATCCTCATCAAAGATTTAGCAGAAATGAACGTTTATCGAACAGTCCAGGATAAAAGCATTTATGAAGCGGATTATGAAGACTTGAAGGAAACACTGACACTGGCAGTTTTGAAGCGTGTGGATATTGGATGTGAAGAAGCGAAATTTTTCTAGGAGGTGCCTTCTTGGAATATCTAACAGATGAAGATTATGAAATAGCGGAAAAGAACGGAATCAACAGAAGGCTTGCTTATCAGCGATTTTATATGCAGAACTTCTCGAAAAGGAGAGCCATCACACAACCTGTAAAAAAGAGTTATCCTGAGTTGCAGAAATTCAGGAAGATCGCCTTAGAAAATGGTATCAAACACACGACCTTCATTTCTCGTATAAAAGACGGATGGACACCAGAAGAGGCGTGCGTGAGACCACTTGGTTACAAAAGACCGAAGCCAAAGAAATATACGGATGAACATTTAGCGATAGCTGCTAAGAACGGAATTAAAGCGACGACTGTTAAGAATCGAGTCGGCAATCTGCGTTGGCCTATAGAAAAAGCCATCACTTATCCAGTCAATGAAAAATTCAACTGGAGGGAAAAGGCATGAATTGGGAATCGGCCAATAAGCAGCAACTTTTGCAGATTGCACTGTCTGAAGATTGCGATTTTAGTTATAAATACGAAGCGTTGAGGGAATTACAGTCCAGATGGACACAGGATATGCTCACAGACGTTGTGGTGATGTACGGAAAGGGATACATGCCGAGAGAGATTGCGGAGTATCTGGGTGTCAAAGCGGAGCAAATAGGCGGGATTATCAGCAAGTATGGATTAAGGAGAGTGTGAGCGTGAGTATATCTCAAAACGTATGCAGTGAAGTCTTGCTCGAAAGATTCCGCCAGAACAAATTGTGGGGCCATCAGAGGCACGATTACGGCACATGGCTGACAATCCTTGTGGAAGAAGTCGGGGAAGTTGCACAGGCGATGCAGGCGAAAAGAGGATGGGGCAAGGAAAGTGATGCAAATAACCTCTATACCGAATTGATTCACGTTGCAGCAGTGGCCGTAGCAATCGCGGAACAGGTGAAAGAAGAAACTGAATTATCTAGGCGGTGAGCCATGAAACAGGTGCGGATTAAAATAAACGATTTGATTGACCGACACGGCGGCACTTTCATTACTTGCGAGGGCTGTTCCATTTGCACAGAAATCGACGGCCTTCAATCCTCTTTGGTTAGAGATCCTCTTGAACAGTTCCAACCCATCTTAGATAAAGGACAGGATATGACCAGGAGTGATATAGAGCTTTTGCTAGAACATCAGGTGCAGAGAAGAGTGATCAAGAAACATTTAGGGATGGGTGACCAACACTTTTTTGAATTATTGCGGAATTTCGGTTTGTTGAAGAAGAAACCAAAAGGGGATGACGAAATGGCGAGAGGGAAACTCAATCTAACTGTGGACGAATTTATCCAGTTAAAACATATTGAGAAACTGTCCATCATGAAAATTGCAGAAATGAAAGGTGTATCTGATCCGACTATCCATCACTGGATGAAGAAGCATAAAGCGGAAATAGGGAACGCTTTGAACGGTCTTAAAAACGCACCACAGGTTCACAGTGAAGCGAAAGAAGTTTCCGAGAGTGCTAGGAAGGTAGAAGCTGACGCAGGAGAATCGCTGGCTTTAAAAGCGGAATTGGAAAGCAAGGATTCACGCATTGAGGAATTGGAAGGGTTGCTGGCTGAGGCAGAAAGCAAAATTGACCATCTAACAGGATGCTGCGATGACCTGGAATCGGAGATTGGGCAACTAAGAAACGCGCCTTCGTTAAGTGTGGATTATGTACAGGCATTACAAGAACGAGTGGCTGATTTAGAAACTCAGCTGGCACCTATTCGCCAGTTAGCCTATCTGAAGCTGAAACAGGACTTAGCATGAGAAGAAACATCCACCGCGAATGGGTGATGTTGGTCAGGGAGGATGACGGACTCGCAACCTGGGTGTTTGAACCGCTTAGAAGGAAAGAGATCAGCGTGAGGTTGAAGCGTGGATGGAAGATGATTGGGTGATGAAGTAAAGACCAAAATAGCGACACAGAAAGGAGAGTAAAAATGTACTTTATTATTCGCACTAATGTCGATGAGTACTTGTTTGAATATGATTTAGCAAATAAAGAAATATCAGTCACTTCAATGGATATAGAAGCTAGACAATTCAATTCAAAGTCGCAGGCAGATTGGGTAGCTGATAGAGTTGGCGGAACTGTTTTAGAAGTCAATTAATGCACAAACCGAAGAGTAAAAAGGTTCACTAAGGAGGAATCGTTGTGAAGTATGAAATCGGGGAAGAAATAGAGCGTTTTTGTTCGATTGACGGAATGAACACAGTTCAAAGGGTTATTGAATCAACCTATACAGATACAAATGCTTTTGTTTGTGTAGATTGCGGTCAAGAGGATGAAGAATTAGCGTAAAAGGTAGGTGAATGGACTTGAAAAAGCGAGAAACCGTTGTTTATGAATTGTCATCTGGTGAATTTAATTTGATTACAAAAGCCATTTACAAGGTACGGAAATATCACGATGCAGATGGAGCAGAAAGTCCAGATTTATTAGAAGAAGCACTTACAGACCTTGAAGTTATTTTCGATGATGTGGAAAAAATTTAGTGAACTATTCGATGATTTAGCGTAACCAATCTAACATTCTACAAATTAGACAGGAGGGGCGAAGGTGAAGGAATTCATTATAGACTCATTTAAATGGATGCTCGAAGGAGTTTATCTGGTATTCATACTAATTGCTTCATTGCTATGGATTATCTTCCTTGCTGTATTGGTGCTTGTACCATCTGTTTTTATAACAATAGGAATAATCTATGCAGCAGTTAAGCTTTCAGCATACTTATTTACTTAAACCACCTAAAAGGGGGAGGTCGAATTGCAAGACCTAATCGAGGAATACAAGCAAGCCTTAAAAAGCATTCGCCTTCTCCAACAATCTGCATCTGTAGAGGACAATAAACTGCTCGGGGGCATGGCATCGGATATCAGTTATGCTCTCGAATGGATGCAGACAGGGAGAAGGCCGGGGAATAAGCGGGGGATTGAGAGAAGGGCAGCGTATGAGCGTGAGAGACCATTTGACCCGCTGCTTATGCAAAGATACTTCAGGAGCATGGATGATAATGTGTACAGCTGGGATGAACATAAGAAAGAGAGCACACTGTCAGCATACGATAAAGAGTTGATCGCTGATGCTCTATCCACATTGACCGAGAGAGAGAAGGAAATATACTTAATGTCCAGAGGTTACTGCTTCCCTGAAAGCCATATTGCATACATGCTGAACGTACACATAGGGACAGTGAGGAAAACCATTGCCAGGGCAGAAGATAAGATTAAGATACAGAAGAACAGAAGCCTCTTTTGCTTATACGCATGAGAGGTTTCTTTTTGCCATAGGAATGCCCATAAGTAGTAGGAATAACCATGACTTATAGTTTTATATACTACTTATTGAGGTGAGGGCAGAGTGAAGAAATGTCAAAGCTGTATCTGGGCAGTGAAGGAAGATGGCAGAGTAATCTTCTGTCCTTTCGCTAATTGCGTACA